>DATJGR010000270.1:0-11338 GCA_035494855.1 Pseudomonadales bacterium | reverse complement strand
CTCCAGTTCGGTAAAGCGTCGCGCGAACGCACTCACGCATTCGTTGAATGCCGGCGTCAACTTCAGCGACTGATCGCGATCTACGAAATCGATCGCTCGATCCGTGTCGATCTGCCCGGTGCGATCCATCAGCAATACGCGATCGCCGAGATACACCGCCTCCGAGATCGAATGCGTGACGAAGACGTACTGCAGATCGAACCGCGCGCGCAGATCGAGCAACAGATCCTGCAGGCGGAATCGCGTTCGCTCGTCCAGCGCGGCGAACGGTTCGTCGAGCAGCAGGATTTTCGGTCGGGTGATCAGAGCGCGCGCCAACGACACCCGCATCTGCATGCCACCGCTCAATTCTCTCGGAAAGTTCGCCATGCGCTCGCCAAGCCCCAGCGACGTCAACAGCGACTCGATTTCGTCGTCGATCCCGGTCGACAACCTGCCCGCCAGTTCCAGCGGCAACCTCACGTTCTCGAACCCGGTTCGCCATGGCACCAGGCGAGGCTCCTGAAACACGTACGATAGGTGGCCGGCCAGCTCCGGGTCGATCCAGAGGCGCCCCTCGGTGGGTCGCTCGATGCCCATCAGCAGCCGCAGCAGCGTCGTTTTGCCGCACCCGGAGGGTCCGAGCAGCGAAACGCATTGTCGCGCGGGCACGATGAACGACATGCGGTGGATCACGTCGCGATTCTGGTTCGGAAAACGTTTGACGAGATTTTCGAGGTCGATCGAGCGCGCCGGTTCGCGCGGTGATATCTGGTTCAAATGCGGCGGCTTGGTGAAATCGATGGCGCGATAGCGTATCAGGGCACGCCGCGGCGAGCACGGTCGTCGGTGGTTGGAAGTGATGCGACCTTGATGGAAGATGGAACCACTTTTCAAACCAGGAACGACGATGGCAAACCGAATCACCGAAGATCCGAGGATCGACCCACGCATCAAGGCGTTGTTCGGCGCGATGGACATCGGCGGACAACGCAACGCCTCGAACCGCGAAGAATTGCTGGCCGCCGCCAATACTCAGGAAGCCATCGCTCAGCGCGAAGCGCTGAGCGGTTTCCTCGAGATGTGCAATACCGAAGCGATCGCGCCGTCGGCCGGACTCACCATCACCGACTACAAGGTCCCGTCGCAGCCGGATGGCAACACGATCAACATCCAGTTCATTCGTCCGACCTCCAAAGACCCGGTCGCGTGCGTGTACTACATACACGGCGGCGGCATGCAGTCGATGTCGTGCTACGACGGCAACTATCGCGCGTGGGGGCGCATGATCGCGGCGCAGGGCGTCGCCGTCGCAATGGTCGACTTCCGCAATGCGTTGACGCCGTCGTCGGTGCCCGAAGTGGCGCCCTATCCAGCCGGTCTGAACGACTGTGTCTCCGGTCTGAAGTGGGTCGCTGCGCATGGCGCTAAGCTTGGCATCGACACGACGCGCATCATCGTTGCCGGTGAAAGCGGTGGCGGCAATCTCACGTTAGCGACCGGGCTGCGATTGAAGCGCGACGGCGATCTGAACCTGATTCGCGGGCTGTACGCGCTGTGCCCGTACATTGCTGGCATGTGGCCGTTGCCGCAGAACCCGTCGTCGAAAGAGAACAACGGCATCCTGCTCGACCTGCACAACAATCAGGGACCGATGGCCTACGGCATCCTCGAACTCGAACGCCGCAATCCATTGGCGTGGCCCGGCTTCGCTACGGAGGAAGACGTGCAAGGTCTGGTACCGACGATCATCAGCGTCAACGAATGCGATCCGCTGCGCGACGAAGGCGTCGGCTTCTATCGGCTGCTGCTGCGCGCCGGAGTGAAGGCCCGTTGTCGCCAGGTGATGGGTACGATCCACGGAACCGAGATCTTCCCGATCGCGTGCCCGGAAATCAGTCGCGACACTGCGGTGAACATCGCCGACTTCTGCCGTAATCCCGCCTGACGACCCGATCGAGTCGCGCACTACCTCGGGGGGTGCGCGACACGACCGTCCTCGTCAACGCACCAGGCCGGGTTCGGTCGTTGGCGACGACGCGGCATAGATTCGCAGGGCCTGTCCCTTCCTGTTGGCGAACTGCACGACCGGCGACACTCCGCTTGTGCTTGCGAACGCATCTGCCTCCGCCCCGTCGCGAGCTGCGTTCACAACCCAATAGTCATATGTCCCCGCCGGCGCCATTGCCGCGGAGGCGTCGGCATTCGGGTTACGCCAGTTCACCGGGCGATCCGCGAGGTACAGCACGCGCAGATCTGTGCTGAATATCCGCGCGTTGGGTTCCGTGTGCTGCGCCAGCCAACGCGCCGCGTCCACGTACTGGTGCTTGGAATTGAACAGACCGAACGCGGCTTCACCAAGCAGGTAAACGACGAGCAACGTCGATGCCCTGCGCAGTCGCGTGCTCGGCGAATTCGCGCGCGCGTACCAACTGTCGATGGCGAATGCGGCGATGACCAACAACAACAGTCCCGAGGGCATCGCGTATCGCGTCTGAATGATTCCGCGCGCCATGAGTACCGCAGCGAGCGCGAGAATCGAGACGCCGAACGCAGCGAAGACAATCCGCGCTCCGCGGCGATCGATGCAGCCGGAGACACCGGTCGCGAGGCCGGCGATCGCGATCGCCGTCAACGGCAACGACGCGGCGTTACAGACGTGCACCGCGATCATTGCGACGAGACCTCCCGCGACTCCGGATGCCGCATAGTCGTGAAATCGCGGATCGAGCACATGAGCCCCGAAACCCGCGATCTGCGCTTCCATGCCTCCCGGAACTTCCGCCGCGAGACTGATGGCCTGATGCAGCGTCTGCACGAGCCACACCGTCGACGGCGGCGCGGACAACGCGACGAATACCAGTGCCACCGACGCCGCCACAACCGACGCGCAGATCGCGAGCATCACGAATGCGCGCCTGCCGACCTCACCGAACGGCAAAGCAAGCGGCGTCGCTACCAACAGCAGAATCGCTTCGGCGCGAAAAGCCGCGGCAAAGCCGCACATGGCGACGAAACCTGCAGCGCGCGAAAACGTCGGTGCGATCGAGTGATGCACCAACAGTACGAGTGCAAACAACGCGAACATCCAGTATGCGAAGTCGCGCAGCAGGAAGCTGCGATATCCGTTGAGTTCCGGCAGCAGCAGCACGAGCACCACCACGATCAATTGGGCCCGCACGGTTCCACCGAGCGCAGCGACGAGTCGCTGCAGCCCCACGACCGAACCCGCAATCAGAAAAGCGTCGAGACAGTGTGCGCTCGTCAGCAAGCCCAACCCGCTGGCTGCGTGGGCCCATGCGATCAATATCGAATAGACGGGCAGCGGATAGATGGCCGCGGCAGCGCCGTAACCCTCGTCGAGCCACGCTTGAGCAGCCAGCAGGTACACGACCCCGTCTGGGTTGGGCAACGGATCGAACGCGAGATGGATGACCGACAATACCAAACTCGTCAGCATCGCCCCGATACTGATCGTGAGTTCGGCGAAACGCCGGTCGTTGAGGAGTAGCGGCACGGACCGAAGTCTAGTGTCGCCCGCCGCGAGTTCCTAGGCCTCCACGGCGTGCGCTGGCGCGCCGACCTCGCGACACAGGAGCTCATATGCCCGAGCGGCCCGATCTTCACCGAAAGCGGCGGCACGAAGCACGAACTCCGCAGAATTGCGCGGAGCGCTCAGTGTTGCACTCAACGCCGCGGCCATCGCGCCGACGTCCCCGACCGGAACCAGGCGACCGTAACGGCCGTTCTCGAGCACCTCGATCGGACCGTCGGTACGCGTGCTGACGACTGGACAGCCGCAGGCGAGCGCCTCGGCAACGACGTTGCCGAATCCTTCGGACGTGGACGACGAGGCAAACACGCCTGCGCGAGCCATGTACGCGAACGGGTTCGCCGTGAAGTCGAGGATCTCAAAATCTTCGGCGACACCGAGATCTCTCGCCAGAGTGCGCAGCGAGTCGAGGTGAGCGCTCGCAGCCGAGCCCGGTGCACCGGAAGACAGAATCACGAGTCGCACGGGTCGTTCGCTGCGCACCCGCGCGAACGCGCGCACCAGCATCGCGAAATCCTTCGTGCGGCCGGCACGACCCGCCGACAGAATCACTGGAGGTTGATCGATGTCGAACCACCGGTGGGGAACGCTCGCACGCGCAAGCGACTGGATGTTGTCGGGGACCGCGGGATTGTAGATGCAGCGGACACGCTCGACCGGTACCTTGAGCAGCGTACGGAGGTCGGCGGCGACGCCGGTCGATACGCCGACGATCGCGCCGGCGTCGCGATACGTCCGCCGCATTAACGAAGGTAGATATCGGCGCGCAAAACGCCAGTCGGTGACGCGACGCTGATCGGTCGAGACGTGCTCTGTCAGCACGAGACCGGTGTCCACGTCGGCGAGACGCTTTGCGAGCGTCGACACGACGTTGAGACTGGCCGTGCCGGAGATCAGTACGCTGGGCCGCGCCTCCCTCAGATAGGTCGCCAGCGGGCCAAGCAGCGGCAGCCCCTTCAACGGATGCAGCGGCAGCACGAGCGGCAGCAACAAATCGGCGGCGGCCGCCGAGTTTGCACGCAACGCCAACGCTCGCGCATGCAGTTGGTTGCCGGGCACGATCTTAACGCGGCGTACGCCGTCCTTGAGCGTCGACTCCAGCGGACCGGTACCGGGGCATACGACGTGCACCGGATACCCGTAATCGAACAGCTTGTTGGCGAGCCGGAGCAGAACACGCTGCGTGCCGCCGTATTGATAGTTCTTGACGAACAACGCAATCAGCCCGCGCACAGGCGCGACGTGGCTCGCGTGTTGGACCGCAGCTCTAGCGGCGTAGCGGCCGCGTAGAAACACCGGTTCGGGTAAAACGCCCGGATCGCCTCGCTGAAGCATGCGGTCTCCTCTACTGCGATGCCGATTGTACGACGCCAATCGCCGCTGGCTAGGCGCGCGACAAAAAAAACCCCGTGATATCACGATGATGGCAAACCGTGCCCCTCATCAGGTTTGTTGGCGCATGCTCGATGGCGCTGTCTGACATCCCGATCAAATCCGTCACAATAATGACATGGATCGAATGATCGACTGCGCAAAATGCCCCTAATCTACCCAGTCTCGCCTCTTTCCGGAGGCTTCTTTGTGCGCTGGCTAACACTAAGCACCATCGCGGTGCGCCTCACCAGGATCGCTAACGGCTATTGTACGGCCCTTCCCGCCTCCAGAACGGCTTGCTATAAAGCCCGTCCCTCGTTCAGACCCGTTGGTGAGCAAGCATGACGTCGGCACGCAGGCTGCTGAAGCTGACCGGTGTCTTTCCGATGATGCGCGGTCGGTTGAAAGACCCGGTGATCGCGTATGAGACCTGGGGTCAGCAGAGTCGCGACCGCGACAATGCCGTACTGGTCTTCACCGGATTGTCTCCGTCGGCGCACGTCGCTTCGTCGCCGGAAGACCCGACGGCCGGATGGTGGGAAGACATGGTGGGCCCGGACAAACCCATCGATACCAACCGTTACTTCGTCATCTGCGTCAATTCGCTGGGAAGCTGTTTCGGCTCGACCGGTCCCGCCTCGCTCAACCCCGAGACCGGCAAACCTTATCGGCTGACGTTTCCGGTGTTGTGCGTCGAGGACATCGCACGCGCCGGGGCGGAAGTGGTGCGTTCGCTCGGGATCGAGTCGCTGTTCGCGACGGTCGGCGCGTCGATGGGAGGAATGACGGCACTCGCGTTCTGCATGCTGCACCCGAATCTGTCGCGCGGCCTGGTGTCGATCTCCTCCGCAAGCCGCAGCCTGCCGTTCGCCATCGCGTTGCGGTCGCTGCAGCGCGAGATGATCCGCAAAGATCCGGCCTGGAGCGACGGCCATTACGCCACTGCCGAAGGTCCGATCGTCGGCATGCGGCTCGCGCGCAAGCTCGGCATGATCACATATCGGTCGGCCCGGGAATGGGATCAGCGGTTCGGGCGCGAGCGTGCGACCGACGAAGTCGCGAACCACGGTCCGTTTCGGATCGATTTCGAAGTCGAATCGTATCTCGAGGCACACGCCAACAAGTTCATCGGTGCGTTCGATGCCAACTGCTACTTATATCTGTCGCGCGCGATGGATCTGTTCGACGCGGCCGACCATGGCGGCAGCCTGGCCGGCGGCATGTCGCGTGTGCAACTCGATCGGGCGCTGGTGATCGGTGTCGAGACCGACTTCCTGTTCCCAGTGCACCAGCAGAACGAACTGGCGGAGTGTCTGAAGGGCGTCGTGCCCGAAATGAGCTTTCAGATACTGCCATCGATTCAGGGGCACGACTCGTTCCTGGTCGACATGGACCGGTTCCGACCGGCCGTCGCGAGCTTTTTCTAGGGCGCTCCCACGCGGCGGAGATACCCGCGCACCGACTCGAGCAGCGTGGGTGCGTCCACGTAACCGCCGGCGACGAGGCCGCGCTTACCCGCCACATCGACCTGAACGCTCGGCAACGCCGATGTGAACGCTTTTGCCAGTTCGAACCCCGCACGCACGCGCGCCAGCGTCGCCGGCGATCGAAACGCGCCGACAAAGCGCGACTCGTCGGCGCCAGCTGCAACCGCTTCGCGGATCAGTACCAGCTCGTTGCCGACGTCGACGCCTTCCGTGAAGAAACGCGTCTGCAGACGATGCACGAACTCGAACGGCGGCGCGGCGGTGACTTCGCGCATTGCTTCGACTGCGACGCACGCGGGTACGCTGTTGTAAACGAAGTCGCCGGGCGGGAGGCCACTGCCGAAATGCGCCTGCGTCACCGAGACGACGCGACGCCAGACGTCGGCGAGACGTGCACGCGCAAAGTCGCTGATCGGACGACTGCTGTCGACGTTGATGCCGCCGAGCAGACAATCGAAATCGAACTCGGCAGCGCCGTCGCGGCGCGCCCGCTCGATCTCGGGCGCCATACCCCAGCACCAGCTGCACATGGGGTCGGTCACGAAAATGACGCTAACTCGCGACATTTACCCGGCCAAGCACTCGAAGCGCGTCATGCAGTGCCCATCGATGCGGTCTTTCCGGCCACACCCACCCTGCGTGCGCCGAAAAAGCACCGCGCTGCGAAGGCTGTCGGCGAATACGCTGCCCTGTCCGACCGCGATCACGCCGGTTTGAAGTCGGTGCGCACATCGATTCCTCCGCTCGCCAGCACCGTTTCGAGGCGCTGCTGGACGGGTCTCGCGTGACCTTCCAACAGACGTGCGGCTGCAGTGACCAGACCATTCCGAACCGCGGCCGGACCCAGCGCATGATGGACCGCCAGCGCCAACTCGACCCCGCCCCACCGCCGACCACGACCCACCGCAGCGTGGATCGCGCGCGCGATTCGTCGCGCAGGGCCTGCCAGCCCGGAGTGAAACGCCGGGTGCATGTCGTCGCAGCCGTAGTGGCCGGCGATATCCCGGCAGCATCCCTCAATCAAGATCCCTGAATAAGGTGTGTGCAGCGAAACGAGGGTGACGCGCACGACTGGGAGCGGTTGCGCTGCAAACCGGCGAAGCGCGAGCGCTTGGCTGTGACCGCCCCCCAGTACCTGTAAGCAGGCGGGTCGGCGGGCCGTCAATGTGCGGATGAGAGGTCGGACAACTTACTCGTCCGCGTCGTCGTCCTCGGCGGCGTCGTCGTCGACCTCGAGGTAATCCAGGTCGCTGCGCATCTTTCGCTCTTCGATACGTGACTCGATCGCGCGCCGGATTTCCAGAGATCGGGCCGCACGTTCGCGCGGATCCAGTACGACCCCCTCTTCTTCTTCGGCGCCGTCGCTCTCGAAATCATCGAGATCCTCTTCGGATAGCGGCATGTCGTAATCATCCTCGTCTTCTTCAATCTCGCCAGCCATAACCGTCACAAATCGCTAATCATCGGATCGCTACGCTGTGTGTCGTGGCAACGCAGCGCCTTTGTATTCCGCTCTCCAGGGGCTGTCAAGCCGGTACATTACTAGATGATGTAGATGGTCTAACGGTTTGCTCGTGGCGCTCAACGCGTCAGAGAATTCAGGTGTCCTTGTCCGCGCAACGACGTCAGAAAATCCGCTTCGTATGCCTGCTCCGGCGCTTCGCGCACCATGGAATCGAGCGTATGAGCGTCGTCGCCGACGAGAATGCGCCAGCGGTCGTTGCGCACGCCGTCGAGAATGATGTTCGCCGCTTGTGCTGCCGTGAGCGGCGCCTTGTCGCGGAAGTCGGTCTGCTGTTGCTGCAGAGCTGCTCTAATCTGATCGTCGGTTTCGTTTCCCACCGGCATGCCCCGTTCGACCATCCGCTTGCGGATCATCGCGACATCAGCCGCGCTCATGTCCTTCGGCGCGGGTCGTCCCAACACCTTCCCCGTGTTGATCGCGATCGACGTACCGATGTGCCCCGGCATCACGACCGCCACTTTGACGTGCGGCGCATTCAGCCGCAGATCGGTCACGAGTGCCTCGGAGAAACCCTTCACCGCAAACTTCGCCGCACTGTACGCGGTGTGTGAAATGGAAGGTCCGAGGGTGGCCCAGAATCCATTCACGCTGCTGGTGTTGACGATGTAGCCCTCGGTGCTTGCGACCAACAACGGCATGAACGCACGACTGTTGTAGTAGACGCCGAACCAGCACACCGCGAATGTACGCTCCCATTCCGCGCGATCGTCGACGATGAAACTGCCGCCGCCTCCGATGCCGGCATTGTTGAACAGCAGATTGATGTGGTCGGTCTCGTGAGAAGCCTGCACGGCGTCGCGAAACGCCAGCACCTGTGTTTCGTCCGACACGTCGCATCGATGGGTGCTGATTCGCACGCCCGTTCCGGCCTGTTCGCAGAGGCGCTTCGTTTCGCGCATGTTCTCCTCGGAGACATCGCACATGGCAACGTGACATCCCTCCGCACTCAATTGACGAGCGAGCTCCCGACCCATGCCGGTACCGCCCCCCGTCACTACCGCAAGTCTGCCTTTGAAATCCTTCATGTCGCTCCCGATGGTTTGAATGGTTCAAGCCCGATTGCCCGACCACGTGTTGACGATCACCTCGCATTGCGCGCGGTCGCTCGACAGCCAGACGAAGCCGCCCTCGATCGTGCACTGCAGCCTCATTGTACGTTCAACCAGCCGCTCGATTCCGCGCGCCTGCAGACCTACGACGGATAACTTCGTCAGCCGCGTAAGCGCCGCTTCGTTCTGCCGCCACCAGACGTCGGAACCACGTTCGGCGTAGCAGTAAACCCTGACCTCACGCGCCACACCGCATGCCTGGCGAAGCCGCCGCTCGTCCGGATGGCCTACGTCTATCCACAACTCGACGTCGCCCGACAGACTCTTCCGCCACAACGCAGGCTCTTCTTCGTTGCTGAGCCCCTTCCCGAATTCGAGTCGCTCGCTTGCGTTCAATGCAAAGGCGACCAGGCGCACCATCATCCTCTCGTTAGTCTCAGAGGGGTGTTGTGCGAGCGTCAATGAGTGCTCGTGGTAGTAGTTGCGATCGAGGTCCGAAATGGAGAGGTCGACCTTATGGACGGTCGCCTTCAGCGCCATGGTGGTGGGTGCATGCGGATTCTGCTCGATCCGGGTACGCGTCGGATTGTATATCCACGTCCGATCACAACTGCACGTGCGCCCAACGGCGCGTTCGCCAGATCAGCACGTAGATCAACGACTGCAGCGCCCTGAAACCGAACTGGTGCATGCACCATACGCCCAACAAGCCACCCCCCAGCACCGGCCCGAGCAGCCACGCGCCGGGCAGCAACCATAGCCACTGCGTTATCAGGTTCACCCAGGTAACCCGGCGCACGTCGCCGGCGCCGTTGAGCATCGCCGCCAGCATGTATCCAACGCCGTTGAAGACGATCATCGCGCCCAGAATTCGCATCGGCGTTCGCGCGACGTCGACCGCCGATTCTTCGTGCAGCCAGATCGACAGCAGCAGGTCCGGAGCAAGCCAGAACGGTACGCCGATCAGCGCCAGCCCCATCGCCCCAACGCGCATCACGTCCCACGCCCAACGCGCTGCATCGTCGATGTTGCCGCGACCCAGCGCCTGCCCGACCAACGCAGCACCGGCACTGCCGAGCGCAAACGCAGGCAAGCCCACGAGCCCGACCAGATTGATGAGCACTGCATAAGCCGCAAGTTCCACGGTGCCGATGGAACCGACGATGCGGTACATCAGCGTCAGTGCCAGCGTGTCGAAGAGCTGCTGCAACCCGCCCGGCACTGCGAGCCGCAGCACCGCGCCGAACTCATCCCGGGTGGGTCGCGCGCGCATGAAGCCCAGACTGCGCGCGTGGCGATGTGCCAAGACGAGGTACAACGCGCAGCCCACCACCGAGGCAAGGGTCGTCGCGAGGCCTGCGCCCTCCGTACCCATCGCTGGCAAACCGAGATGACCGAAGATCAACACATACGCAAGCGCCGCGTTCGTGACATGCATGACGACCAGCGGCGCGATGTACATCCGCGATCGTCCGATTCCGTTCCAGAAGCCGTTGAACGCATAGATGGCTCCCATGAAGAGCGACTGCGCGATCACCCAACGCAGATACGGCACTCCGGCCGCGAGCACGGCCGGATCGTCGTTGAGCAACGCGAACAGGCTCGGAGTTGCCACCCACAGAATCGCTGCGCTGGCCGGCGCAACCGCTACCAGCAACAACAGAGCTGCATTGAGACTGGCACCGGCTTCGCCGATGCGACCCTGGCCTACGCGCCGCGACACGAGCGCCTGCACCGCGATCGTCAGACCTTGAAAGAAGCCGAGGTAGATCCACGATGCAAAGCTCCCGAGACCCACTCCGGCGAGTTCCGCGCTGCCGAGCCAACCGACCATCGCCGTGTCGACCAGCGACAACAACGCCGACGAGCCCATACCGCCGAGAATCGGTATCCCGATCGCTAGAATGCGCCCAGCCCGCCCCCGGCTGTCAGACAAAAGAGTTCCCCAACAGCTCGGTAGCGGCGCTAGTCGACTGCCTCGATCTTCTCGAAGACGTCGGAATTGGTGATGAACGAATTCCACGGCTGCGTCGGCTTCGATTTCGCGTCGTCTTCATATTGGCGTGCAAGAATCCATACCGTGTGCAAGCGTTCTACACCATCGGCTCCACGCACATGACGACCCGAGAAGCTCGTGATTGCGCACAGATTTGCGACCCCGTCACGAAAGTTGACCGCGAAGCTGGCGAGCTCTCCATTCACGCATCCGTGAACCACATACTCGACGTCCTTCGCCGCACGGCCCTTCTTCGACGCAAACCGGCCGCTGATCAGTCCATCGATCTGCTCGTCGATCCACAGCTCGGACTTGTTCTGATTGAGCCAGCGCCCGCGCAGATCAACATCGTGCGGCGATCTGATCGAATCCGTC
>DATJGR010000269.1:0-11759 GCA_035494855.1 Pseudomonadales bacterium | reverse complement strand
CGTCGGCGATTTCCCAAGGGCCGAATCCGTCCGATGCGCCTCGATCCAACGCCGGAGGTGGTATCGGCACAGGCGGTATGACGGAGCCGGCCTGGTCGGGCGGCATCCAGTTCGCGTGTTCGCCGTGCTGTTCGAGCCGTGCGCGTAGTCCGTCAATCGCCACACCCTGAATCACCAGCTTCGGATTCTTCGACAGCAACGGCCAGAGGTCGGCGTCGAGTCGCAGCGTGCCCGCGGTCAGCATCGGTTGCTTGGCGTCGGCTGCCCAGTCGGCAGTGACGTCCTTCGCCACGAGCTGCACGGGCGGCCATAATCGCCACGACAGATCGCCCTGGATGCCCACCGCGAGACCGGTGCGGGAATGGATGAGTTCGACGAGCTGCGATTTGTAGCGATTGGCGTCAGACAGCA
This sequence comes from Pseudomonadales bacterium, assembly GCA_035494855.1. GTDB lineage: Bacteria > Pseudomonadota > Gammaproteobacteria > Pseudomonadales > Azotimanducaceae > DATJGR01. The sequence goes on along the minus strand of DATJGR010000269.1, from coordinate 11,348 downwards.
GCCACGACACACCGGCAACGACTACGACGAGAACAGCGAGCGAAATCAGCAGGAATTTGCGCATGCCGCGCAGTATACGGGAACCGCGCAGGGGAACTGCCGGAGTGACTTTGGATTGTCCGGCTCCGGCGAGTTCGCCCAGCTAACAGCCAATAGAAGGAGAGATCAGGCCTTCTGCGCCTTCGGTGCAGGGGTCTGCGCTTCGTTGACGCGGCGCGCGAAGTGACGCACGTGCAGCCAGCGCGGCCACGTGAAGCTCATTTCGGATTGGCGACGGCACGATGCGACGTACCGATTCATGCTCTCGCTCGCTTCGCGATGGCTTGAATACGGACCCATGCTCGTGTTGCCGCGGATGCGGAAGTACCAGCGACCGTCTTCCCGTTGAAATATGCGCTCCGATTGCATGTCTGAAGCACCTTCGTTTGTTGTCGGATGAATGAGCGGGTCCATTGCAGCACGGGCCTCCAGTCGTGTTGTGCCTACGTTGTAAAGGCGGGTAGGCTGATCGCAAGTTATGACCACGTAATGAACGATGGTTGATGTTGGAGTGTGGCAACCCGACGCCGTTCCGTTGAATGCCGCCACCTTGGTAAGACTGTCGAAAGCAGCAGATTCATTGGAAAAACCCGATCTGGGTCTGACCGCGGACGAACGCGCCGGTTGGGGACAGTTGATGAAGATGCCTGCCGACGTGTGGTCGCCGCTGATTGCAGCAGAACCGGACGAGCACCTCGTTCGGATTGCGAAGTCGCTCACGGTTGCGGAAATGCGATTGCCGGGATGGGAGGCCGGCGCGCGCTCGCCGGTTATCGCGATCGTCCGCGAACTTCGGCGCCGGGGCAGCTATCCGAAAGAACTCACTGCCTGGATCAAGGCGCATACGACCAACCGCTTCCTGCCGTACGGCAGCCTCGCAGACCGGCTGTAACTCCGGCTCGGATCGAGCGCGCTGCTATACTGCGCCGCCCTGCGCACAACGAAGGACCAGGCATGAAAGCGCGCACCGCGCGGGTCTCGCGCGACACGCTCGAGACGAAGATCGAAGTGGTCGTCAATCTCGACGGCACGGGCGTGGCCGAGCTGGCGAGTGGCATTCCGTTTCTCGACCACATGCTCGACCAGGTTGCGCGCCATGGCGTCATCGATCTGACGGTCAAAGCGAAGGGTGACCTGCACATCGACGCGCACCACACGGTCGAGGACATCGGCATCACGCTGGGCCAGGCGGTGGCGCAGGCGGTCGGCGACAAGAAGGGGCTCACGCGCTACGGCCACGCCTATGTGCCGCTCGACGAAGCGCTGTCGCGTGTGGTGATCGACTTCTCCGGCCGGCCTTCGCTCGAGTATCACGTACCGTTCACGCGTTCGAGAGTCGGAGAGTTCGACGTCGATCTCTGCCACGAGTTCTTCCAGGGCTTCGTCAACCACGCGATGGTGACGTTGCACGTCGACAACCTGCGCGGCGACAACAGCCACCACCAGGCGGAGACGCTGTTCAAAGCGTTCGGCCGCGCGCTGCGGATGGCGCTTACGCTGGATCCGCGTCTCGGCAAAATGCTGCCGTCGACGAAGGGCAAACTGTAGACAGCTCGATGCTCGTCATTCCCGCGATCGACATCAAGAACGGCCAGTGCGTGCGCCTTCGACAAGGTCGCCTGGACGACGTCACCGTGTTCGGCACCGATCCGGTTGCGATGGCGCGTCACTGGTTCGCAGAAGGATGCAAGCGACTGCACCTTGTGGACCTCGACGGCGCCGTTTCCGGTACGCCGCGCAATGCCGCGATCATTCGCGCGATCAGCGCCGAAGCGCACGGTATTCCGGTGCAGGTGGGTGGCGGAATTCGCGAGATCGCGACCATCGCGGGCTACGTCGATGCCGGCGTCGACCAGGTGATCATCGGCACGCGCGCCGTTCGCGAGCCCGAATTTCTCGCCGAAGCCTGCATCGCGTTTCCGAATCGCATCCTGCTCGGGCTCGACGCGCGTGACGGCATGATCGCAACCGATGGTTGGGAAGCGACGTCGAATGAGAGCGCCGTGGCGTTTGCGAAACGCGTTGCACACCTGCCGCTCGCCGGTATCGTCTACACCGACATCGCGCGAGACGGAATGGGCAGCGGGCTCAATGTGGCCGCCACGATTGAACTTGCGGAACAGTCGGGCATTGCGGTGATTGCCTCCGGCGGAGTGCGCGATCTCGATCACCTGCGCGAGTTGGCGCGCGCGGTTGCGGCGAGTCGGGCCTCGGTGCTCGGTGTCATAACGGGGCGGGCGTTGTACGAAGGAACGCTCGACTTGCGTTCGGCGCAGGCGTTGCTGCAGCCGGCCGCGAGCTAGAACCTTCAGCCGCTGTGGGCCTGCTTCAGCTGGCGCACGGCCTCCGCCAACACCGCCACGCCGTTGTCGTCATTGCCCCCGTTCGCGTTCATCTCGACGTCCGGATGAATCCCTTTCGACTGAATCGAGCGACCGCTCGGCGTGAAGTACAACGCGGTCGTCAGCTTCAACGCGCGGTGGTGATCCAGCGGCAGCACCGCCTGCACCGAACCTTTGCCGTAGCTCGTCGAACCGAGCACGAGCGCGCGTCGATGATCCTGTAAGGCGCCGGCGACGATTTCGGATGCGGACGCAGACCCTTTGTTGATCAGCACCACCAGCGGTGCGCCGTTCAGCAGGTCCGGCCCCGTCGCAAGGTAGCGAAGGTCGGCGGAGCGTTGACGTCCTTCCGTGTAGACGATCAATCCGTCCGCATCGGTGAGGAACGCGTCGGCCACGTCCACCGATGCCTGCAGCACGCCGCCGGGGTTGTCGCGCAGGTCGAGCACGAGTCCCTGCAACGGTCCATGCTCCTGCTGCAGTGTCTCAATCGCCTTGACCAGTTCCGGACCGGTGCCGGTTTGAAATTGCGAGATGCGCACGTAGCCGTAGCCGGGTTCGAGGAACCGGCTGCGAACGCTGTCGACGTCGATCGTGGCGCGTTTGATCGCGAAATCGAGATCGCTGCCGTCGCGGCGCACGGCGAGTTGAACCGACGTTCCCGGTTCGCCGCGCAATGCATTCGTCACCTGGTCGAGCGTATTGCCGAGCACGGGTTTGGTATCGATGCTGATCAACTCGTCGCCGGCGTACAGCCCGGCGTGTTGCGCGGGCGTGTCGTCGATCGGCGCGATGATCCGGAACGCGCCTTCGTCGAACGTCACTTCCACGCCGATTCCGCCGAAGTGGCCGGTGGTCTGTTCGGTGAGGTTCGCGAGGGCGTGCTCGTCGAGAAACACCGAGTGTTCGTCGAGGCCGCTCATCACGCCGCGGATGCCGTCGTCGAGCAGCTGTCTTTCGGTGCGCGGTTCGACGTAGTTGTCGCGTACTTCGGTGATCACTTCGGCGAGCGTGCGCACGTCCGGCGCAGGAGGAGTCGGGTCCGGTTCGAGCATCGCGCGACCGGCGAAGCCGATCAGGACGCCTGCGAGGCCGCACGCCAGCGGCACCCGCCAGCGAAGGCGTTTGGGTCGTTCGGGAATCAGTTCATCCATTTCCAAGCTCGTTCGTCGCGATCCTCAGCGTCGTGACAACCACGCCAGCGGATCGGTCGCGGTGCCGTTGGTACGGATTTCGAAGTACAGCCCGCTTTCGCTCTGTCCGCCGCTGCGCCCAGCGGTCGCGATCGTTTCGCCAGCGTCCACCCGGTCGCCGACCTGTTTGTACAAGACGTCGGAGTGCGCATACAGACTCATGTACCCATCGCCGTGATCGATGATCGTCAACAGTCCGAATCCGCGCAGCCAGTCCGAGAACGCGACACGACCCCGATGCACCGCGCTCACCGGCGCGCCTTCCGGGGCGCCGATGAAGATGCCTTGCCACTTCAACAGACCACCGGAACGTTGCTCGCCGAAGCGATGCGCCAGTTTACCGGCGGATGGCCACGGCAGCTTGCCCTTGCTGCGCGCAAACGTGGTGGCTTCTGCTTTTTGTGCGCGGCGTTGCAATTCTGCGATCAACGACTCGAGCCGTTTGCGGTCTTCGGCGAGCCGCGAGCGCTCCTGCGATTTGCCTTGCATCTCGGAGTTCAGCGAGACGAGCAGCCGCTCGCGGCCGTGACGCTTCGAGCGCAGCTCCTCGCGTTCGCCGTCGAGGTTGCGCTGCTGCTCTGCAAGCGCCTGCTCGCGGCTGCGCGTCGCTTCGGCGTTCGCCGCGATTTCGGCCAACGTCGCCTGGTACTCGGTGAGCGCCTCGGTACGAGCGACCGAGAAATAGCGGTGGTAGTGCACCATGCGGTCGAGCTGTTCTGGATTCTGCTGGTTCAACACGAGCTTCAGAAAGTCTTCGCCGGAAAGGCGGTATGCGGCCGCGAGATGGCTTGCGACCAGCTGCGCCTGCTCGTCGCGCTGCTCGTTCAGCTGCTTCATCTGTTCGGCGAGCCCGGTCAGTTCCTTGCCGAGCCGTTTCAGTTCGTCTTCGATCTGGCGGATGTCGCTGCTGGTGCCAGCAATGGACTGGTCGGTTGAACGCAGTTCCTTCTGCAGGTCGCGCTGCCGGCGCGTCGCGTCGGAGAACCACGCATCGAGGTCGTTGAGACGCTTCGTGATGCCGTCGATGTCGCGGCGCGCCTTCGAAATGTCCTGTGCGGCATTGACGGCAAGCGGCAGGAAGATCAACGCCCATGCAAGCCGGGCGATAGGGCGCCACTGCATAACGGTTGGGCTAAGCGGTACGACGTGCCGGCTCGGACTGGTCGATGAGCGATCGCCCCGTCATCTCCTTCGGAACCGGAAGCTGCATCAGCGCCAGCAGCGTAGGCGCGACGTCGGCAAGCGTACCGCCCTCCCGGAATCGCAGCTTGCGAGCGCCCACGTACACGAGCGGTACCGGCTCGCAAGTGTGCGCCGTGTGTGCCTGCCCGGTCGCGGCATCGGACATCTGTTCGACGTTGCCGTGGTCAGCGGTGATCAGGCATTCGCCGTCCGCCTCACGTATTGCGGTAACGATGCGGCCGAGACACTCGTCGAGCGTTTCCACCGCTTTCACGGCGGCGTCGAAGATGCCGGTGTGGCCGACCATGTCGGCATTGGCGAAGTTGCAGATGATCGCGTCGTAGTGTCGAGAGCGAATCGCCTCGACGAGCCTGTCGGTTACTTCGCGGGCGCTCATCTCCGGTTGCAGGTCGTAGGTGGCTACTTTCGGCGATGGAACGAGAATGCGGTCTTCGCCTTCGTAAGGAACTTCACGACCGCCGCTGAAGAAGAACGTCACGTGCGCATATTTTTCGGTTTCCGCGATGCGCAGTTGCGTCCGGTTCAGTTTCTCCATGTACGCGCCGAACGTGTTCGAGAGATTGTCGGGCGCGAACGCGCAGGGTGCGTCGATGTCGTCCGCATAACGCGTTAGTGTGACGAACTCTGACGGATGTACTCGGGTGCGGCGCGTGAAGCCGGCGAAGTCGTTCGCGATGAACGCGCGCGTCAGCTCACGCGCGCGGTCCGCGCGGAAGTTCATGAACACGATCGCGTCGCCATCCGCCACGCGAATCGGCAGTGCGTCTGCCGCGTGCACGGCTGTCGGTTGCACGAATTCGTCGCTTTCACCGCGATGATATGCCGCCTCGAGACCCGCAACCGCGTTCTCGGCGTGAAACGGCGCTTCGCCGCGTACGAGCAGGTTGTACGCGCGCTCGACGCGATCCCAGCGCTGGTCGCGGTCCATGGCGAAGTACCGCCCGACGATCGACGCCGTTTGTCCGACGCCGAGCTGCGCGAACTCGGCGTCCGCACGCGCGAGCGATGCTGCCGCGCTCTTCGGCGGGGTATCCCGACCGTCGAGGAACGCATGCAGATAGATGCGCTTTACGCCACGCGATGCCGCGTGCGCAATCAACGCGAAGATGTGGTCTTCCTGGCTGTGCACGCCACCCGGCGACAGTAGCCCGAAGACGTGCAGCGCAGCGCCGTTGCGCGCTGCGTCCACGGCCCGATTGATCACTGGATTCGCCGCGAATTCGCCGGTTTCGATCGCGAGGCTGATTCGCGTCAGGTCCTGATAGACGACGCGGCCGGCTCCCAGGTTCATGTGGCCCACCTCGGAGTTGCCCATCTGCCCTGAAGGTAATCCGACTTCCTGACCGGACCCCGAGATGAGCGTGTGCGGCGCGTCGGACCAGAGACGGTCCCACGTCGGACTGTGGGCTGCGGCGATGGCGTTGCCTTCGGTCGCGGCGCTGTAGCCGAATCCGTCCAGCACGATGAGCAGACCGGTGCGGCGCGGCGTGTCTGTCATGAGGGGAAAACCTCTTCTGGTGGGCGGCATTCAAGGACGGCGATTCTAACAGTTTGGCCATCTGGGAATACGGCGCCTGTGTATAATGCGCGCTCTCTCGGATACGCCACCCCTAGGTTCTCGATGTCCCAGCTGTTTGAATTCGTTGGAAATCATCCAATTCTCGTCGGTATTTTTGCGGTGCTGCTGACGCTGTTCATCCGCAACGAAACCCAACGAGGCGGGCGAGGGGTGAGCCCGCAGGAACTGGTGAATCTGGTGAACAAAGAAGGTGCGGTGATACTCGACGTGCGCGACTCGAAAGAGTTCGCTGCAGGCCACATCGTCGATGCGGTGAACGTCCCGCACACGTCCCTCGAAAGCCGGCTGCCGGAACTCGAAAAGTACAAAGAGAAGCCGGTGACGATCGTCTGCAAGATGGGGCAACACGCCGGTACCGCCGGAGCGATGTTGCGCAAGGCAGGATTTGCGTCGGTGTCGCGGTTGTCCGGGGGCATGACCGAGTGGAGAAATCAAAACCTGCCGGTCGTGAAGGGCTGATGGGCAATCCCCCTACCGAGTTCGCGCTGGAACGGATCTACGTTCGCGACCTGTCGTTCGAATCGCCGCGCGCGCCCGATTCGTTTCGCGAACCGTGGAAGCCGCAACTGCAGCTCGACCTGAATACCCGCACTAACGGACTCGGAGAGGAGCGCTTCGAAGTGATCCTCACCGTGACCGTGCACGCGAAGTCGGCCGCAGGTCAGACGATCATGATCGTCGAAGTGCAACAAGGCGGCGTGTTTCGGGTCCGCGGGCTGGGCGAAGACCATTTGCGGCGGGTGCTCGCAACGAACTGCCCCGGCATTCTGTTCCCCTACATCCGCGAGACCATCGACACGCTGGTCGTCAAAGGCGGTTTCCCGCCGTTGATGCTGGCGCCGGTGAATTTCGACGCGATGTTCGACGAAGCGTTGAAGCGCAACGCGGCATCAGTTCAGCACTGAATCCCATTTCAGCAGGCGCCGCCGTAGCCGAACTGCCGCCACGCTTCATACACCACCACCGCGACCGCGTTCGAGAGGTTCAGGCTCCTCGAATTCGGGCGCATCGGAATCCGCAGCCGGGCATCGTTCGGGATCGACTGCAGCACCGCGTCGGGCAAGCCGCGCGTTTCCGGTCCGAACAACAGCGCGTCCGATTTTTGGAAGTGGAAATCAGGCAGCATTTGACTTGCCTTGGTTGTGAGGGCTAACAGTCTGGGTGGTGCCAGAGCCCTGATCGCAGCGTCCAGACTGGCGTGTACCGTCACGTCGGACCAGTCGCCGTAGTCGAGTCCGGCACGCCTCAGCTTCGCGTCGTCCAGTTCGAAACCGAGCGGCGCGATCAGGTGCAGTCGGGCGCCGGTGTTCACGCACAACCGCATGATGTTGCCGGTGTTGGGCGGAATTTCGGGCTGATAGAGGAGAACGTCGAGCATCGGGCGGCTGGCCGGGCGGATCGCCGGGGTGTTCCTATACTGATTGATACGGAACGAACGGAGCAAACGGATTGCGCGTCAGACGTCGGCCCTTTCTCGCGCGACCGAGCGGTTCTTCGCGACTTCCGACGCTTTCATCGTCGAATACTCGACGCGGAGTTCTGCGCTTGCGCGCGGTAGCAGCGTCTGTTTCGATGCGCGCTCAGTCTGCCGCCGGAGGGTGCGATGAAGATCGGTCTGATTCCCGTGAACATCGGCGTCGCGAACGCCGAGCAGATGGTGCGCATGTCGCAGGTCGCCGAATCGGCGGGTGTCGAGTCGGTGTGGACGTTCGAGCACGTGATCGTGCCGCTCGACTACAAGTCGAAGTACCCCTACAGCCCGAACGGGAAGATGGGCGCAACGCCCGAAACGAACTTCATCGATCCGCTGATCGCCCTCGCTGTCGTTGCGGCGCAAACGAAGAAGATCCGGCTCGGCACCGGCGTGAACATCCTGTCGCAGACCAATCCGCTGCTGATGGCGAAGCAGGTAGCGAGCCTCGATCTCGTGTCGAACGGCCGCTTCATGCTGGGCGTCGGCATCGGCTGGCTGCAGGAAGAGTTCGTCGCCATGGGAACGCCATTCGAACGGCGCGGCGCGCGCTTCGACGACTACGTCGTGGCGATGAAGAAGGTGTGGTCCGGCGACGTGGTGGAACACGACAGCGAATTTCTGAACTGGCATGGCTTCAAGAGTTATCCGATTCCGGTGCAGCGTCCGCACGTTCCGGTGATCATCGGTGGTGCGAAAGGCAAGATTTACGAACGGATTGCCACGGTAGGGGACGGATGGTTTGCGCCGGCCGGCGATCCCGCGGAACTGTCGAAGTCGTTGGACGAACTCAAAGCCGTTTGCAAACGGCTCGGGCGCAACTATTCGGAGATCGAGATCACCGCGATGTGGCAACCGCAGACCGGACTCGACACCATCCGGAAGCTGCGTGACATCGGCGTCGCTCGCGTAGTGACCTTTGCGATGGCGGCCGGTGACCCGACCGACGCGATCAAGCGCCTCGGCGACGAGGTGATCGCCAAACTGTAGGGTTATTCGCCGGCGGACTTCATGTCCAATTCCTTCATCTTGCGCGTGAGGGTATTGCGACCCCAGCCGAGCAGCACGGACGCGTCTCGACGGCGTCCGCCGCTGCGCGCGAGCGCGGCTTCGATGACGATGCGTTCGAACCGCGGGATCGCCGTATCGAGCAGCGGCACGCCGTTGCCGGGCTGGATCCGCGCCAACTCTTCATGTGCCCAACGAGCGAGCGCGGTCTCCCAGTCGCTCGTGGACGTGCCGGAACTCTCGATGGCACGCAACTCCGGCGGCAGATCGTCGACGTAGACGTCGCGGCCCGACGCCATGACCGTCAGCCAGCGGCAGGTGTTCTCCAGTTGCCGGACGTTGCCCGGCCACGGCAATCCGGCGAGGTATTGCTCCGTCTCGGGTCGCAGCACCTTGGTTTCGCCGCCGAGTTCGGCAGCCGCCGCTTTCAGGAAATGTCGAGCGAGCAGCGGAATGTCTTCGCGACGCTCGGATAAACGCGGCAGGTGGATCCGAATGACGTTGAGACGGTGATAGAGGTCTTCGCGGAACGAGCCCTGCTCGACGAGGCGTTCGAGGTTCTGGTGTGTGGCCGCAATGATGCGTACGTCCACGCGAACGGGCGAGTGGCCGCCGACGCGATAGAACTCGCCGTCGGCCAGCACGCGTAACAATCGCGTCTGCGTGTCGGGCGGCATGTCGCCGATTTCGTCGAGGAACAGTGTGCCGCCGTCTGCCTGCTCGAATCTCCCGACGCGCTGTTGCGCAGCACCGGTGAAGGCGCCTTTCTCGTGGCCGAACAGTTCCGCTTCGACGAGGTCCTTCGGAATGGCCGCCATGTTCAGCGCGATGAACGTAGTCGCAGCGCGCGGGCTGTGACGATGCAGCGCGCGCGCAACGAGTTCCTTACCGCTGCCCGATTCACCATTGATGAGTACCGTGACGTTCGAGTGAGACAAGCGTCCTATGGCGCGAAACACTTCCTGCATCGCGGGTGCCTGACCGATGATCTCCGTCGGTCCCACTTCTTCCTGGATCTGCTCGGATTTCTGCTCGCGCGCGTGTGTGACCGCGCGGCGAACCATCGCCATCGCGTCGTCGACGTCGAACGGTTTCGGCAGATAGTCGAACGCGCCGCTCTGATACGAACTGACGGCGCTCTCGAGGTCCGAATGGGCCGTCATGATGATGACAGGCAGTTTCGGCAGATCGTGATGCACGCGTTCGAGCAACGCGATGCCGTCGATTCCCGGCATGCGAATGTCGCTGATGATCACGTCCGGCTGCTCTCGCGACAGGCGCTGCAACATCGCATCGCCGTTGTCGAAGGTCATCGTAGTCATTCCGGCCTGTTCGAGTGCGCGTTCGAGCACCCACCGAATCGAACGATCGTCGTCGATGACCCATACGTTACTGCTGCTACTTGCCATGCGGCTGCTCCAAAGGCAGATAGATGCTGAAGATGGTCGAGCCTGGTTTCGTTTCGCACTCGATCAGACCGCCGTGCTGGCTCACGATGCTCTGCGCGATGGACAACCCCAGACCGGAGCCGTCGGCGCGCCCGCTGATCATCGGGTAGTACATGCGATCGAAGAGGTCGGGTGGAATGCCGGGACCGTTGTCGGCGATGTCGAGGCGCAGCACCTGACGATGTCGGGTGGTGCCGATCGTGAACTGGCGGATGATCCGGCTCGTCAGACGAATCACCGGCGACGGTGTTTTCTCCAGTGCCTGCTGCGCGTTGCGGACGATGTTCAGCAACGCCTGAATCAGCTGTTCGAGGTCGGCTTCGACCTCGGGCAGACTCGGGTCGTAGTCGCGAATGAAGCGGATCTGTCCGGGCGCCTCGGCCTGCAGCAGCTGCACCACGCGCTCGAGCGCCTGGTGAACGTTGACCGGCACCAGCCGAGGCAGCTGACTCGGCCCCAACATGCGATCGACCAGATTTCTCAGCCGGTCCGCTTCCTCGATGATGATGCGCGTGTAGTCGCGCTGCCGCTCGGTCTCGAGTTCCCGTTGCAACAGTTGCGCCGCACCGCGAATGCCGCCGAGCGGATTCTTGATCTCGTGAGCGAGGCCGCGGACCAGCTTGCGGGTCGTCGCTTGAACGGAGACGTGGTGATCGTCGCGGTTGATGCGCAGCAATCGATCGAGCGGCACGATCTCGAGCAGCAACTCGGGAGGGTTGCGATCGTGCATCGGAGTGACGGTGTAGTCGACGGATAGAGTCGCGCCGGAGTTGATCCGCACGCTGGCGCCGCGTTTCGTGAACGCTTGTCCGCCGGTCAGGGCCTCCTTAAAGGTTGCCGGCGGTGTCGCCGGGTCACTGAACACGCGCATCAACGGCTCGCCCAGCAAACGGTGTCCGCTCGCCTCCACCAGCGCTTCGGCGGCCTGGTTGAGATACAGGATCTCCAGATCGGCCGACACCGCCATGACGGCGGTGGTTTGCTGATCCAGGATGTAGTCGGGCGAACGCATGCGACGGCGAGAAGCTCCGTATTGGTGCAAAGAACAGGCTGAGCGCGCGACAG
>DATJGR010000268.1:0-5025 GCA_035494855.1 Pseudomonadales bacterium | reverse complement strand
GCACTTCGACGCGTCGAACGATGTCGAGCGATCCATCGCCGGCGCGAACAGGAAGCGGCCGTCCAGACCGTAGCGCCACAAATGATAAGGGCAGCTGAAGTCCTTGCGGTTGCCGCAGCCTTCCACCACCGGCATGCCGCGATGACGGCACACCCTCGACAGCACGTGCAACTCTCCTGCGCCGTCGCGCGAAACGACGAGCGGTACGCCGAGCGGATCGACGCTGACGTAGTCGCCCGGCCGTGCCAGGCTGCCGCTGCGTGCCACCGGCAACCAGCCAGCTTGCAGCACGCGTTGCGTTTCCGCGTCGAAAACGTCGGCGTCAATGTATGCCTCGCGCGGCAAACCCATCGCTGCCTCGCGCTTGTCCACAACGGTGGCATACAGCTTTGGGGCTTTTTCGCTCACGCCGCTATCTCCGTTTCGATGGCGGCATCACGCCCGATTCCATCATGGCGGTCAACTGCCGAACCAGCTGATCCGGTGAGAGACCCGCGGGGTCGTACCACTCCGGCGACCAGTTCAACGCGCCGAGAAGCAACATCCGCAAAGCCGAGAGGTCGAACTCCGCGCGAATCAATCCTTGTTCCTTCGCTTCTTCGAACAGCCTGGCATAGAAGCGTCCATACGCCCGCTGTTTGCGCAGATGCCGGATGCGAACCGCGTCGGGCACCTGATGCAGCATCCGCAGCGTGGCCACGGCGAAGTCGGCCTCTTCCAGGGTGTAGGCCAGATGGCCGCGGAACGCCGCGCCGATCTTCTCCAACGGATTCGCTGAGGCGGGAAGATCGCCGATCGCCGCCTCGGCGGCCCGCTGCGCACCGAGCACGCCTTCGTCCAGTACCGCCTCGACGAGTTCATCCTTGTTCGCGAAGTGGTAGTACAGGCTGCCCGCCTGCATGCCGGCGTTTTCGGCGATCTGCCGCAACGACGTCAGCGCGTATCCCGAACCGCGAAAGGCCTGCGCGGCCGCGTGCAGAATCCGCTCGCGCGTTCTGTCCGATTTCGTTCCAGCCTCGGAAGACATTGCGTGGCACCGATTGCTTTACAGAATATTCTAATGATCGTTAGAATCTGCGGCAACGGCATGGCCACGCACCAACGACAAAGCTCGCAGGCCCGATCGATGAAACTCGAAACCCAGCGGCAACTGCTCGATCGTGCCGCGACGCATCTGAAGAACGGCACCACGGACCTCGCCGAGCATTGCCTGCGCGTGCCGGCGCGGCACTATCTCGGCGCCGAGCAACTGGCGGACGAGTTCGACGCGCTGTTCCGCAAACGGCCGCTGCTGGTCGGCCTCACGCCCGACGCACCGGCGCCGGGCAGCTATTTCACACACGAGGCGGCCGATATCGCATTGATCGTCGTCCGCGGCGACGACGGCAAGCTGCGCGCATTCGTGAACGCGTGCCGTCACCGCGGCACTCGCATCGCCGAAGGCCGCGGCACGAAGCGCACATTCTCGTGTCCGTTCCATGCCTGGAACTACGCGCGCGACGGCAAGCTCATTTCGCGCCCGAACAGCTGCGGCGGTTTCGATTCGACCGGCGACGAGTTCAGCGCCCTGTTGCAGAAACCGTGCTTGGAAGTGGCGGGGATGATCTTCGTGCTGCTCGAAGGCACCGACATCGAAGCGAAGGTGCACGCCCTCGTAGGCGATCTCGTCGACGAGATCGCGAGCTACGAGATCGACAACAAGGTCTACTTCGACAGCCGCACCTCGGAGCGGCCGTGCAACTACAAGTTTATCATCGACGGCTTCGCCGAGTCGTATCACCTCGGCTCGCTGCACAAGCAGACGATCTCGCCGTACTACTACACGCATCCGAGCCTCAGCGACCGGTTCGGTCCGGTGGCACGTATGATCGGCGTGCGCAGCAGTCTCGAAAAAGAATGGGCCGAGGACGCAGCGGACCGGCGCTTCGTCCGGCATGGCACGATTCAATACCTGATACCGCCGAACATCGTGCTGACGCACCAGGTGGATCACATCCAGCTGTGGCAGGTCTATCCGGTCGCGAGCGATCCGGAACGCTGCCGCGCGTCGCTGAGTCTGTACTGGCCCGCGCCGCTCGACGACGCGGCTCGGAAGAAGTGTCAGTTCAACCTGGACGTGCTGTGGCAGGTGACGAACGACGAGGATTTCCCGCAGAGCATCGCCATCCATCGCAATCTGGCGAGCGGCGCGATTCCTGAACTGGTGTTCGGCCGCAACGAGCCGAGTCTGATCCACTATCACCGGCAGATCGCGGCCGCGATCGACAGCGAGCTGCTGACGGCCATCTAAGCGGGCGAGCGACGCTGAGCATTCAGGCGTCGCCAATTCCCGCTACGATCGCTTCCGCGCGGCGAAACAGAGCAGCGTCGATCTGCTTGGCCGAGGCCGCCGCGTTCTCGTCGAGCTGTTCGGGGCGGCTCGCGCCGACGATCGCCGAGGCCACGTTCGGTTCGCGCAGAATCCAGGCGAGCGCGAATTGCGAGAGCGTGCATCCCGCCTCACGCGCCAGCGGCTTCAACTTCTGCACTGCCTCGAGCACCGGCGTCCGCATGAACGAGCCGATGAACTGGCCCATCGAATCGCTGCCGGCGCGGGAATCCTCGGGAACCTTCGCTCCGGGCAGATACTTGCCCGACAACACGCCCTGGGCCAACGGCGAAAAGACGATCTGCGAAATTCCATTCGATGCGCACAGCGGAAACACCTTCCCTTCCGGTCGACGCCACAGCAGAGAGTAGTGCGGCTGACTCGACACGAAGCGCTCGACGTTCGCCATCTTCGCCGCCGCTTCGATCTGCGCGGGCGACCATTCCGAGAATCCGATGTAGCGCACCTTTCCGCTCTGCACCGCGCGCGTCAGCGCATCCATGGTCTCCTGCAACGGCGTGTTCGCGTCGTAGCGATGACACTGATACAGGTCGATGACGTCGGTCCGCAGCCGCTTCAACGACGCATCGAGCTGCTTTTCGATCTGCGCACGCGACAAGCCCTGGTCGGTTGCGCTCATCGGAAAGTAAACCTTCGTCGCGAGCACGTACGAGTTGCGCGGACGGCGCGCCAGCACCTCGCCGAGCAGCGACTCGGCGGCACCGCGTCCATAAGCGTTCGCGGTATCGATGAAATTGATGCCGAGGTCGAACGCCCGGTCCACGCACGCGACGGCGCGTTCGCGATCGACCGCGACCCCGTACGTCAGCCAGGAGCCGAGTGATATCTCCGACACGCGCAGGTCGCTCGCACCGAGTTTGCGGTATTTCATGGCTATCCCTCAGTCGGGTTCGAATCATGGCGATGCTATGTACCATGGTATATATCGTAGGCTAAGCACCTCGCACAACCGGTCGCCTTCGACCCATCTCAAAATGGAGAACTCATATGGCCAGCAACTTCGGCGCCGAATCGACGACAGACGACGTGCTCGACGGTGTGAATCTAAAAGGCAAACGGATCCTGGTGACCGGCGCATCGGCCGGGCTCGGCATCGAGACCGCGCGCGCGCTCGCCGCACGTGGAGCACTCGTGGTGGGCGCTGCACGCGATCTCGACAAGGCCAAGCGCGCTACTGAAGGCGTGCGCGCCGCGGCGGCGAACGGCGGCGGTCTGGAACTCGTGCAACTCGATCTCGCCTCGCTCGCGAGCGTGCGCAAATGTGCCGATGCACTCGTCGCAGCAGGTAAACCATTCGACGCGATCATCGCCAACGCCGGCGTGATGGCGTGCCCGAAGGGCAAGACCTCGGACGGATTCGAAACGCAGTTCGGTACGAACCACCTCGGGCACTTCGTCTTCGTGAACAAGCTGGTCCCGTTGCTGAAACCGGGCGCACGGATCATCAATCTGTCGTCGGCCGGACACCGCTTCGCCGACGTCGACCTCGACGATCCGAACTTCGAGCGCACCGAGTACCACCCATTCGTTTCGTACGGCCGTTCGAAGACCGCGAACATCCTGTTCTCTATCGGTCTCGACCGCCGCCTGAAGAGCCGCGACATCCGCTCGGCTGCCGTGCACCCCGGCGGCATTCAGACCGAGCTGGGTCGACATCTCACGCCGGAACTCATCGCCATGATCATGCCGGCCGGACCCGCGTCGTTTAAGTTCAAGACGATTCCGCAAGGCTCTGCGACTTCCGTATGGAGCGCGGTGGTCGCGCCGGCGAGCGCGGTGGGCGGACAGTACTGCGAGGATTGCCACGTCGCGGAAATCACCAACGACCCGGCTTCGCGACAAGGCGTGCGCAGTTACGCGCTCGATCCGGCGCGCGCCGACGCGTTATGGGCGAAGAGCGAGCAGATGGTCGGCGAGCGCTTCAGCTTCGGCTGAAGCTCGCTCACGCGAGTCCGAGGAAGCGCTTTGCTGCTCCGTTGAACAACGACGCGCTGTCGTCGGGTTCGGCATCCGTCAGGAACTGGTGCAGCTGCGTTTCCATGATCGCGTACGGATAGTCGGTGCCGCCGAACACCTGCCGCGGCGCGAAATCGTGCATCAGGTATCGCAGATAGTCCGGTTCGTACACCAGGCTGTCGTAGAAGAAACGCTGCGCGTAGTGCTTCGGCGGTTGCGGCATCGCGCCGCCGAAGCCGTTGGTGACGTTCCATCCCTGCGCGAGGCGATGCGTCAGCGGCACGATCGCGCCGCCGCCGTGACTGAAGCCGATGCGCAGGTTCGGATGGCGTTGCGGCACGCCGCCGCGCATCAGCGAGATCGCCGTGAGCGCCGTATCGAGCGGGAACGCGGCGAATGGGACGAGATCGGGGAATGCCTGTAACCGGTCGGCGCCTATCGGATGCAGCGCGTGCACGAAGATCGCGAGATCGAGGCGTGCCGCTTCCGCGTAGAACTCGTCGAAACGGGCATCGCCGAGAACCACGCCGTTGACGTTACTGCCCACCTCTACGCCACGGAATCCGTCACGCTTCACCCGGCTGAGCTCGGCCGCGGCAAGCGCGGGGTCCTGCAGCGGTACGATGCCGAGGCCCGCGAATCGGCTCGGCGCCGCGCTCACCATCGACGCGATGGTGTGG
>DATJGR010000267.1:0-7685 GCA_035494855.1 Pseudomonadales bacterium | reverse complement strand
CCTTCGCGAACATTCATCAGGGCCCAGCGTTCAGACGCTGCACAGGCCGGATATAAGACTGCTTCCGCCTCTCTACTCGATCGACCTCGTCACTTGCCAACCGGGCGGCGTCCATATAAGCGACCAGGGATGGCTCGAGCGCGTCCTGCCGCAACGAACCTCCACCTCCGCCGGGTTCGAAGCTCCCCTTGCACCGGAACCGAAGCTCAACGATTTCAGGTGGACTTCAGGTCCTTCAGCGACAGCCCGCGGTTCGCCGTGATCGTGTCGGCGTCCCACAGGTCTGCGAATTGAAACGAACGCGGACAGTGGAAATACGCTTCGTCGATGTCGAGCAGCAGGCCCTGGATCAACCCCGAGTTGCCGTCCGGATTGTTGACCTGCGGCACGACGCCCTGGCTCTTCAGCTCCTCGCCTTCCACCACGCGCACGCGCCCGTTCACGCGTACGGTGACGTCCATTCCGGGAATCAGGAACAGGAAGCCGGCTTTCGGATTCGACTCGAAGTTCTGGTAGCTCTGGAACAGGCGGTTGCCGCCGATGTCGGGGATCAGCAGCGTGCGGTCGTCGATCACCTTCACGAAGCCGGGCTCGCCACCTTTCGGTGACGCGTCGCAATCGCCGTTCGCATTGCTGCTCGACATTACCGCGAACGGCGAACGCTCGATGAACGCGCGCACGTAGGGCTCCAGGAAGTCTTTGACCTTCTTCGCGGCGACCGGGTGCGCCCCGCCGAGTTCAACCCTCAACGCATCGATACGACTCATTGCGGCCTCTCATTTCATCGAGGCGCGAATGATAGCGCGCGTTCCGAGCTCTTCGGAACACGCCAACGCCGGGGCCGGCACCGGCCTTCACTCATTGAGAGGTTACGCGGCGCAGTCGAACGAGCCGGCGGCCTCGTTTGCAGCGATGGCGATGCGTTCCTCGTCGTGACGCCGGGAAAGGATTCCACGCAGCGTAGCGGTGGCGTCGTCGACCGATGCATCGTTCGCGAATCGCACCGGCGTGAACACGTCGACGCCGGCCGGACCCGCCTTCGCATGCAGCGCGCCTTTCGGCCGCATCTCTCGCAAGCCCGACAGATACACCGGCACCACCGGCACGCCGAGTTCCAGCGCGAGAATCGCAACGCCGGGCTTGAAACGCCCGAGTTCGTCCTTGGTGGTGCGCGTGCCTTCCGGAAAGATGCAGACGTTGCAGCCCCGCTGCAGCAGCCAGCGCGCATATGCCAACGCTTTCGCTCCGCCGCCGCGCACGATCGGAAAATTGCCGAGCACCATCGACTGGTACCACGGCTGCAACACCAGCTTTTTCTTGCCTTTGACGAACCAGCGATCGGCCGCAGCGCCGAAATAGAGATTGCGTTTGACGGGTTCGGGCATCGCTTCGAACAGCACCAGCGTGTCCATGTGGCTCTGGTGGTTCGCGACGAAGATCGCCGGGCCGTCGAGCGCTGCGAGATGCTCGACGCCCTTCACGGTGAGCGGATCGCAATAGCGGTCCACCCAGCGCGTATAGGCATAGCGACGCATGAGCCGCCGCACTACCTTCGCGGGCGAGTTGATTTGCCATCGATGCGGGCCTGCATATTCGGGCGCGGCGGCAGATGGGGCGACGGGTTGTGCGGCGGCGTACGTGGGCATGATCGTTCCTCGAAGATGGTGCTCTTCGATCCATTTCTGAAGAGCCTCACCCCGCTATGCACGGAACGGGCCAATCGTTCGAACACCGGCGCTGACGGTGCAGCTGAGTCGCATTGCGCGCCCGACGCCCGGTCGCGGGCACTCCACTGGTGCAACGCGTCGGTCGATGGAACGCTAAGAGTGCACGCCAGATGTCATGTTGGTACCGTTGGCGGGCCTCAGCAGACCGTCGGCATCGAATGAAGCTCTTCGCCAGAGTGCTGCGCTACCTCGCCGCCATCGTGGTGCTGGTGATGGTCAGCGGCGCCGCGTACCAATGGCTCGCAACGGCGCAGGACGCGAAGCGTTTTCCGATGCCGGGTGAACGCATCGACATCGGTGGCCGGGCGCTGCATCTGTACTGTTCGGGACAGGGGCCGGTCACCGTGCTGCTCGAGAACGGGCTCGGCGGCAACTACGCGGCCTGGCGACTGGTGCAGGACGACATCGCCGAGTTCGCGCGCGTGTGCAACTACGACCGCGCGTGGTTGGGTTGGAGCGATCGTTCGGATCGCCCGACGCAGGCCCAATTCGTGTCCGACGATTTGCACGCGCTGATGAACAGCGCCGGATTGAAACCGCCATTCGTGCTGGTCGGCTGGTCTGCGGGCGGCGTATTCGTGCGCCGCTACTACCACGACCATCCCGACGGCGTCATCGGCATGGTCTTCGTCGACTCGTCGCACGAACAGCAACGGCATCGTCTCGAAGAGCCGGGCAACACCGAAAAACACCGACGCGAAGTCGGGGCGCAGCTCGCCGCCTGTCGCGCATTTGCATGGACCGGCGTGGTTCGCGCATCGGGCGTGATGAAGCAGATGGCCGCGCCTTTGCACATGCCGGCCGACCTCGAGGCCGAGATGGTCGCAATGGAAAACCGCGCCGATTATTGCGGCGGCATCGCGCATGAAATGCAGGGCTTCGAAGCGGATATCTCGCAAGCCGATCCACCGGCGTCGTTGGGAGATCTCCCCCTGGTCGTGCTGGCCCGCGGCCGCGCGAGTTCAGCGAAAGATTTCCCGACACCGGTGTCGCAAGCGGAGCTCGATCAGGTCGATCAGCGGTGGAGCACGCTGCAGAGCGAACTGGCGGCGTTGTCGACGCGTTCGTCTCATCGAATCGTCAAGGAAAGCGGGCACGCGATTCCAATCCAGGGGCCCGCCGCCGTTGTCGAGGCCGTGCGCGAACTCATCGACCGCCGGATCTGATTCCATGCCTACGCACGCGTTCGTCGACGACATCACCCGCACACGATCGCGACTTGCCAGTTGGAAGTTCGGGCAGCTCGCCGTGTTCTTCCTCCTGCTGCTGTTTGTGTTGCCGTTGCTGCACCACGGCCTGCTCGTGAAGGCCATCTCGACCCTGTTCGTGCTGAACTCGTTGCTCGTTGCAGACTCGAGCAATCCGAATGCGCATGGGCTGCGACGGATCGGCTGGTCGCTGTGGGGAATCGCACTGGCCAGCAACGTCATCGAAGAGTTTCACCTGAACCAGCCGCTGACGTTCGCGATGAAATACCTTGCCATCGGCTCGCACGCGTTGCTGTTGCTGGTGTGCGCCGTGAGCATCCTCAACGTGGTTCTGCGTGCGAGCCGAATCACGCTGGATGGGATCATCGCATCGGTCGTCGCTTATGAACTGATCGGGGTGCTGTTCGCGCAGATCTATACACTTGCGTACGTTGCCGATTCGACCAGCCTCCTGTTGCCCGGTAACGCGCCGCCCAGCACCGAGAACTTCCAGGTGGAGTTGATCTACTTCAGCTTCGTCACGCTCGCCACCCTCGGCTATGGCGACATCGTGCCGGTAACGAATGTAACCCGCAGCGTCGCGATCGTCGAAGCGGTGATCGGTCAGTTCTACGTTGCGGTGATCGTTGCGGTGCTGGTCAGTGCATTCGTCTCGCAGCGGATGCAAGATCTCGCCGAACCCGACGATTCCAAATAGAGGGCGAGGACCGCGATGGCGAGCGTGTTGCGGGTTCGATCGGATACGTCCACCGACGACATTATCGGAATTCTGAAACGCGACGGCGCCGTCGTCGTAACCGGCGTCTTCGACCGCGCGAAACGCGATGCGATCGAAGCCGAGCTGAAGCCATACCTCGCGCGACCCGAAGCGATGCATACGCCGAACGAGATGTATGCCGCGCTCGAACTCGACGAGGCGTTTCTGGCCGCGAATACCAAGCGCGCGGTCGGCCTCGTCGCGAAGTCGCCGACATTCCGCGAACAGGTCATGCACCCCATCACACTGGCCGCATGCGATGCGATCCTGAAACCGAACTGTTCGAAGTACCAACTGCAGGCGACGGCCGCGTTCGTCATCGGACCCGGCGCGAAACGGCAGGTGCTGCATCGGGAGGAAGACGGTTATCCGTTCTTCCAGGTGCCACGGCCGGACATGGTCGTGGCGTCGATGGTCGCCATTTCAGATTTCACGTTCGCCAACGGCGCAACCCGGCTGGTACCGGGCAGCCACCGATGGCCGAAGGAACGCACGCCCACGCCCGACGAAATCGCTGCCGGTGAAATGCCGGCCGGATCGCTGCTGCTGTGGATGGGGGGCACGCTGCACGGCGCCGGTCCGAACACGACGAACGACTGGCGTTTCGGCACGTTCGCGTCGTATTCGCTCGGCTGGCTGAGGCAGGAAGAGAACCACTACCTGAACGTGCCGCCCGACATCGCGCGCACGCTGTCACCGGAACTGCGCCGCATCGTCGGCTATCAGATTGTCGATCCGTCGCTCGGGTTCGCCGACACCAACACGGATCTACTCTCTTAGTCACACGCTGGACGGTGGCTTGGTCGCGATCACTTGCGCTTCTTCGTGGCCAAGCCACGCCGCCACCGCGGAATAGCCGAGCACCAGCACGATCGCACCGACGAACAGTCCGATCACGCCCATCGACAGCAGTCCGCCGATCGCGCCGATGACTACCACGAGCATCGGCACGTCGACACCGCGCCCCAGCAGAATCGGTTTCACGACGTTGTCGATCAACATTACGAACACGCACCAGATCGCGAAGATCACCGCCACGGTCGTGCTGCCGGTCGAGAACACGTAGATCGCCGCCGGGATCAGCACCAGCGCGGGACCGATCTGGACGATGCACAACATCAGCGTGATCACCGCCAGAAGTCCTGCCCCCGGGATGCCGACGAAGAGAAAGCCGAGGCCCGCGAGCGTCGCCTGGATCAGCGCAACGCCGAGCACGCCGCGCGCGACGCTGCGCGTGGTTGCAACCGCCAGTTCGGCGAAGTGTTGCCCGTTCGGGCCGACGATGCGCATCGCGACCCGCTGACTGATCGCGCTGGTGGCTTTTGCGGTGGCCAGTAGGAAGCCGCTCAGGATCACCGCGGCGACGAACTGCAACAGCCCGAGCCCGGTCGATGCAGCCTGATGCAGCAGCCATCGGCCCACGTCGGCGATCTCTTCGCGAAACTGGGTGGCCAGTTGATCCAGATTGGTCGCCGCCAGCGTCCACAGATCGGCCACGCGATCGCCGATCACCGGCCACCCTCGGACCGAGGCGGAGGGCATCGGAATCGAAATCGCACCACTCTCCAGATTGGACGCAAGCATCCGCACGCCGGTGACGAGCGTCTCCGACAGCACGACCGCCGGCACGATGAAAACGAGCAGAAACGCCACCGTCATGGCGGCCGCCGCCGTTTTCGTGCGTCCGCCCAACAGGGTTCGCAGACGATCGAAGGTGGGATACATCGCGACCGACATCACGATCGCCCAACCGATCATACCGATGAACGGGCGCACGATGACGAAGCACCAGCCGACGAGCAGCACGAGTAGTCCGAGACGGATCGCGAGTTCCGCGCCGCGCCCCGTCAACGTCGTCTGTTCGGCCATGACACACCGCCACACGGAGATAGATCAGTGCGCGCATGCTACTCGCGCGCATACGCGGGGTCACCTCAGCGCGCCTGTTACCATCTGGCTCCCAGCCGGAGACCCCGATGTCATTGCGACGAAAACTGCCTACTGCCTTCACAATCTGCACGGCGACATTGCTTCTCGCCGTCGCCGCGAACGCCGCCGACCCGTTATCGAAACGAGCCGTGGATGCTGCACTCGGCGCCGCGTACGCAAAGTACTCGCACCTGCAGGAAGGCAGGAACGCCGACTACATTCCCGCCCTCGCGAAGGTGGACCCGAACATCTACGGCATCGTGCTGGTGACGACGAACGGCAACGTGTTCTCAGCGGGCGACGTCAAGTCGGAAGTGTCGATGCAGTCGATCTCCAAGGTGTTCACGATGGCAAAAGTGATCGAGGAATCCGGCCCCGAATCACTCGTCGACAACATGGGCGTCGACGCAACCGGTCAGGCATTCAATTCGATCGTCGCCATCGAACAACACAAGGGCGCAGAAATGAACCCGCTTGTCAACGCCGGCGCGATCACGGCAACCAGCATGATCAAAGGCTCCACCTACGACGAAGTCTGGAACGCCATCATCGGCTATTACAGCGACTTTGCGGGGCGCCGGTTGTCGGTCAACCAGGAAGTGTACGAATCGGAAGCGGCCACGAATCAACGCAATCAGGCGATCGCCGAACTGATGTTCGCCTACGGCCACATCAAGTCGAATCCGTCGCAGGCCACCGACCTCTACACGAAGCAGTGCGCGGTCAGCGCGAATGCAAAGGACCTTGCGGTGATGGCGGCAACGCTGGCAGCCGGCGGACGCAATCCGCTAACGAAAAAGCAGGTCATGCGTTCCGACCACGTCCCGCAGGTTCTCGCGGTAATGGCGACCGCCGGACTCTACGACGACTCCGGCAGGTGGCTGTACACGACCGGACTGCCGGCGAAGAGCGGCGTCGGCGGCGGCATCATTGCGGTGTCGCCCGGCAAATTCGGCATCGCCGTGATCTCGCCGCCGCTCGACGCGGCCGGCAACAGCGTGCGCGCGCAGAAGTCGATCACCGACATCTCGAACGCGCTCGGCGGCAACCCGTACTCGACGACGTCGAGGTAGCCGATCAGCAGGCCCTGCAGGATTATGCGCCCGCGTTGCTGCTGGATCGCCGAAGCGAGCCGGCTCGCACCGCAACCGGTCGACGGCGGCTGGTTGTCACCGTCGGTCGCTGACGAGCCCGCAACGCCGCAGTAACGACGCGTCAGGTCAGAACACCTCTTTCACGTACTTGTACGAATACTCGGGGTCGACGTAGTCACCCGCCTTCTGGCGCTTAGGTAGTTCGATCTTCTCGCGAGGCAACTCTTCGTAGGAAATCTTGCTCAACAGGTGCGTGATGATGTTCAGACGCCCGCGTCTCTTGTCGTCCGTTCTTGCGACGTACCAGGGGGCAATCCCGGTGTCAGTCGCCACGAACATGTCGTCGCGCGCCCGGGAATAGTCGTACCAGCGGCTGTATGACTTCAGATCCATCGGCGACAGCTTCCAGATCTTGCGAGGGTCGTCGATGCGCGACTCGAGACGCTTCGTCTGCTCTTCCTCGCTGACCTCGAGCCAGTACTTGAGAAGGATGATTCCGGACTCGACCATCACTCTTTCGAACGCCGGCGCCATTGCCAGAAACTTCCGCACCAGAGATTCGTCCGTAAAACCCATCACCCGCTCGACACCGGCACGGTTGTACCAACTGCGATCGAAGATCACGACCTCGCCGGCAGCAGGCATGTGCGGGAGATAACGCTGGATGTACATCTGACTCTTCTCGCGCTCGGTCGGCGCGGGCAGCGCGACGACGCGAAAAATCCGCGGACTGACCCGCTCGGTGATGGCCGTGATGGTTCCTCCCTTACCTGCGCCATCGCGCCCTTCGAAGATGACGCACACCTTCAGACCCTTCGCGACGACCCACTGCTGCAGCTTCACCAGTTCGCCGTGAAGCCGTTCGAGCTCCTTGGCGTACACCTTCCCTTTCATCGGCCCGCCGGCATCCATGACGGTGTCACGTACCTTGTCCTCTTTGTCGCGCTTGTCGTGCTTGTCGTGCTTACTC
>DATJGR010000266.1:0-8547 GCA_035494855.1 Pseudomonadales bacterium | reverse complement strand
CAGCGCGCCGAAAGCCTGTTCCAGTCGGCGGCGGTCGGTACCCGGTCTTCCGGCAATGCAGCGAGCGCCTGCCGGATCGTCGCAAGCGGCACGCCGGTGCGCTGCGCCACGCGGATGACCGCGACGCGACGCAACACGCTGCGCGGGTAACGGCGCTGATTGCCGCCGGTGCGGTGACTCGCGAGCAATCCCTTCGCTTCGTAGAAATGCAGCGCCGATACCGCCACGCCGCTGCGTTGCGATACCTCGCCGACCGTCAACTCTCTGCCGCGATGCTGTGATGCCGTTCGATCGACCATGAACCTGCTCCAACCTCGAGTAACCTTGAGGTTGTGTGTTCGGCGCATCGAATGCAACTGCCCCGCCGCAAATGCGCGCGCTTGCCTACGCCGGCGCCGGAGCGGTTAATCTGCGCTCGTCGATCCACGAGCAGTCCCATGAGCAACGACATCGCCCTGTGGTCCGCCACGCGACAAGCCGAGGCGATCCGTCGCCGCGAGATCAGCAGCCGCGGTCTGCTCGAACACACGATCATGCGGATCGAACGGATCAACCCGAAACTGAACGCAGTCGTAACGACCGACTTCACGGCTGCGCGCGCCGCCGCAGATCTAGCCGATTCAGCGCTGGCGCGCGGCGATGTCGTCGGTCCGCTGCACGGTGTGCCGATCACCATCAAAGACGCGCTCGAAACGAAGGGCATCCGATCCACTGGCGGCGCCATCGAACTGCACAACAACGTTCCGACGCGGGACGCGCCGGTGGTGCGTGCGGTGAAAGCCGCCGGCGCGATCGTCATCGGCAAAACCAACCTGCCGCGCTGGTCGGGCGACGTGCAGACGTTCAACGAGATGTTCGGCACCACGGTCAATCCGTGGAATGCCGAGCGCGTTCCAGGCGGCTCGTCAGGCGGCGCCGGTGCGGCGGTTGCGGCCGGACTCACCTCGTTCGAAATCGGCACCGACATCGGCGGATCGATTCGCATCCCGGCGGCGTTCAACGGCATATTCGGGCACAAACCGAGCTGGGGCATCGTGCCGAGCACCGGATATCTCGATCACCTCACCGGCGGGACAACGGAGGCCGACATCAACGTGCTCGGGCCCCTCGCGAGATCGGCCGACGATCTGGAGCTGCTGCTCGGAATCCTGCTGCGCAAGGATCGGCCGCTGATCGCCGACCTCGCCCCGCCGCCGGACGACGTGCGTTCGCTGCGTGTCGCCGCATGGATCGACGATTCGTTCTGCCCGGTCGACGGCGAAGTACTCGACGTCGTCTCCGCCGCTACCGATCGGCTCGAAGCCTCCGGGGTTTCGGTGGACCGCAAGGCGCGTCCGGACATCGATCCGGACGCCGCGTCCAATCTCGGCCTGTGGCTGGTGTTCGAGGCGATGACGCAGTCGACGCCGAACACATCGGCTGAGGGGCGCCCTGCAAACAGCCACCGCGCGTGGCTCGATGCGCACATGGCGCGCGAAGCGATACGGGCAAAGTGGTCCGAATTCTTCACGCGCTACGACGCGGTGCTGATGCCGGTGTGCTTCGTTCCGCCGTTCGCGCACCTTCAGAAGGGCGAACTCTCGCAGCGCAAACTGACGTGCAATGGCCGCCAGCGCATGTACATCGACCTGGTGCGGTGGACGATTCTCACCGGCATGGCATACCTGCCATCGACCGTCCCGCCGATCGGACTCGGCAAATCGAAATTGCCCATCGGGATGCAGGTGGTCGGGCCGTACGGTGGCGACTTCAGGACCATCCGTCTCGCCGCGCACGTCGCAGCCCTGTGCGGTGGCTATCAGGCGCCGCCGATGGCGTGACCCGGCCGAGCCGAGCTCTCGACAGACGCGCTAGTGCTCCAGCGCGGCCAGCTGCTGCGATTTGCTCGCGAGTTCCTGGCGCATGCGCGGCAATTCTGCGTTGATGCGCCCCTGCTCTTCGGCAAGACGTTCGGTGAGCGCTAACAGATCCACACGGGCGGCGGGCGTCAGCGTCGGATCGAACTGCTGCGTCGCGCTCGATATCAGTTCCGCCTTGATCTCGTCGAGCCGGTATTCTCGTTGGCTGATCGCCTGCTCGAGGTTGTTCACATCGCTGCGCGCCAGATACAGTTCGCGCCCGGTGTGATACGCGGCGAGGAAAGCGTCGCGCTGATCGTCGGGGCAGACGTTGTCGTAACCTTCGCCGCGTTCGCCGACGTCGTAGCCGTTGTTCGCCTCGCAGTATTCGCGTACGCCTCTTTCCCAGCCGGCCATGTACGACGCGCGGTCCGGAATCACGCCGTGTTTGACGCAGGCGTCCTGATGCGCGAGCAGCTGCGTGCTGCGATTACCGTTGGCGCCGTCGCGATAGCCGATCGTCTGCCAGTCGCCCGCGATGCACTGACTCTCGCTAACGGAATTGCTCGAGCATCCGGCGAGCGCGAAAAGCAGCGCGACGACGGCCGACGAACTCCAGAGGTGGTGCCGCATCGGATTCTCCTGCATCCGTTGAGACCACCTGGAATAGTAGACGCCGCGCCAGCCAGTGAACGGGCGCGATTCACAATCCGCATGCGGCGTAGCGCAGGTTGCCGAAGGCAATCCGCCTAGGCGGGCATCGGCGAGGCCGCGGTAAACCGTTTGAAGGCGGGTCGGTCGGTGCAGCGCGCCGAGTAGCGTTCGAATGCCGGCCGCGCTTCGAGCGCCTTCGTCCCCATGCCCCAGCCGATCTGCGAAGCGAGATATACGTCGACCGCGCTGAAGCGTTCGCCGAGCACGAAGGGACCGGGGGACACCGCTTTCTCGAGCGCGTTCAGCGTCGCGCCGTAACTGCCGTAACCGAGCGCCGTCGGGCGCGACGGATCCGGACGTTCGAGCATCCGATCGATGATCGCGGGCTCCACGCACCCCGCGCCGAAGAACATCCACCGCAGATAAGTGCCGCGGGCAGGATCGTCGAGTGCCGGCGCGAGACCCGCTGACGGAAACGCATCCGCCAGATAGGTGCAGATCGCCGCCGCTTCGGTCACCACGACACCGCGGTGCACGATTGCCGGAACCTTGCCCATCGGATTGATGGCGAGGTACGCAGGGGATTTGTGTTCGTTCTTGTCGAAGCTGAGCAACTCCGTTCGATACGGGGCGCCCACTTCCTCGAGCATCCAATGCACGATGCGACCGCGCGACATCGGGTTGGTATAGAAAACGATGCTGTCCGCCATGGTCTGCGACTCCGAAACGATCGGGTCACATACTGCGCGCGCCCCGCGCTACTGGGAATCCCGCGGCCGAATCACTCCTGCCAGGACGTGGCAGTAATCACGCGGCGCGAATCCGCACCGGCAACTCCGCGATGCCGCGGATGAAGTTGTTCGGATGTCGTTTCACTTCGCCGACCACCTCGATGGTGTGGAAGCGTTTCATGATCTCTTCCCACAAGACGCGCAGTTGCATCTCGGCCAGCCGGTTGCCCATGCAACGGTGCACGCCGAAACCGAACGACACGTGTGCGCGCGCGTTCGGGCGATCGATGATCAGTTTGTCCGGATTCTCGAACACCGTTTCGTCGCGATTGCCCGAGAGGTACCACATGATTACCTTCTCGCCTTCGCGGATCTTCTTGCCGTTCAGTTCGGTATCGCGCAGCGTGGTCCGGCGCATGTGGATCACCGAGGTCTGCCAGCGCACCATCTCGGCGACCATGTTCGGAATCAGCGTGAGGTTCTCACGCAGCTTCTGGTATTGATCGGGCGATTCGTTCAGCGCCAGCACGCCGCCGCTGATCGTGTTGCGCGTAGTGTCGTTGCCGCCGACGATCAGCAGCAGGATGTTGCCGAGGAACTCTTTCGGACGCGACATCATGTCGCGCGTCGATTCGCCGTGCGCCAGCATCGAGATCAGGTCGTTGCCCGGTTCGCGCGCGCCGCGTTCAATCCACAGTTGCGCAAACGTGTTTGCGCAGTCCTGCAGATCGCGTTTGCGCACGTCGCCGGTGATGCCGGCGTCGCCCATCAACTGCGGCGACGCGGTGGTGATGTCGGACCAGTACACCAGCTTGTGGCGGTCTTCGTACGGAAAATCGAACAGTACCGAGAGCATCCGCGCGGTGAGCTCGACCGACACCTCGTCCACCCAGTTGAACGTTTCGCCGATGGGCAGCTTGTCGAGAATGTCGATCACGCGTTCGCGGATCACCGGCTCGAGTTTCATCAGGTTGCTCGGCGCTACCGACGGCGCGACGGTTTTGCGCTGAATGCTATGGCGCGGTTCGTCCATCGCGATGAAGTTGTCGAGCGGAACGTCTTCGGTCGCTTCTTCGCCGATCGTGATGCCGCCTTTCTCGGAGGAATAGATCTGGTGATTGGTGTCCACTTCCTTGATGTCGGCGTGACGTGTCACCGACCAGTACGGACCGTTGAGACTGTCGCGGCAGTAATGCACCGGATCTTCCTGCCGCAATCGGGCGAAGTACGGCCGCCAGCTGTCGTCGCCGTAGTATTCGGAACGGCTCACGTCTATGTCGGCGAGCGGTGTCGACCAGGCGTCGGACGCGTGCGTGTCTGCAATGGCTTGGCTCATGAGATACCTCGACTGCTGGAGCGGCGATGAGGGTCGGACTGTTGCACAGAATCGAGGCGGAGTCATCCGAGCGGCCGCGTGCGTTCGCTCGATGGCACAATCACCGCTCGAGTGTTTGCAGGAGAGGATCGAATGAGCCGCACGCAGGTCGACATCAGAACCGCCGATGGCATTTGTCCGACGTCGGTGTTCACGCCGAATCGCACCGGTTCGTGGCCCGGCGTCATCTTCTACATGGATGGCCCCGGCATCCGGCCACTGTTGTTCGAGATGGGCGAACGGCTCGCTTCCGCCGGATACGTCGTGCTGCTGCCCGACCTCTTCTATCGCGCCGGACCGTACGCGCCGGTGAACCCCGCCGAGATGTTCGCCGATCCCGAAAAGCGCGCAGCGCACGGCAGGTTCTTCACGAGCACCAGCAACGCGAAAGCAGCAGCGGATACGCGCGCGTTTCTCGATTACCTGGACACGCGATCCGACGTCGCCGGCACACGCGTCGGAGTCACCGGCTACTGCATGGGCGGCGGGATGGTGTTGACCGCAGCGGCCACCTATCCCGATCGCATTGCGGCCGCAGCCAGTTTCCACGGCGGTCGTCTCGCCACCGACTCGGACAACAGCCCGCATCGCCTCGCGCCGCAGGTCAGGGCACGCGTGCTGGTGATCGGCGCCGACCAGGACGCAGGATTTCCGCCCGCACAGGCAGACCTGTTGCGAGAAGCGCTAAGCGCGGCCAAGGTGGACCATCGGGTCGAAATCTGGCCCGGCGCCGCGCACGGCTGGACCATGAAGGACATCCCGGTCTACAACGAAGCCGCGGCCGAGCGGCATTGGCAGGAACTGCTCGCGCTGTTCGAGGCGACGCTTCACTGACACGCCGGCGGCGGCCCGATGGAGAACCTTTGAACGACATCTCGAAACTTTGCCGCGAACAGGCACAATCTGCGGCCTGGTCATTCGCCGAATCGGTGCACTGTATGCTGCGACACACCTTGAATCGCGCACTGGTCGTCGTCGGTCTCGGGCTTGCCGCGGCCGACGCTGGCGCCGCCTCGGGTCCGGCGAAAGCAAGCGGCTGGTTGGGTCACTCGGTGATCACGCGCGATGGCAAAGAACTCGGCACGGTGCGCGACCTGGCCATCGACGAACAAACCGGCAGGGTCGTGTATCTGGTCGTGTCCGTCGGCAGTTTCCTGATCGAGAACAACCTGATCGCCGTTGCGCCGGACGCACTCGTTCCCGCCGGCACCGACGACGGCACGTTTCTGCTGCTCGCCGACCCGGGCGGGCTCAAGGACGCGAAGCGTTTTGCGAGCGACGCGCAGTGGCCGAAGAAAGCCGAAGTGATCCGCAGCGACGCTGCGACCCCGGTCGCGACCACGCAAGCGAGCGAACCGGCCGCGGCCGCGCCAGCACCGGCGACAACAACCGGCACCGCAACGATCGAGAGCCGCTCCAGAACCGCAAAACTGTCCGCGAGCGAACGCGTCATCACCGAGACCCCGTTGCCCGCGGCACCGGCGAAACCCGCCACGGCGGCAAAACCCACCACGACCGCGTCGCGTCCGCCACCGTTGACGCAGTTCGACCACCTCGACAAAGACGGCGACGGCGTTCTGAACCGCTCCGAGTTCGCTCAGGTGATCTCGCCGAAGGACAGTTACTCGAAGATCGACACCAATGCCAACGGCGTGATTGAGCCGCAGGAATTCGACGCGTATCAGGACGCCCACCGCCCACCGAACTGAGCAAGCTGATCAATCCCACAGCCGACGTGATTCCCCGCTACGTCCGGCGCGAACGCGCCGGTCCGCTTCCGTTCTCTACCAAACTGTATCAGGCGATCGGCTCGATCCCCGACACGGTCAAGAACTGGACGTTCGCCACGTTCATCCTGCTGTACTACAACCAGATCCTGGGCGTGGAACCCACGCGCGTATCGATCGCGCTCGCCATCGCGATCATCTTCGACGCCGCCATCGACCCGCTCGTGGCCTCGCTCTCCGACAATCTGCAGACGCGCTGGGGTCGTCGCCATCCGTTGATGCTGATGGGCGCGCTGCCGCTCGGCTTCGCGTTCTACTTCGTGTTCGTGCCGCCGGCGGGTCTCAGCGAAACAGGTCTATTTCTCTGGCTGACAGGCTTCGTGATGCTGACGCGCGGACTGATGGCGTTCTTCTTCGTGCCGTGGGCTGCGATCGCGGCCGAACTCACGGACGACTACGCAGAGCGCACCAGCGTGATGTCGTTCAGGTTCGCCATCGGCTGGTTGATCGGCATCTCGTTCCCATTGTTCGTGCTCTCGGTGCTGATGCCGAGTTCGCCGGCGCATCCCGTGGGTCAGCTCGACCCGACGCACTACCCGGCGATGGCGATGTGCGGCGGTTTTCTGCTGTCGGGCGCCGCGCTGGCGACCACCTTGCTGACCTGGCGCGAGATTCCGTACCTGCGCCAGCACGCGACCGCGCCGGCCGGATTCAGTTTTACCGGAGCGGCGAAGGAACTGTGGCGCGCGTTGCAGAACCGGCAGTTCGCGCTCGTTTTCGTGATCGTGCTGCTGTCGTCGGCGATCAGCGGCACCACGGCGAACATCGGCATCTACATGGCCACGTACTTCTGGGGCTTCACCACCGAAGATCTGCGCTGGTTCGCGGTGGCGTCGGTAGGCGCGCTGATTGCGTTTCCGCTGGTTGCGGCAACGCAGCGTCGTTGGGACAAGAAACACGTGATGCTCGTGTGCTCCACCATCAGCCTGTTCGACGGCATCATCCTGGTGGGCCTACGTTTCCTGGACGTGTTGCCGGAGAACGGCGATCCGATGCTGCTCGTCGTCATCGTCGGCATGGCCATATTCGGCGCGTCGGTTCTCGTGATTCAGGGCATCATCGGCGCATCGGTGATCGCCGACGTGCTCGACGACCACGAGCTGCGCACGCATCACCGGCAGGAAGCAATGTTCAACGCGGCGCTGTCGTTCTCAGGCAAGGCGGTCTCGAGCGTCGGCATAGTGCTCGGCGGTCTCATTCTCGGCCTGATCGATCTACCGCGCGGCGTGGCGCCCGCCGACGTACCACCCGAAACGATCATGCGCCTCGGCCTGGTCGTCGGAATCTGCATTCCCTTGCTGCACCTGATTCCGCTCAGCCTCATCACGCGCTACAAAATCACACGCCAGGCGTACGCCGAGATCCGCCGCGCGCTCGACGCCCGCCACGCGGCCGCGACGAACAACGGCGCGTCAACGGTAGATCGCTGATCGGCCGTGTCGCATTTCGAGCGCGGTGCGCTCGGCCTTCTTGAGCCGTCTGACGACCAGACCATAGGACCGGTCCACCATCCGTTCGATCTCGCCGCGCGGGATCGATCCGTCGAGAATGACGGTGTTCCAATGCGTCTTGTTCATGTGATAACCGGGTATCACTGCCGCGAACGTATCGCGCAGGAACAGCGCTTCGTCGGGATCGCACTTGACATTCATTCGGGCGACGTCGTCGTTCTCTACCAGAAGCGCGAACATCCTGCCGCGGATCTTGTACACGTACGTATCGGGCCCGAACGGGAAGTCCTCCACCGCTTCGGGTCGCTGCAGCAGGTAGGCGCGCGCACCGTCGAAGTCCACTCAGCCCTCCACGTGCGCGCCGTGTTCGACGAGCAGCTCGCGCAGTACCGAGCGATGGCAACGCGTTTCGTCCGCGCAATAACAGCCGACCGAAAAGTTCGAGTGATGCGACAACGCCGCCAGCGTTGCGAGCAGCGCGCGCACGTCTGCCGTTTTCATTTCCGCTCGGTATTTGCGTACGAACGTCTTCCACGCGCGTTCGTCGCCAGCAGCCGTCGCAGAACGAGCCCCCTTCAGCAGCGCCTCGCTCGGCGCGAGACTCGGTAGCCACACGTCGTAGAAGTCCCGCTTCGCGTAGTCGTTCTTCGGCACACCGCGCGGCGGACGCCGCACCGTACCGATCCGCACGCCCTCGTTCGGGCTGCGCTC
>DATJGR010000265.1:0-16882 GCA_035494855.1 Pseudomonadales bacterium | reverse complement strand
TACCGCGAATCTCGGCCAACCGGACGAATCCGACTACGACGAGATTCCCCGCAAAGCGCTTGCGTATGGCGCCGAGACGGCGCGGCTGATCGAATGCCGCCCGCAGCTCGTTGCAGAAGGCATCGCAGCCATTCAGTGCGGTGCATTTCACATTTCCACCGGCGGCGCCACCTACTTCAACACGACGCCCCTCGGTCGCGCCGTTACCGGAACGATGCTCGTGGTCGCGATGCGCGAAGACGACGTCAACATCTGGGGCGACGGCAGCACTTACAAGGGCAACGACATCGAGCGGTTCTACCGCTACGGACTGCTCGCCAATCCGCGACTGCAGATCTACAAGCCGTGGCTCGACCAGCAGTTCATCGATGAACTCGGCGGACGCACCGAGATGTCGCAGTACATGGCCTCACACGGCTTCGCATACAAGATGAGCGTCGAAAAAGCGTACTCGACCGACTCCAACATTCTCGGTGCCACGCACGAAGCAAAGGATCTGGAGTACCTCGACAAGGGCATCGACATCGTGCAGCCGATCATGGGCGTCGCTTTCTGGCGCGACGACGTGCCGGTGAAACCCGAGACGGTGAACGTGCGCTTCGACGAAGGCGAACCGGTCGCGTTGAACGGCGAGACGTTCGACACCGCGCTTGAACTGTTCACGCGCGCCAACGAGATCGGTGGGCGGCACGGTCTCGGCATGTGCGATCAGATAGAGAACCGGATCATCGAGGCCAAGAGTCGCGGCATCTACGAGGCGCCCGGAATGGCGTTGCTGCACGTCGCCTACGAGCGACTCGTGACCGGCATCCACAACGAAGACACGATCGAACAGTACCGCGCCAACGGACGCCGCCTGGGCCGCTTGCTGTACCAGGGACGCTGGTTCGATCCGCAGTGCATGATGTTGAGAGAGACCGCGCAACGCTGGGTGGCGCGCGCGGTAACCGGCGAGGTGACGCTGCAGCTGCGGCGCGGTAACGACTACTCCCTGCTCGATACTGTTAGCCCGAACCTCACCTATCACCCCGATCGCCTGACGATGGAAAAAGGCGCGGGTGCGTTCACGCAGCAGGACCGGATCGGTCAGCTGACCATGCGCAACATGGACATCAGCGACACGCGCGAGAAGCTGCAGATCTACTCGAAAGTCGGTCTCCTGGCATCGGACGCCGACGGCGAGTTGTCGCTGCTGCCGCACGATCCAGACAAGGAACGCTGAGCGAACCGCCACGCGGCATCCACCCGTTGGCGATCGGCACGCGGCCTGGACTCTTTACGCGGCCGCGACACCCGGCGCTCGCGACGGGCGTGTTAAGGTACCTGCTCATGTGGAGAGAGAAGTGTCCGAAAGATCCCAGATTGCAGACCGCTTTCGCGGTTTTCTGCCGGTCGTCGTCGATTTGGAAACCGGTGGTTTCAACCCGAGCGGCGACGCCATTCTGGAACTCGCCGCAGTTCTGCTGAACTACGACGGCGAGCGCCTGACGCGCAATCAGGTGCTGCACTACCAGGTGGCGCCGCTACCGGGAACCAACATGGATCCGGCCTCGCTGCGCTTCATCGGCATCGATCCGTACAATCCGTTGCGCAAGGGGCGCGCCGAACCGGAGGTATTCCAGGAATTCTTCCGCGAGGTGCGCAGGGCCGTGAAGCACGGCGGCTGCAGTCGCGCGATCGTGGTCGCCCACAACGCCGCCTTCGACCATCAGTTCATCATGTCGGGCGCTAATCGCAACGACATCAAGCGCAATCCGTTTCACCCGTTCTCGTTCATCGACACGGCGTCACTGGCCGCGGTGGCGTACGGCCAGACGGTACTCAGCCAGGCGTGCGGCCGAGCCGGTATCGCGTACGACAGCAACGAGGCGCACTCCGCGCGTTACGACGCAGAAGTGACGGCCGCGCTGTTCTGCGCGATCGTCAACCGGTGGCAGGACATGGGCGGCTGGCCGCTACGCGAGTAAAGGGATGTCGTGTCCGCGGACACGACACGTGCTATTTCGTCGCGGTAGCTTGCGTCGCCGCTTTGGCGCGCGCCGCGGCGCCCGCGATCAGCGTCTTCAATTCGCCCGACTGATACATCTCGGTCACGATGTCACAGCCGCCGACGAGTTCTCCTTCGACCCACAGCTGCGGGAACGTCGGCCAGTTCGCATAGGCCGGCAGATTCGCGCGAACGTCCGGGTTGCTCAGCACGTCGACATAGGCGAATCGCTCTCCGCACGCCATCAAGCACTGCACGGTTTGCGCCGAGAAACCGCACTGCGGCGCCTGCGGCGAACCCTTCATGTAAAGGATGATCGCGTTGCTGCTGATCTGCTCTTTGATGCTGTCCAAAACGTCCACGTACGCTTTACCTCATGAACACAAACGCGGAGCATTGTACGCCACGTGATCAACCCCGCTCCAATAACCAATACCCACACCGCTCATGAACGAATTCGATAACGTCGTCGAACGGCGCGGTACGGACAGCTCGAAATGGGGCAAATACAAGGGCGTCGACGTACTGCCGTTCTGGGTTGCGGACATGGACTTCCGCGCGCCGCCGTTCATTCGCGCGGCGCTACAGCGGCGCCTCGACCATGGGATTTTCGGATACAGCGAAACGCCGCCTGAACTGACCCACGCCGCCGTCGCGCGGCTCGACGCCGACTTCTCCTGGTCCGTGAACCCCGAGTGGCTGGTCTGGATTCCGGGGGTTGTCACCGGCATGAACCTCGCGTGTCGAGCGGTCGGCGCCAACGGCGACTCGGTAATGATGAACGTCCCGGTTTACTACCCGTTTCTGTCCGCACCGGGCAACGGCGGCCGCAACGCCATCGAAGTGCCGCTGGTGCTGAACGGTCCGCGGTGGGAGATGGATATCACCGCCATGGGCGACGCCATCGACAACCGAACGCGCCTGTTCATGTTCTGCAATCCGCAGAATCCGACGGGGCGCATCTACACGCGCGACGAACTCGTTGAACTGGCGCGATTCTGCGAGCGGCACGACCTGCTGATCTGCTCCGACGAAATTCACTGCGACCTTCGACTCGACGCCGACCGTCCGCACATCCCCATAGCGACGTTGTCGGAGGAAATTGCTGCACGGACGATCACGCTGATGGCACCGACCAAGAGCTACAACACGCCCGGCCTCTGTTGTGCGTTCGCGGTGATACAGGACGCCGCGCTGCGCCGGCGCTTCAGCGACGCGCGCGCCGGACTCGTGCCGAACATCGGTGCGCTGGCCTATACCGCGGCCTTGGCCGCTTACGAAGATCCGTCGGACTGGCTGGATCGCTTGCGTGCGTATCTCGCGATCAACCGCGACGCGCTCGAACAATGCGTCGCGAAGTTGTCCGGCGTTTCGATGACGCACGTCGAGGGCACCTACCTGGGTTGGATCGACGTGCGCGGACTGCGCCTCGACCATCCCGCCCGCTACTTCGAGGCTCACGGGCTCGGGCTATCGGACGGGGCGCAGTTTCACGGACCTGGCTTCCTACGCTTCAACTTCGGATGTCCGCGCGCGACGCTCGACGAAGGTCTGCAACGGTTCAGGCACGCCGTCCTCGCGGCTCAGTAAGCGCGTTGGGAATCCCCCAACCGCCGCCGCCAGGCGTCGCGATCGTCAGTACGTCGCCTTCCCGAACGTCGAGCGCTACTTTCGACGCCACTTCGACGCCGTTCAATGCGTTCGACCCCGGTGCTCCCGCGTCGCCGCCAGCCAGACCCCACGGTGCATGCGTGCGTCGTTCGGTCAACAACGTCACTTCCGCCGGTTCGAGGAACTCGAGTTCCCTGACGATTCCGTCGCCCCCGGAAAAGCGACCCGCTCCACCGGAATTGCGCCGCACCTCATATCGCGTCACCCGCAACGGATAGTGAGTCTCGAGGCTTTCTACCGGTGTGTTCAGCGTATTGGTCATGTGCGAATGCACCGCCGATACACCGGCGCCGCGAGGATGCGCGCCGGTGCCGCCGCCGATGGTTTCGTAATAGTCCCAGCGCGACGTTTTCGAATGTCGTCCCATAGCAACGTTGTTCATCGTGCCCTGGCTCGCTGCAGGAATTCGATCCGGCAGCGCTTTTGCGAGCGCACCCAACAGAACGTCGACGATTCGCATTGACGTTTCGACATTGCCGGCCGCCACCGCCGACGGGTGTCGCGCATCGACGAGGCTGCCGGGCTGCGCGACGATGCGGACACAACGGAATGCGCCGCTGACTGCCGGCGTATGATCCGGCATCAGACAACGAAACACGTACAGCACCGCCGCTGCGGTAACCGACAACGGACAATTGATGTTGCCGCGCACCTGCGCGCCGGTTCCGGTGAAATCGGCAGTGCAGCGATCGCCGTCCACGTGAACGCGGGCGCGTATCAGCACGTCGCGGGTGCCGACACCGTCGTCGTCCATCCGGTCTTCGAATTCGTACTCACCGTCGGGAATTGCAGCGATCGCGCTGCGCGCCAACCGCTCGGCGTAGTCGTTCAGCTCGACGACCGCCGTTGCGAACGCGCTCGCGCCCATCTGCTGCGCCAGGTGCCTCACGCGGCGGACGCCCAGACGGCACGCGCTCATCTGCGCAAAGAAGTCGCCGAGGCGTTCGTCGCCGAGATAGGCGTCTGAGGAAGCGTGCTTTCGTCCGGCGAGTTCGTCGAACAACGCGCGAGCGGCTTCGGTAAGTGCGCCGCCGCGTTGTGCGAGCAACGGCGATATCACGATGCCTTCCTGCTCGATCGAGGTCGACACAGGCATGGAGCCCGGGCGATCCGAACCGATGTTCGCGTGATGCGCGCGGCACGCGGCAAATCCGACGAGCGTCGTTTCGTGAAAGATCGGACAGACGGCGGTGACGTCCGGCAGATGCGTGCCACCGAGAAACGGATCGTTCAGCAGCACGAGGTCGCCGTCGCGCCATTCGAACCGTCGAACGATGTCGGCCATCGCATAGGCCATGCTGCCGAGGTGGACCGGAATGTGCGCGGCTTGCCCGAACAATTCGCCAGAGCCATCGAACAGCGCGCAGCTGAAGTCGAGCCGGTCTTTGATGTTCGGCGAAAACGCGGCGCGACGCAGCGCCACTCCCATCTCGTCGCACACCGCCTGCACGCGGCTTCCGAACAGCGCGAGCGCGATACCGTCGAAGGTTGAACTGACCATATCAGTCGACTACCATTGCGCCCTTTCCAGGGGCAGCACTTGCTGCCTTTTGTCGTTTAGGAGCCTGCTGAAATCGCTCTCGCCGTAGAGCGAAACCGACGAGGGTCTTGTTCATGGCAGCACTCATGGATACCTATGCGCGACTGCCGGTGGCGTTCAGCCACGGCACCGGTGCGTACCTGTACGACGAGCAGGGTAACAAATATCTCGACGCGCTCGCGGGCCTGGCAGTGACCGGGCTCGGCCACGCACACCCCGGCGTCGCGGCGGCAATCACGCGCCAGGCAAACTCGTTGATGCACACCTCGAATCTGTACCGCATTACGCTGCAGGAATCGTTGGCGGATCGCATTACGGCACTCGCCGGCATGGACCGCGTGTTCTTCTGCAACTCCGGCGCGGAAGCCAACGAAGCGGCGATCAAGATCGCGCGCCTCTATGGCCACGGTCGCGACATCAACAAGCCGCACATCATCGCGATGGAAGGTTCGTTTCACGGCCGCACGATGGCGACGCTGACCGCCACCGGCAATCGCAAGGTTCAGGCCGGTTTCGAACCGCTGCTCTCCGGTTTCGTGCGCGCGCCTTACAACGACGTCAAAGCCATCGAAACGATCGCCGACAACAACAACGAAGTGGTCGCGATTCTCGTCGAACCGGTGCTTGGAGAAGGCGGCATCGTGGTTCCCGACGACGGTTATCTGCCGGCGCTAAGGCGCATCTGCGACGCGAAAGGCTGGTTGCTGATGCTCGATGAAGTGCAGACCGGTAACGGCCGCACCGGCCGCTACTTCGCGTATCAGCGGCTTGGGATATTGCCCGACGTCGTTACGCTGGCGAAAGGTCTTGCCAACGGCTTACCCATCGGCGCGTGCCTTGCGCGCGGCATCGCCGCGGAAACGCTGAAGCCCGGCAATCACGGGTCTACCTTCGGCGGCAATCCGCTCGCGTGCGCTGCGGCGCACGCCGTGATCGACGCGCTCGAAAACGACGGGTTGATGGAGCGAGCCGCGGTACTCGGCGAGCGGATGCTGAACGGATTCAAGAAGGCGCTCGCCGGCGACAATCACGTAGTCGACGTGCGCGGCAAGGGTCTGATGTTGGGAATCGAACTCGACTCGCCGCAGCCGCATCTGGTCAAAGCCGCGCTGGCCGCCGGCCTTCTGATCAACGTTACGCACGAACGCGTGATCCGCCTGTTGCCGCCGTTGATTCTTTCCGACGAACAGGCCGACGAGATCGTCGACCGCGTTGTTGCGCTGATCAAGGATCCGGTACCGGGTGCGGCGTGACCCGACATTTCCTCACGCTGCTCGATTTCAGCCCTGAGGAACTCTCTCGGCTCGTCGATCGGGCCATCGAACACAAACGGATGCGCGAAGCCGGCACGATTTACGAGCCGCTGCGCGGACGCACGCTGGCGATGGTCTTCGACCTTTCGTCCACGCGAACCCGCGTGGCGTTCGAAGCCGGCATGCAGCAACTCGGCGGACACGCCATCTTCCTGAGCCCCGCCGATACCCAGCTCGGACGCGGCGAACCGATCGAAGACACCGCGCGCGTGCTGTCGGAAATGGTCGACCTGATCATGTTGCGCACGCGCGATCATCGCGACGTCGAGGCGTTTGCTCGCGCCGCCACGGTTCCGGTGATCAATGCCATGAGCGCGCGCTCGCACCCCTGCCAGCTGTTGGCCGACGTGCAGACGTTCGTCGAGCGCCGCGGCGCGATCCAGGATGCTACCGTCGCTTTCGTCGGCGACGGCTACAACATGTGCAATTCGTACATCGACGCATCGCGCCAGTTCGGTTTCGATCTGCAGATCGCGTGTCCGAAAGGGTTCGAGCCGTCAGCTGAACTCATCGCCAGCACCAATCGCGTGACGATGGTCGATACACCCCAGGAAGCCGTGCGAGGCGCCGACCTTGTGGTAACCGACGTGTGGTCGTCGATGGGGCACGAAGCGGAGGTCGCCGAACGCCGCAAACGCTTCGCAGGTTATCAGGTGAGCAGATCGCTACTGGATCTCGCGAATCGCGACGCCATGTTCATGCACTGTCTTCCCGCACACCGCGGCGAAGAAGTCAGCGACGACGTCCTGGACGATCCTCGATCGGTGGTGTGGGCGGAGGCTGGAAATCGGCTGCATTCCCAGAAGGCGCTGCTCGAATTCCTGAGCGTCGCGCGAACCTGACGGTTCAGTTCAGTCGCAGGTTGGAAAGCAATCCGGGTTTTTCGATTCCGTACCCCTGCGCGTAGTCGACGCCGATCTCGCGGAGCTGGCCCAGAATCGCATCGTTCTCCACGAATTCGGCGATCGTCTTCTTGCCGAGGTAATGGCCGATTTCGTTGATCGACCGAACGACCGCGTAATCGCTCGGATTGTTGTTCAGGTCTTTGACGAACACGCCGTCGATCTTCACGTAGTCGACAGGCAGATTGCGCAGATACGAATACGACGACAAGCCGGTACCGAAGTCGTCCAGCGAGAATCGGCAGCCGATGATCTTCATCCGGTTCATGAAGTCGCGCGCGTTGTCGAGGTTCGCGATGGCCGCGGTCTCCGTGATCTCGAAACAGACTTTGCTCGTCGGCGCCTGCATGCGCGAAAACTGTTCGAGCACGAAGTCGGCGAACGACTCGTCGTTGACCGAGTGCCCTGAAACGTTGATCGCGAAACCGCCGAAGTTGTCGAGCGAGCTGCGGTGGTCGGCCATCCATCTCAGGACGTTTTCCACCACCCATCGGTCGACCATCGAGACGCGATTGTACGTCTCGGCAGCCAGGATGAACTCGCTCGGCGGCATCACGTCGCCGAGTTCGTCACGCATCGTCAGGAGAATTTCGTAATGGCTGGCTGAACCGTTCGACGCGACGGGAACAGGAGCAATGCGCTGGCAGTTCAGAATCAGACGCCCGTCGTCGATCGCTTTGTCGAGCTGGGTCACCCACTCCATTACGCCGCGACGCCGCATCATGCGCGCATCGCCAAGCTCGTATTCCTGCACGCGGTTGCGGCCAGCGTCCTTCGCCGCGTAACACGCTTCGTCCGCCGAACGCATCGCCGCGTCCGCGTTCGGCGTGCCTTCGTCGATGAACACGACGCCGATGCTCGCGGACAGCGAATAGTGACGATCTTCCCAATCGAAACGCTGTTCGCGCACCAACTTCAACAATCGTTCGGCGACCTCGCGGGACGATTCGTATTCGATGTTCGTG
The DNA here is from genome assembly GCA_035494855.1 of Pseudomonadales bacterium. Lineage (GTDB taxonomy): Bacteria > Pseudomonadota > Gammaproteobacteria > Pseudomonadales > Azotimanducaceae > DATJGR01. The sequence goes on along the minus strand of DATJGR010000265.1, from coordinate 8,504 downwards.
ATGAGCACGCCGAACTCGTCGCCGCCGAGCCGCGCAACCTTCGCCGGCATGTCTTTGAGACCTTCGACCAGGCGCTGGCCGACCATCTTCAGCAATTCGTCGCCGGCGGTGTGACCGCTGCTGTTGTTGACGATCTTGAACTGGTCGAGGTCGAGGTAGAACAGCACGTGTTGTGCGCTGGTCGCTTTCGCGCTTTCGATCGCGGCATCGAGATTGCGCTCGAACTCCTTGCGGTTCAGCAGCTTCGTCAGGTCGTCATGCGCCGCCTGGAACGTCAACTGGTTGTGCATGTTCTGCAACATGCGCTGCGACGCGCGTTCCATCAATGGCAGGTCGAAATCGTCGAGCAGCGTGACGCGCCCCTCGTGCAGGCCGTCAGCCATCTCTTTCAAAGGAATCTCGCGCGACTTCACTCCTTTGCGATTCACCAGCACGAAGAACGCATAGTCGTCGCCGATGAACGCGACCGACAGAATCAGCGGGCGGCCCTGCTCGTCCGACATTGCCAGCCATTCGCCGACACTCATGCGACGGGCGCGGTCGAGCGCGCGGCTCCAGCTCTTGCGGATGTCTTCGTCGTCGGTTTCGATGGCCGGCGACGAATCGGGCAGCAGACCCTCGAGGCCCAGCGCCTTTTCGGTCTCGTTGGCGCCGACCTTGGTGACTTTGACTCTTGCTTTTGCGCCGGTCGTGTCGCCCACGAGCGCATCGGACAGCCCCATCACCAACGGCGTACGCTTGCCGGGCTCGAACGAAATACTGTTCAGACCCGCAACGACGCGCTTGAGCAGCGTTTCGGGCTGGACGAACCCTGCACCGCCGGGCTTCGACTCCCCGGTCAATTGGGCCAGAACTTCCTCGGCGGTGGCCGCGGCATCCCGCCACTCGTTGCTGTTCGGGCCGTGCCGCAAGTGCGTGTGCACGAGCAGGTTTCGCCAACCCGGATTCATCAGGCGCAGGAACAGCTCCGGTACGTCTCTCCCAGCGAGACGGGGTTCCAACTCACGCGCTACGGCGCGGCGCGCGCGCGCGAGTTTCTGCTGGCCTTCGCTCGCGCGAACCGTGCGTTCAACGTTGCCGCGATAGGCTTTCGCCTGGCGTTCGACAAGCGGACTCAGTTCTTCGAGAACGTCTTCGAATACTTCCGGGTTGCGGTCGTAATCTTTGACGATACGTTCCAACAACTCGTCTACGCGGTGCCCGACTTCGCGATCAATGCCAACCCTGACGTCCTGAGCGTTCCCCAACTTCGCCAACTGGTTCAGCACTTCAACGGCCGAGTGCGGACGCTCCGCGTCGTGAGCCAGGAACTCCGGGTCTTTCGCGGCGAGCTTGTTGAGCGTGATCTCCAACCGCTTCACCCAGCCGCGAATACCTTCCGTGAGTAGCTTGTCCTGCTCGATCGAATCGACCAGGTTCTCCATGACGTCCAGTGTGTCGTACAACTCTTCGCCGAACGCCTTCTTGCCGCCGTGTTGGGCTTTCAACACTTCCATCAGTCGCGGCTTCAGCCGGCTGTCGCTAACCGGCGCGTCGCCGAGTTCTGATTCGATCTGCGATATCGCTTGCAGAATGTCTGTGGGGTCGTACCGCTGATCCGGCGCAGCGTTCGGCGGCGCGAACTCCACTGCTTCGGGCGATCCCTGCATGCGCCGTGCGCGGCGCCCCAGGTTTAGCAGTTCCCGCGCCGCCTTGTATACCTCTGCCGTACCGCCCTCTTTGTTCGGTGCGAACGGGTTGTATGAGGTGCGCGGTGCAGTCGAGATCCCGTCGGCCGCCATCGCGGCTTCGCGAACCGCCCCTTCGAGCTCCTGATAGTTCTGCGTGGGTTCCGGTTGTGCCTTCTCAGCGCCGCGACGCATCGACCGCTGCATCGCGTCGCGCATTTCTTCCAACGACGGGAATACGCCGCTCTCTTCGAGCATCTTGCTGATGGCGGGGTACAGACTCGCCAGCACCTGGTGCAGGACGATCTCGAATTCCTTGTAGATGTCCTGACGCACCTGGCGCCGCACGTCGATTCCGGTCAACGCATCGTCGAACGCCCAGGCGAGTGCGGCGGGGCCGATCGGCACGACGTCTTTGTGGCCCCAAGGCTTGGCGATCATTCCGAGTCGCGAGCGGATCTCCGACAGGATGTCGCTGAAGCGGTTTTCGGTCTTGGAGATGACTTCCGCGACCGCCAGCCAATCTTCGAACTCTTCGGTGTCGACGAGTTGCAGCTTCGCACTGCTGCCGGATTCCCGTCGCCTGCGTTTCTCGAGCACCGCTTCGAGATCGGAAATCTGGTCGATCTGCGCGATCACCGAGCGGCCGAGTTTCGTACGGATCGAATCGCGCTGCTTCTCGAGCTGATCGAGCCCCTCGAAATACATCATCTGGACCGCATTCGTGCCGGCATCGCGCGCCTTGAGCAACAGATCTCGATCGCACTTCTCGAAGAACAGTTTCGAAACGCGGTTCACTCCGCGCGTCGCGATCCGCCGCAGCTGTTCCTTGACCTGCTCGGCGTCCTGGTCGCGAATGCGACGATCGCGCAGGAGCGGTTCGGGAATTTCGGTGGGACCTTCCGTCTGCGGCTCGGACGAGTCCGCTTGCGGTTTGCGGCCGCGCGCAAGATCAGCGGCGCTGTTCGTGACCATGCCGGACGCAACGGCGAAGTCCATCAGCACTTCGAATGCCTTCGGCTGCAACGGCGTCGGGAACCGAATGCCCATACCGTTCCCGGCATCGAGCACGCGCGAAATCATCGCCTGCAAGCGGAAGTGCTCTTCACCGTGCGGCGTCGGAACGGAGAAGTGAAGATTCAGCGGGTCGCCAGCGCGCGGCTCAGCACCGGTCGACACAAGCGAGCGAGAACCGCCAGTGCCGACGAGTAGCATGCCGCCCTGGCAGAAATCTCGAATCGTACACAACCACGACCGCCCTTTCTGCGGGTGTACGAGCGCACCGATCGATATGGGTTGACGCGCGTGAGTTCGCCGGTCCACGTCCTTCTTCTCCGGCTTCAGTGCGCTGAATGCGCACCGGAATGCGGCCGTGAGAGCCTAACTGATTCAAGGGGCGTGGGTCACCTGCCCGCGGCAGGCGATATGGCACGTGTCTCAGTCTCAGGTGCAACCACCACACGGTTCCTGCCCTGAGTTTTCGCTGCGTACATCGCGGTGTCGGCCCGACTCATCAACTGCTCGACTGCTTCTCGCGCACGATAAGCCGCTACGCCAACCGATGCGGTAACGGCGAAGTCGGGCGCTTTGGGATCGATCGTCATCAACTGCGTCTGACGGCGCAGCCGATTCGAGACCTGCACCGCATCCGACAGCGTGGCGTTCGTGAGCACCATCACGAATTCCTCGCCGCCGATGCGCGCAACGAAGTCCTCTTCGCGCACCACCTTGCGTGCAATGTCGGCAAACGCGCGCAGCACCTCGTCGCCCTGCTTGTGGCCGAAGAGATCGTTTACCCGCTTGAAGTGGTCGAGGTCGACGTAACACAGCGCAAACGCAAGCGTACCGCGATCGGCGAGCGCTTTCTGACGATAGAGGTATTCCATCAGCTGCCGGCGGTTGTACAAGCCCGTCAGATCGTCGCGCATCGCCATGTCGCGAACGCGGGTCAACGCGCGTTCCAACTCCTGAGTGCGACCTGTGAGCTCCTCACGGAGGCCGGCGATCTGATCTGCCACGAACAGCGCGATGACGAGAAGGAGCGAATAACACGACCAAACGAGAAACTCGTCCGGCAGATTCGCGCTCTGACCATGCTGAATGTGCAACACGAAGCCGAGGCTCGCAGTCGCCCACGTCGACACCGCGATCAGACGCAGCCGCGAACGGCCAAGATGCAAAGCCGCGAAGTTGAGGCCGAGCAACGTCACCGTCAGCAGAGCAAGGCGCAACGGTGCGCTTCCGAACGTTGCAGTCGCAACGCAGCCGAGACTGACCCACAAGGTGACCGGCAGTCCCAACGACGCAGTGGTGTCGCGCAGACGGAAGTCGGCGACGATCGACAATGCGAACAACACCAGGCCGACGCTGAACACGACGGCGGCGAGCGCCATTGCTACATCGGTGGTATCGAGCCGACCGGACGCGGAGCCGGCCCACCACAGCGCGATGAACGATGCAACGCCGGCGCCGGTCAGCAGCGACCGACGCAGACGCGTCACCGTGTGCGCGACGTGATGTTGTAGAGTTGCGGCCATTTACCCGTCCACACCCGAACTGCCGGCCATTCTAAGTGAGGCCCGTTTCACCGATGTATCGCACGCAGAACCGCTTGTAACCGTTTTGTAATCCGGTGCGCCCGCGTCTCAACGGCTGTGGCGCCCCAGAGTCTTAGAGACCGCATCGGCCCATCCGTTCAGCAGTCTTTCGCGCTGCGGTGCGTTCATCGCGGGTTCGAATCCGCGCTGCAATTGCCAGAGTCCTGCCGCCGCGTCGAGCGAACCGACGAGACCGCCGCCGAGCGCCGCGAGCATGCCGGCGCCGAACGCGGTCGTTTCGGTGATCACCGGGCGCTCCACGCGCACGCCTGCGATGTCCGCGAGGCATTGACAGAGCCAGTCATTGGCGACCATGCCGCCGTCGACGCGAAGGCGGGTTACCGGAGCGCCATCTGCTGCGAGCGCCGCGAGCAGATCGGCCGACTGATAGGCGACGCTCGCGAGCGTCGCCGCGATCACGTCGTCGCGACTCGTATCGAGCGACAGGCCGCAGACGAGACCGCGCGCGTCCGGACGCCAATGAGGCGCACCCATGCCGGTGAACGCCGGCACCACGTACACACCACCCGCCTCGACGCCACTGCGCCGTGCGGCGGCCTCCGTTTCACCCGCCGAGTCGACGATGCGCAGCGAATCGCGCAACCATTTCACCGCCGCGCCGGCAACGAAAATGCTGCCTTCCACTGCATACGTAGTGTGGCCGCCGATGCGATAGCCGACGGTCGAAAGCAACCCGTTCGTCGACCGGATCAACTGCTCGCCGGTGTTGGTGACGAGAAAACAACCCGTGCCGTAGGTGCTCTTCGTCATGCCGGCTTCGAAGCAACCCTGGCCGATCAACGCCGCCTGCTGGTCGCCGGCGACGCCGAGAATCGGCACCGGCCCGCCCAACCACTTCGCGTCGGCCACGCCGAAATCGCCCGAGCAGTCGAGCACCTCCGGCAACAGATTCGCCGGAATGTCGAAGTAGCGGAGCAATTCGGTGTCCCACCGTTGCGCGCCGATGTCGAACAGTTGCGTGCGCGATGCGTTCGTCGCGTCCGTAACGTGCTTCGCACCCGACGTCAGGCGCCAGATCAGAAAGCTGTCGACCGTGCCGAAGCGCAGATTGCCGCCGGCGGCGCGCGTGCGCAGTCCCGGAATCGTGTCGAGTAGCCACGCCACTTTCGTGCTCGAGAAATACGGATCGATCACCAGCCCGGTGGCACTGGCGATTTTCTCCGCCATACCGTCCGCGCGGATCTTGTCGCAACGCGTCGCGGTCCGACGGTCCTGCCACACGATCGCATTGTGGACCGCAACCCCGGTTTCGACGTCCCAGACAACGGTCGTTTCGCGCTGGTTCGTGATACCGATGCCCGTAAGCTCGCGCGCCTCTACGCCGGCGTTAGCAAGCGCACCGCGTGCCGCAAAAAGCGTGGTGTCCCACAGCACTTCCGGGTCGTGCTCCACCCAGCCGTCGCGCGGGAATATCTGATCGAATTCGCGCTGCGCGCTTCCGAGCACGCTGCCGCGTGCATCGAACACCAGCGCGCGCGTGCTCGAGGTGCCCTGATCGATCGCCAGTATGCAGTCCACTCGCGCGCCCTCCGCCCTAAAGGCAAAACACAATATCTAGTGGTCCGGGCCGCGGCAATAGGCCCGGAAAAGGCGATCAATCGCGCGTCGTCTTGGTGCACAGGACATGCACCTGTTCGGCACAGGTTATCCACAGCTTTGCGCCTTGCATTGCACGGTCGCACCGCATTATCTTGTATTCCCCTCGTCGTCCAACCCAACATGTTGGGGTAAGCCCGGGTCGTCGGCGCCAGCGTCATCGTGCGTGAGGGCCGACCGAATGGCCCGGGAATACAGGCTGAACGAGGCAGCCCGGCGCGCTGAAGCAGGAAAAACCGCAGGCACTAGATGTTGTGGTCGGCGCGACGGCAAAAAACCAAGAAACGGACCGATTTCGAACAGCACACCGGGGAGTTACGCCACCAATGCAAACGGACACGCTACCGCGCACCAGCGTCATTCAGGATTCTCAGGCACCTACCTTGCCGCCTTCCGCATCGATCGCGGCCACCGCACCGGGTCAATTGCGGGTGATCAAGCGCAACGGCACCGTCGTGACCTACGACGACAGCAAGATCGCCGTGGCGATGACCAAAGCCTTCCTCGCCGTCGAAGGCGGTACCGCGGCCGCGTCGTCGCGCATCCGGGAACAGGTTCGCTCGCTCGTGGACCAGATGAGCGCCACGTTCGAACGGCGCTTCCCATCCGGCGGCACGCTGCACATCGAAGACATCCAGGACCAGGTCGAACTCGCGCTGATGCGCTCGGGCGAGCACAAGGTGGCCCGCGACTACGTGCTTTACCGCGACAGCCGCGCTCGTGCCCGCGCTGAACGCAAGCCGACCGCCAGGCCGACGCAGACCAACCTGTCGATCACGCGCGCCGACGGCAGCCGGGCGCCGCTCGACGTCGAACGCCTGCGAACCGTCGTCAACGAAGCGTGTGCGGGTCTGAAAGACGTCGACGGCGAGCGCATCATCGCCGAAGCCCTCAACAACATGTACGACGGCATCTCGGAGAAAGACGTCGCCACGTCGGTGCTGATCACCGCGCGCACGCTGGTCGAGGAAGAGCCGAACTACACCTTCGTCACTGCCCGAATCCTGCTCGACGATCTGCGCGCGGAAGCGCTCGCATTCCTCGGCGTTCAGGCGCGCGGCGCAACGCCCGGCGATTTCCGCGCAACGCAGTCGCAGATGCGCGACGTCTATCCGGTCGCGCTGAAGGCGTTCATCGAACGCGGCGCCCAGCTCGAGCTCGTCTCGTCTGACCTGCGCAAATTCGATCTCGAGGCGCTCGGCGCGGCGTTGAAGCCGGAGCGCGATCACCTCTTCACGTACCTCGGCCTCCAGACCCTTTACGACCGCTACTTCATTCACAGCAACGACGTCCGCTTCGAACTGCCCCAGGTTTTCTTCATGCGCGTCGCGATGGGTCTCGCGCTCGAAGAAACGGATCGCACCGCGCGCGCGATCGAGTTCTACGACCTGCTGTCGTCGTTCGACTACATGAGTTCCACGCCGACGCTGTTCAACGCCGGCACGCTGCGCTCGCAACTGTCGTCGTGTTTCCTAACAACGGTGCCCGACGACCTCGACGGCATTTACCGCGCGATCCACGACAATGCGATGCTGTCGAAATGGGCCGGCGGCCTCGGCAACGACTGGACACCGGTGCGCGCGCTCGGCGCGTACATCAAGGGCACGAACGGCAAGTCGCAGGGCGTGGTGCCGTTCCTGAAAGTGGTCAACGACACCGCTGTGGCGGTGAACCAGGGCGGCAAGCGCAAGGGCGCCGTCTGCTCTTATCTCGAGACGTGGCACCTCGACATCGAGGAGTTCATCGAGCTGCGCAAGAACACCGGCGACGACCGCCGCCGCACGCACGACATGAACACCGCGAACTGGGTCCCCGATCTGTTCATGAAGCGCGTGTTCGAAGACGGCACGTGGACGCTGTTCTCGCCGAGCGACGTGCCGGAACTGCACGATCAATACGGCCTCGCGTTCGAACACGCCTACACCGCCTACGAGCGCAAAACCGAAACCGGCGAACTGCCGTTGTTCAAGCGCGTCCGCGCGCAGGATCTGTGGCGCAAGATGCTGTCGATGCTGTTCGAAACCGGGCATCCGTGGATCACGTTCAAAGACGCCTGCAACATCCGTTCGCCGCAGCAGCACGTCGGCGTGGTGCATTCGTCGAACCTGTGCACCGAGATCACGCTGAACACGTCGCGCGACGCAATCGCAGTGTGCAACCTCGGTTCCGTCAACCTGGTTCAGCACGTCACGAAAGACGGCCTCGACCTGGACAAGCTGCGCCGCACCGTGCGCACGGCCGTGCGGATGCTCGATAACGTCATCGACATCAACTACTACTCGGTTGCACAGGCGCGCGCGTCGAACATGCGCCACCGCCCGGTCGGCCTCGGCATCATGGGCTTTCAGGACGCGCTGTATGAACTGCGCGTTCCGTACAGCTCCGATGCAGCTGTCAAGTTCGCCGACGAATCGATGGAAGCCGTCAGCTACTTCGCGATCGAAGCGTCGAGCGATCTCGCGAAGGAGCGCGGCAGCTACGCGAGTTTCGAAGGTTCGCTGTGGAGCCGCGGCAGCCTGCCGCTCGATTCGCTGCGTCACCTCGAGCGCGAACGCTGCAAGCAGTATCTCGAAGCGAACTACGACTCCACGCTCGACTGGGAAACGCTGCGCCGCAAGGTGAA
>DATJGR010000264.1:0-15163 GCA_035494855.1 Pseudomonadales bacterium | reverse complement strand
CCAGCCATATCCCGCGGTGAGATCTTGGTTTCATCAGTGCCGAGACCAAATGCGGCATGAAAATCCTGGGCCATCGGACCGATGTGGCGAACGGACGGGCTCTCCCACTGGTAGCTCCACTCGGAGACGGGTAACGCGTCGAGCTTAGCCAGCACGAGGTTACCGTCCAGCGCCTCGATGTTACTCTTTACGTTCACGTCCGAGCCCTCGGTCAAGGTGCCCCGGAGCACGGCATCTCCATTTTTGAGCACCTCGAAATCCGGGCTGGGCGAAGACGCCAAGGTGATTCGGAACCCCGTGGTCTGGGCGGCAAAGCGCCATTCGTCACTGGTATTCGTGTTGATCATTGCGAAGCCAATCGGCCCGTTGTTTCGCAGCTCGAACAATCGGCGGGAGGCCACCGTACCGCTGGTCTCCTGCACCAGCAGTTTTGCAGAGCCGTTGCTGCGACGAACGCGGAGCGCACCGGCGGTGTCCGGGCCTGTGAAGCCGCTCGTCACATTGCCGCTCGCGTCGACAACGAGTGAGCCCGCAGGCGCACCCGCTAAAATGACGAACGGAAGACCTCCCGGGCCATCACCGATGCCGAGTCCAAACTGATCCGCATCGATCCTGTAGTTCCCTCCGCTCTGGGGGTCTATCAGGATCTGGCAATTAGGTGTGTTGGGGCTGGTACACTCAATGGTTTCATCGGCTTGCACAGCGCCGGAAACCGCAATAGCGATTGTCGAAAGGACTGCACTATAGACACGTTGCTTCATTCATCTCACTCCATTCGTAGATATTCGACGTTGATGGTCGCACACCGCACTCAAGGCGATATTGGCCGCAGGATGGCCCGGCGTTTTGAATTAGGCCACAGTTCCTACGCAATCAATGCAATGCGTTTGTATTGCTCTCAATCTTCGCGTTCGATGCGCGACTCGGTCAAGTGCCGTTTTGCTCGAACATCTGCGACGGGATGCGGTTGTTAGATTCGGGCCGTTTGCTCCTTGAAGTGTTCGCATCCAACTCGTTTCTCAGGTCCGACGATCTGACGTTGCTCGAACGCATTGATGGCGATCCGCCGTGGAGTGTGACTGGCACGAAGGAACGACGCTACATGAATTTGAGAACGGCCCATTCACCGAATGCGTGTGGGATCGCTCGTCGATCCACAGCGACGACCACGTTGCGCGTCGCCTGGCGACGGCGAGATCCTGAATCGCGCGTGATCGTCACCTCAACACCTCGTCCAGGCTCTCCGACAGTGCTCTCACCATCTGTTCGATTTCGGCGTCGCCGATGATGAACGGCGGCCCCATGCAGACGATGTCGCGCACGTCGCCGGTGCCGCCGCCGTAGAAGAACACGCCGCGTCGCAGCGCGGCGCTGATCACGCGGTTGGTGATGTTGGCCGAGACGTCGAACGGCTCGAGCGTGGTGCGGTTCTTGACGATCTCTATCGCCTGCAGCAGCCCGCGTCCGCGCACCTCGGCGACGTTCGGATGATTTCCGAATACGTCCTTCAACCGGCGTTGCAGCACTTCGCCGGCAATCGCGCAGCGCTGCAACAGGTTTTCTTCACCCAGCAGGCGCAGCACTTCGCATGCCGCAGCGCACGCGGCCGGGTGCGCGCCGAAGGTGTGGAACATCACGTTCATACCGGCCGCCGCGATCGGATCGGCTACGGCCGACGTTGCGAATACGCCGGTGATCGGCGCGTATCCGCCGGCGAGCCCTTTGCCGGATACGAAGATGTCGGGTTCGATGCCCCAGTGCTGAAACGCGAACGGCACGCCGGTGCGGCCGAATCCGGTCATCACTTCGTCCATGATCAACAGGATGCCGTGCTTGTCACACAGCGAGCGCACGCCTATCCAATAGTCGTCGGGCGGAATGATCGCGCCGCCGCTCGAGCCGTTGATCGGTTCGGCGAGGAACGCGGCGACGGTTTCCGCGCCTTCGTCCTCGATGACTTTCGCCAACGCGTCGACGTAGTAGCGACCGGCGCCCGGGTGATGTGGTCCGAGCGGGCAACGCAGCGGATAAGGCGTCGGCACGACCGGATACGTTTCGAGCACGTGTGCGAGACCTTTCTTGCGCGCGGTGTGTCCGCCGACCGCGGTCGTCGCGAGTGTAGTGCCGTGATACGACACCGACCGCCCGATGATCTTCGTGCGCTCGGGCATGCCGCGCGCGGCTTGCGACTGGATCGCGATCTTCATCGCTGTTTCGACGCCCTCGGAGCCGCCGCACGTCAGGTGGATGTGATCGAAGCTCGGAGGCAACCAATCCGCGCGCAGCCGCTCGATCAGGTTGCGACGCTGCGTGGTGAGCCACGGCGGCACGACGTAAGTGGTCGTCTTCGTAGCGTCGTACACCGCTTGCGCAACGCTCGCGCGGCCGTGTCCGACGTTCACCACGATCGCTCCGCCCGCAGCGTCGAGCAGCCGCGAGCCATTTGCTTGAATCAGATACGCACCGCCGGCCCCGACGATTTCGATGTTGCGCGCGCTCGGCGTAAACGGCCACTGCACGCTGTCTTGGTTCTGTGTCACACGCTGCTCCGTCAGGGTTCGCGATAGGGTTCTTCGCGCTGGAATAGTGTCAGTCGGTGTTGCAGATCGTGCAACGCTTCTGCGCTCGCGTCGGGCTCCGCTTGAGCCAGCGCCTTCGTCTCGGTTTTCGATGCGGCCGCGAAGTCACCGGCTTCGGCTTGGGCGGCAGCGAGTGTGTCGAGGTAGCCCCAACTGTCGTAGAGAACGGCGAGCGGTTGCGCGAGCGTCACCGCGCGTGTGCCGTCGCGGAGCTTCGCGCTCGGGCTCGTCGCCAGCAGCCACGCCAGATTGTTGCGTGCGGTGAGGTCGCCCTGCCCGGTTGCGACTTCGTAGAAATGTTGGGCGCGCGCGTGATCCTTCCCGACGTACGTACCGAGTTGAAAAAAGACGCCGAGGCGCGTGTTCGCGGCGCCGTGGCCCTGATTCGCCGCCGCGATCAGCAATTCCATGCCGTGTTGCCGCGTTGAGGATTCCTCGAACATGATCTCCGCGAGCTGGTACTGCGCTTCCGCGAGCCCGGTATCCGCGGCGCGCGTGTACCAGTAGATCGCCTTGCTCCGATCAGGTGCGGGACTCAGGAAGAATCGATACGCCTGGCCGAGCAGGAGCGCAGCATCCGGGTTGCCGAGGCCGGCGACCCGCTCGAGCCAGGCAAGAAATGCCGGGTCGACCAGCTTGCGCTTCGCGTCGTAGAACTTGCCGTCGTATTGCTCGCCGCCGCGCAGCTCGACGCGACCGTAGGAGACGAAGTCGCCGTCCCACGCGCCTACGAACTCGATGCCTTCCGAGGACATGCGCGTGCCTTCGCCGAGCGGCGAATTGTGCTCCCAGAGGCCATCGTGAAATGCACCGTTGGGCAACTGCAATCTGCCGGTACCCTCGCGTTGATCGCTGTTCCACTCACCGGTGTAGTCGCCGCCATCGGGGCGCACTTCGCGCCCGAAGCCCTGACGCATGTTAGAAACCCACGTGCCCTCGTAGCCGAACGTGCCGCCGATCTGCATCGCGCCATATCCGGCGCGTTGGCCCTTGCTCCACGCGCCTTCGTACGTGTAGTCGTCGGATTCGACGAGCCGACCGTAGCCGTCCGGCATGTCGTCGAGCCAGTCGCCTTCGTAATTCGATCCGTCGCCGCGGCGGTACACGCCGTATCCGTTGCGGCGGCCCGAAAACCATTGTCCGACGTAATTCGCACCGTCGGTGTAATCGAATCGCCCATCGCCTTGTGGCACGTCGTCCGCCCAACCGCCTTCGTAGCGGCCTGCGTCGCTCTGGAACAGACCTTGTCCGCTGCGCAGGCCGTTCTCGAACTGCCCGTCGTAGCGACTGCCGTCGGCCAGCGTCATCGACCCCGAACCGTCGTACGCGCCGTCGCTCCACTCGCCGTCGTAGCGGCTGCCGTCGGGCCTCTGCTCGATGCCGCGACCTTGCGGATGTCCGTCGACGAATTCGCCTGCGTAACTGCGCCCGTCCTGCCAGACGTACCGACCCACGCCTGTATAGTTCAGATTCGCGAACGCGACGCGGACTTCGCCCCCGTCCGGAGTCGTCAGCACGCCGACGTCGTCGCTGCTGGATGATTCGTTCGCGGATGTGGGGCTGATCGACGACGTCGCGACGATCACGGCGCACAGCGCGGCGAGTAGCGAGAGCCGGCGCATCAGTCGTCGAAATTCGGTGAGGCGTTGAACGGCCAGAAGTCGGACGTCTTCACGCGGCGATACGGGATGCTGCGTACGTCGGACGCGAGCGCACCTTTGTCGCCCGCGTAGATCACGCGCGCGGAGATCGGCGCGAAACCGGCGTAAAAATGCTGCATCGACTTCACGACGATGATGCGCCTTGTCATCGGGTCGATACCCGCTCCGCTGAACAACTCGGGCGAGCCCGCTTGCACGCGGCGCGCGGTCAGCATCACCTCGATGCCGGCGCCGGATGCGTCGCCATCGATCGGAATGCGTACCGCCGCGCAGGCGCCCAGGCTGGACGGACCGCCGTTCAGCGTCTGCACGACGCGGTTCGATAGCCCGATCACGGTACAGTCCACGTCGACCGGCGCGCCCGACTCCGGGCCGAGCTTGCCACCGATGCGCAGTCGCAGATGTGCGCCGATACCGCCGTCCTGGCAGATCGACACCGCGATCGGGTCGTACAGGGGACCAAGCGCGACGTTTGCGATCCGCCGGTCGATCAGCGCGCGCAGGAAGAACGTCGAATCTCCGGGCGCGCCGCCGCCGGTGTTGTCGGCAGTGTCGGCGATCGTGATCGGAGCACGTCCGTCGGCGACGGCTAGGTCGAGCGCAGCATCGACACTGAGGTATTCGGCGCCCAAGGCGTTGCGCATTTCGAAGAACTGATCGCGCAGCGAGCGCGCCAGATCGCGCGCCTTAGCCGGGTCGTTGTCGGTGACTACGACGACGTGCGCACCGATGCTCGGCACGTCGCCGTAAGGAAACCCATGCGCGAGCCACGCGTTCAACACGCCGGGTTCGCGTTCGAGCGCGTACATGCGCTCCACGAAACCGGCCATCGGTTCGCGCGTGGTGTGATACATGCCGATCATCCCGCAAGCCGCGGTTGCCATCGTCGGTCGAACGGTTCCGTCGGCGGTGTCGGCGACGATCTCGAACAGATCGAGCAGGCGTTCGTACGTATCCGTGTGCGGGTAGTGCTTGTAGCCGACCAGAACGTCGGCCGTCGTGAGCATCACGGGCGTGACGTGGCAGTGAAGATCCAGTTCGGCGCCGAGCGGAACCTTCTGACCGATACGCGCGCGAACGCGCGTCAGGATGTCGCCTTCGCAATCGTCGTAACCGTCCGCGACCATCGCACCGTGCAGGAACAGCATTACCGCATCGAGCGGCATTGACGCTTCGAGATCGTCGAGCAGTTCGTCGCGGAGCGATTCATACACGACTCGCGGCGTCGTGCCGGCCGGCACCGCGAAGGCCTGCAATCCAGGAGCGAGCGTCCAGCCGCGCGCGTCGAGACGACGAAACAACGGTCCGTACACGGTCTGGCGCCGCGAAATGGTCGGATCGTGCTCGGTGCGGCGGCGCAACAGGGTATCGCGCCAGATGTTCCAGCCGGTCGGCATCGGCGAAAACGTGTTCGTTTCCGTTGCGAGCATGGCGAGGAACACCTTCTTCATCGACTATACGGCGGCCGCGAAAAGCGCCAGCATCTCGTCGCGGAGCGGCCGCAACTTGGTGTCTTCGCCCCTGCTCTTCTCGTAGCACGCAAACACTTTGCCGAGCAGGTCCTGGCGCGCGAACAACGCTTGCGGCAGATCGAGCAGATTCGTGTGACGGAACAGCGCGCGCAGAACGTCGACGTGCTCGCGCGCGGCGACGCCCATACCTTTGCGGAAGATCGCGAGCCGCTGCTTCGCCTCGTCGATGGACCCGTCGGGTCTCACGAAAACGTATGGATCCTCGCCGCGCTGCAGTGCTTTGTTGATGTCGATCGATTGTTTGTCCTGACCGACCTGCAGCCGATACCACGGTAGCACCAGTGCATCAATGCGCTCTTCGAATGCAATGGCGCGCTGCACCGGAGCAGTTTCGTTCGCGAGCACCTGAGCCAGTTCGAACGCAGACACCCAGCCAAGCGCGCAACCGCGCCCCGAGATCGGATTGGTATGCACGTGCGCGTCGCCGATCGCGAAGTAGTTCAAGGCGACCGGACGACCGTCGAGCACGAAGCGTTTGTGCGTATTGCTGAGGTTACCGTAGAGATAGACCTTGCTGATCGGTTCCGACGTTGCCGGATCGACCCACGCTTTCGTTGCTTCGATCTGTTCGGCGGCCACGCCGAACTCGTGTTCGCAGGAAACAGCGCGCATCGGTTTGTCTTCGGGGTCGGCTGCTAACGTGATCGAAAAGGTGCGGTTGTCGGCGCGGAACAATCCGGCTTTGAGATAGCCGAGGTCGGCGCCTTGCACACCGCCCGCAGTGGATTTACGCCCATCGAGCAGCGGATAGTCCGCGCCGTCCAGGAGTCGATAGAAGCGCGACGTGTAGAAGATGCCGCACGGCGACGACTCCTGCTCTGCGGGTTGCGCGCCGATGGCGGCGAGCCAAGCGTTGCTGGCGCCGTGACGGCCGCTCGCGTCGATGACGACGTCGGCGGCGATGCGACTGATGCCGGCAGTCCGTTCGACTTCGACGCCGCTGACGCGCGGTGGCGTGCCCGGGTCGGCGAGCAGCCCGACAACCGTTGCACCCTCGATGATTCGAACGCCGTGGCGCTCTGCGATATAGCGGCGCAGCACGTATTCGAACACGACACGACGACAGGCGAGGAAGCAGATGTCTTCGTCGCCCGGTTCGAGCACCGCGTCCGGAAAGCTGTTTCGCGCCAGCTCGGGGAAGCCGAGTTCCTCTGCGCCGGCGTCGAGCAGCCGTCGGTATAGATCGGGCGCGTGCGTCTTCATCAGCTTGACGAGCGGCGCGAGCAGCACGTGACTGTGGCGCGTCTGTGCTGCCCCGCGCCGGTCCCACTTCTCGAACGCGTCGAGATGATCGCGCGGCATCGGCGTCGCATCGCGCTCGATGCAGGTGATCGTGTAGCCGCGCAACCCGAGCGCGAGCGCTGCCGCGAGTCCCGATACCGAAGCGCCGATGATCGCGGCGTGAGGAGCGCCGGCGGGCGCCGTCGGTGGAGTGGGCGTTGCCATGAACAAACCGCTGACGAAAAGCCGCTATTATACGCAGCTCGTTCGAGGAACCGGGTTGAGGGGGCGAGATGTTGGAAGGTATCAATGCCGATGGGGTGACGCAGTGGTTGCGGTCACACGTGCCGGCGCTCGAGTCGCCGGTGAAGTTCACGTTGATTACTGGCGGACACTCGAACCTCACGTACCGGTGCGAAGATTCGGCGGGCAATGCGTACGTGCTGCGTCGCCCGCCGCTCGGACACGTGCTCGAAAGCGCGCACGACATGGGACGCGAACACAAGATCATCGCGGCATTGGCGACAACGCCGGTGCCGGTGGCGCCGACCTACGGACTGTGCAGCGACGCCGCGGTGAACGGTGCGCCGTTCTACGTGATGAAGTTCGTCGACGGACTGGTTCTGAACGACTCGATCGCGACCGGAGGCGTGGCACTGTCGGACCGTCATGGGCTCGGACTGCACGTGATCGACGTGCTGGCCACGCTGCACGGCCTCGATCCGGATTCGGTCGGGCTCGGCGATCTCGGGCGAAAAGAGGCGTACCTCTCGCGCCAGCTGAATCGCTGGACGAAGCAGTGGGAAGCATCGAAAACGCACGAAATTCCCGCGATGGAAGAAACGCGCCTGCTGCTGCAAGAGCGGATGCCGGCGCAGATCGGCAGCGGCATCGTTCACGGCGACTATCGACTCGGCAACATGATCGTCAGAGGTCCGCGCATTCTGGCCGTGCTCGATTGGGAACTCTGCACCTTGGGCGATCCGTTGGCAGACGTCGGTTACCTGATGAACGCCTGGGCGTCACCGGAAGAAGTGGAAGCCGCGGGGCAAGGCGATTCGACGCCGACGGCGGCCGGTGGATTTCCGACGCGCGCGGAACTGCGCGAGCGGTACGAAGCGGCGACGGGACGCGACCTTTCCGGAATCAACTACTATCGCGCGTTTTCGCACTGGCGCCTGGCTGCAATCGGACAGGGCGTTTACAAGCGTTACCTCGTCGGAGCGATGGGTGCGAACCGCGACCTGAACCTCGACGGGTACAAACTCAGCGTGCAACGCCGCGCGGAGGCGGCGCTCGCATTGATCTCGGAGTAGTCGCTACGGCTTTTTCGGAGCGGCGAGAACCACTTCACCGAGCACCGCCGCGGAATCGTCGACGACCTTGACGCGACCGACCGACGGATCCGCAATCCCAACGACCAGACACGGGTGCGTGATCATCTGCGCGAGCACGGCATCCGGAGCAGGTCGATCGGTTTTCACCTCGATCGTCAGTTGATCGCCGGCCAGCATCGCGCCGTCCTTTAGCGTCACGCTGTAGCCTGGAGTTGGAAACTCGCCGGGCACGATCGCGATCAGATGTACCGGCTGTTGCGCAGACTCGTCCGACTCGGTCATGCCGATCAGATGCGCACCGCGGAACGTCGCGAGCGTCGCATAGTCGATCGTGCGCACGCCGATCTCGTTGGTCTGACAATTGCCGTACGCCAGGATGGTCATCACATCGACGTGGCGTGCCTGCGCGCATCCGGCGAGCGCGGAGCTGGCAAGCGCGACGGCGGCGTACGCAATCGGCGCTGTTGTCTTCATTGTGCGTAGACCTCCTTGGATTTGACCACCGGGAGAGCGCTGATGCGGATCGGCCGCGCGTTGGGACGCGGTGAAGGTGGCTTGGGAGAGACGTTCGCAGGCTACCCCGCCGCCACCTCCTACGGATCCCCCGCCGACGCAGCCGACGAACAGGGCGCAAAAGTCAGCGTGATGATGTCGTTGAGCGAGCGGCGCGCAGCGGCGAAGTCTCACACGGGCGCGACTGACTTGGGTAAGGGGAACGTTACGCGGAGGAGGCGTGCTGTGCACTCCGAAGAGGCGCGGGTGCTGCCGGGCCATGCCCAACCCGCATCATCGACTAATAGAGCCGACTAGCCTCCTCGGCAGGAACTCGAACGAACGGAAATAAAAGGGCGTGTCGCCGGCGGCAGCCGGCGAAGACAACTTCACTTCTGGGGGAAGGACACTTGAAAGGGAGGACTGCATCACGAAGTTGTACGCACGCCGAAACTGAAACTGGCGTTGATTATGTACAGTACAAACAGCTTGTCAACAGGATTCGTACAGTATTTGTATAGTTTGTCTCAGGTCGCCGTTCTGTAGGGCTCCATTGCCGCGGCGAGCGCGCGTTCGAGCTGTGCGCGTGCGTAAGACGCATCTTCGCGCATGCGGTCGTACAACGCTGCGTCGTTCGACTCGGTGAGGCATTGCGTTGCGTAGTCGGCGAACGCATTCAGGTCGGTGATCAGCGACACGAGGTGGCGCGGCGCGTCGAATCCGCGACTGCGCGCACGGCTGGCGACATCGACCAGTTCGCGATCGGTGTATCGACGCGGCGCAGTGCGGCCGGCGCGAGTGGCATCGCCGGCGGGAATCGCACACGCCCGCATGAGGTCGGTCCACGTCAGCGGCCACGCCAGCGCGGTAGCACCGTGCTGCTCCGACGTATTCGCGAGCGCCTCGCGGCTCGCGAACTGATAGATCGCGAGCAACCTGCAATCGGGCGCCGCGTTGCGAACACGCTGCAGCACGTCAGCATTCAAACTGGGAATCTGTACGGCGACGGCGTCGAGTTGCGCGCGCTCGGCCGGCCTGCTCTGCACGAAGTCGTCGACGCTGACCCAACGCTGATTGACTTCGGCGCGGTCGGAGTCGCCGGCTTCCTGTTCCAGAATCAGCAGATTCGGCCCAACGAGCCCGATCTGCGGCAGGCGATGCGGACTCACGCGCGGCCGCGTGATGCCGATGCGCGCGTCGAGTTGCTCTTCGGAGAGTTCGATCAGCGACGAGATAGGGTGCCCGTCTTCGGTGAGCGCCTTGATCTTCTCGAGCCGCTTCAATTGCGTGCGGCTGTAATAGCGGGTGCGCCCTTCGCGTTCGGCCGGCGCCAGACCGTGGCGCCGTTCCCACGCGCGCAGACATTCCACGCTGATGCCGGTGAGTTTTGCGACGGTGCCGATCCTGTACAGCTCGGTTTCGCTCAATGCAGGCTCAGAATACTGAACAGGGGAAACGAATTGTACAGCTCAGCAGAATGCTGTCCAGTACGACTCAGATTGCGTTATGCGAGGCATCGCGAGCGGATAAAGGATGGCGTGGTGACAGTACCTGAGTACTGTCATCGCGGTGCTGGGAGGAGGGGAGAGAGACACCGCGCCACGCCATTACGTCGTTCGGAGTGGGGAGACCCCGAAAAACGAGTCGATTCTACGGTGTGATGGACAGAGTACAAAGAACAATCTGGGAATTTTTGTAACACATCTGTTTCAGTAGTTCCCGTTGCGTTCACCGCGGTTCACTCCGGCCGGCGTTTTGACCAGAATGCCGTTCGGGCAACACAACTGTTGCGCAGTGTGGGGAGCGGGGATGCAGAACAACATTGGTGCCTTTCTGTCGAAGCGGGCTTATCTCAGTCCGGACGCCGACGCATACGTCGACGGCGCGTCGGGTTCGAGGCTCAGCTTTCGCGCGCTCAACGCACGCTGCAATCGGCTGGCAAACGCGTTAGTCGCGAGCGGCGTGCAAAGAGCCGAACGGGTCGGTTTGCTGATGATGAACAGCGCCGAGTTCATGGAAGCGTACTTTGCGTTGGCGAAGGTCGGCGCGGTGGTGGTGCCGCTCAACTGGCGTCTCGTTCCGGACGAACTCGAGTTCATTCTCAAAGACAGCGGCACCACGCGGTTGATCTACGGCGAAGAGTTCCTGGATACGGTCACCGAGCTGCACGCGCGGGGTTCGAAGACCGACGTCGCGCAATGGCTGCAGGTGACCGATCGCGAACCGATGGCGGGTTTTGCGCAGAGCTATCAGCGTTTTCGCGACGCGGCTCCGGACACTGAACCGACCATCACCGCACGCGACGACGACCGCCTGTACATCATGTACACGTCGGGAACGACCGGCTTGCCGAAGGGCGTGGTGCACACGCACAGCACCGCGATGTGGGGTGTGTTGACGATTGCGGCGACGACCTATTACCGCGAGCACGAACGCTACCTCGCGTGCCTGCCGATGTTCCATGTCGGTGCGTTGACGCCTCTGACGGTGAACGTCTATCGCGGTGCGGCAAGCATCGTGATGCGGACGTTCGATCCGGTGCGGGCGTGGGAATTGATCGAATCGGAGCGGATCACGTGCGGCCTTTGTGTTCCGGCGATGCTCAACTTCATGCTGCAGGTGGGTGACCTTTCGCGTTTCGACTACTCGACGTTGCGGTGGTGCATGTGCGGTGCTGCGCCGGTGCCGGAACCGTTGATCGAGGCTTACTCCAAACTCGGCATCGAAGTGCACCAGATTTACGGGCTCACCGAGAGTTGCGGACCCGCGTGTCTGATCGACGCCGACCACGCGCTGAAGAAAATCGGTTCCACTGGCAAGGCGTTCTTCCACACGGACATCCGCGTCGTCAGCGAGGCGGGGAAGGACTGCGCTGCCGGTGAACCGGGCGAAGTTTGGGTGCGTGGCCCGCACGTGATGCTCGGCTACTGGAATCGACCCGAAGCGACCGCCGAGACGATCGTCAACGGCTGGTTGCGCACCGGCGACGTCGCAGTGATGGACGACGACCGCTACATCTACATCCAGGACCGGATCAAGGACATGATCATTTCGGGCGGCGAGAACGTCTATCCGGCGGAGATCGAGAACATACTGATGGCTCACGACGGCATCGCCGAAGCGGCCGTCATCGGCCAACCGAGTGCGAAGTGGGGCGAGTCGCCGTTCGCGATCGTCGTGCGGAAAGACGATGCGCTGGTGGAGAAAGACGTGATGGAGTTCTGTCGCGGTCGATTGGCCGGGTACAAGCAGCCACGTGGTGTTGCGTTCGTCGCGGAAATCCCGCGCAATCCGAGCGGGAAGATCCTGAAGCGCGTGTTGCGCGATCGCTTCCCGGGCCCTGCATCGGTCTAGAAGGAAACCGTCATGGAACTGGATGAACTGAGCCGACGGCTGGTGCCGTTTTGCCAGCACCACTACGACGATCCGGACGCACGCGTCTTCGATGTGCACAAGATGCCGGGCCACGCGGGATTCGCTTACGGGTTCAGCGTCGCGAGCCGCAACGATCGCGAGAGCTGGTTCATTCGTTTACCGCCGCCGAACGTGCAGTGGAAGGGCACCGCCGACGTGTTGAGGCAGGTCGAGGTATTGAACGCGCTCGACGGCACCTCGGTTCCGCATTGCAGCGTCCGCTGGTCCGGCGCCGACACACAATGGTTCGGTTGTCCTTATTTCATCGTGCCGAAGCTGCAAGGCGACGTATTACGCCTGGGTGCCGGCGAATGGGGGGCGGCGCTGCCTGCCAGCGTTCTGAACGATCTCGGCCGTCAGGCAATGTCTGCGTTGGCGGAGATTCATCGCATCGACTGGCGCAGGAAGACGCCGTATCTCGGCGATCCGATTCCGTTCGAAGACGACGTCGTGCGCTGGGATCGATTCTACGAACGCGCAGCTGATCCGGAGCGTCTCGCGCTGGTGCCGCAGGTGCGCAGGCGTCTGCTCGAGCGACTGCCGACGGATGCGCCGGTAGGTGTCTTCCACGGCGATTTCCAGACTGCCAATCTGTTCTGTTCGACGACCGGAACGCTGCTCGCGGTGATCGATTGGGAGCTGACCGGCGTCGGCGCGACGCTGAACGATCTCGGCTGGATCGCGACGTTCAGCGACCCGGCGGCATGGCACAAAGGCACCGACGCGAGACCGTCATTCCTCGATCCGGACACGCTGATCGCAATGTATGCGGAGGCCTGGGGCAAACCGCTGCCGGACATCAACTGGTTCCGTGCGCTCGCGGCGTACAAGTTCGCGATCATCACCGGCTTCAACCTGAGCCTGCACCGTCGCGGTAAACGCGACGACCCGCTGTGGGAAGTCACGAAGCTGTCGATGGAGCCGCTGGTGCAGCGCGCGCTCGATCTGCTGGCCTGAGCAGCGTCATCGAGAGAAGCGATCGAATGCGATCATCGCCCAGACGACGGCCTCGATCGCCGAGTTCAACAGTTCCGTCATTAGAACGAACGCGAGGGTATATCGGGTCGCGTCGACGATGCGCCTGAATCCGGTTGCGCCCGGCTTCACGTCGCTCAGCCGAGCAGTCGTTTGATCTCGGCGACCGCCGCGATGCCGGTCTCCGGATCGGCCGCGACGGGCATGAGGTTGAACAACCGGCAACCCTCGTCGCGATAGCGGGACAGCGCCTCTGCCACCACTTCCGGCGTGCCGAACGGACTGTATTTCTCGAACCGCTCGAATGGCATCCGGTAGAAGCGCTCCATGCCTTTCGCCAGCCGGCCGCGCGCCTTAGCAGGGTCGTTGTCGATGCCGATCCACAGCTGAATGCCGTTGTGCATCGGTGCGGGTCTGCCTGCTGCGGCCGCTCGCACGGCGATTTCGGTGAGCGCCTGGGCGTAGCGTTGCGGTGAGCACCAGATGCCGAGCCAGCCGTCGCCATAGAGCGCTGTGCGCTGCATCGCCGCGTCGGCCCTTCCGCCGACGAGGATTGGAATGGCGGGATCGGGCTTCGGCTGGATCCAGGCCTGCTCGAAGCGGAAGAACTCGCCGTCGTGGTCGAGCGGATCACCGTCGAGCAAACGCCGCACGATGTGCAGCGACTCGTTGGTTCGGCGGCCGCGAGTGCGAGGATCGACGCCGCACATCGCGATTTCGTTGCGATCCTCGCCGCCGACACCCACGCCGAAAACCAATTGCCCCGGCGCCGACTCGGCGATCGTCGCGAGTTGCCGCGCCACCGTCACAGGGTGTCGCAACGCCAGTAGATACACGCCGACGACCACCTTCAACGCCGGGTTCGCAGCGGTCAGCGTGGCGGCGTTGATCAGCCCGTCCATGCCGGTGCCGACGTGGAAGCTGACGTGATCGGCGATGAAGACGTGATCCAGGCCGCTAGCGACGATCGAATCGATGAAGCGCGCCCGTTCGCGGTGTGGTGCGCGGAGGATCTCCGGCGCGGCGAGCGTACCGACGCTCAGCGGAATCGGGGTCACGACTTGCGCAGATTGCGCGTCATGCGAAAGGCGGACTCCTGCCCGCTGTAATAACCGGCGAGGTAGTCACGTTCGTGATAGCCGCGTTCGCGATAGAACGAACGGGCGCCCGTGTTGCCGGCGCGCACCTCGAGTTCGATGCGATTCACGCCGGCGGTGATGGCGGTCTCTTCGAGCCAGTCCAGCACGTTCGACGCGATGTTGCGGCGGCGGGCGCGCGGCTGCACCGCGAGCAGCATCAGATGCGCTGTTTCGAGCCCGTACGTCATGATTCCGAACCCGAGTATGTCGCCGTCGCGATACAGCGACGGCGTAGTCGGATCCTGCTGCCGCAACGGCTGGGCGCGCGCGCACAACGCGACGGTCTCGGCGTCGAGGATCAGGCCGCGAATCTGCGCGGTCTGCCAACGCCAGTGCAGACCGTGCTCGATGTAGTCGCGCGACATGCGCGCGATCAACGGTGCTTCGGATACCCGCGCGAGGCCGAGTTCGATGGCAAGGGTTTCTGACATGGATCGCATTATCGCCACAGCCTCGAAATCCGGGCAATAGTCGCTGCCGGATATGTTGCCGGGGCCGCCACGGTCAGCCGGCCGGCTTGGGTTTGGCGCCGTTGGCATTGCGGAACGCGACGTGCAGGGTGCGGCTCTTGAAACGCCATCCTGCATCTGTAAGCACGAACGCGTCCTCGTAGTGTCCCACTGCTGTCGGTACCGTCGTCGCCACCGGTATGTCGGTGCGCAAGCTCTCGGTGCCGACGTGTCGATACAGCGTGAGATACGAGATACCGCGTGCGTGTTGCGAGTCCTGCACCTCAATTGAAATGTTAGTCAGCACGTGACGTGACCGGATCTCGTCGGAGCGTTTCTGCATGGATTCGCGGATCGCTTGCTT
>DATJGR010000263.1:0-11513 GCA_035494855.1 Pseudomonadales bacterium | reverse complement strand
GGTGTGTAGGGGCCTCCGGGGCCATGGATGGCCCCGGATAGAGCGGCCAGGGACGGCTCGAGCGTACCCGGAACACCCATCACCCACCGCTCACGTGATCACAACCAGCACCGTGCCTAAGAACTCAAATGCCGATCGATCGCTTGTCGCCACACCGGCGCGTTCTCGTATTGAGGACTGTGGGCGGCGAGTGGGATCGTCTCGAGGCGCGAGTTTGGAATCGCCTTAGCTATGCGGCCTGACGGTTCCACGAAGGGGACGTCGCGTTCGCCGACGATGATCGTGGTCGGCATCGTCAGTTTGCCGAGTTCAGGCAGCAGCGACTGTTGTTTTGCCATGTGGTCGGCGAGGGCTACCCATGCTTCGGGGTCCATCTGGGAGAGTTTCAGTTCGATGCGGCGCCAGTGTTCGTCGGCGCCGAGGAAGTCGACGCCGCGCTTTTGTGCGTCGCTCATCGGCATTTCGCGCATCGTTTTCACGCGGCTTGCGCAGCCATTTGCGCGGACGTCTTTCGCCATTTGCTCGCGTAGCGCTTGCGGAAAGACGGTCAGCGGTTCGGCGGCGGTGTCCATGAGGATCAGGGACGTCAGCCGTTCCGGGTATCGCAACGCGAAGCGCATCGCCACCATGCCGCCCATGGAATGTCCTAACAGATGGCAGCGTTGCACGTCGAGCGCGTCGAGAAAGCCCGCGAGGTCTTCCACGAGGATGTCGAACGAATAGGCGTCGGAGTGGCCGAAATTGGACGATTCGCCGTGGCCGCGTTGGTCCGGCGCCAACACCCGATGCTGCGCGGTGAACCAGCCGAGCTGATCGTGGAAGTCGAACTTCGAACCCGTGAAACCGTGCAGCAGCAGCAACGCATCGCCCTGACCCTCATCGTGATAGGCGGTGAGGACGTCGCCGTTGCGAACGAAATGCGATGTGAGCATGCGTTACCTGTTCTTGTTGTTTTGGGTCGCGAACCGCCAGCGCGTCGCCGTGCCGCCAAATGCTTCGCCCTCGCCGCCGAGCCACGCGAAAGCCGCTTCCGGTCGCACGTCGAACACGCCTTCCACGACCTGGTCGACGGTGAAGTTCCATCGATACTTCGGATTGTACGCGTCGAGGAACACCAACAGTTCCGCTCGGTCGCGAACTTCCGCGGCGCGGCCTTCGATCGCGATGACCGCGTCACCGCTTTCGAGGTGTACCGCTACCTGAGGGTTATCACGCAGGTTGCGCGCTTTGCGCGATGCGGGGCTGGTGCTGAACGCGAATCGATCGCCGAGCCAGACGCCCCACACGGGCATCGCGTGCGGCCGGCCGGACGACGACGCGGTGCTCACCCAGTAGTTCTTCGAAGCCGCGAATCGCGCAACCGTCTCGTTCCAGTCGAGCAGTCCGGTGCCTTCGTCCGCCGGACGGAAGTAACCGGGAGTCGCCGGACGCGATCGATCGACGATCGTGAGCGTCATTGCCGGCCGGCGTGCGGATCGGGAATGCCGGCGCCGGCCAGCGATTCGCCCGCGGTGTGGCCGAAGATGCCTTTCGCCATCAGCGACGTCTCGCTGTCGCGGCGCTGCTGATAGATCTCGGCGCGGATTGCATAGATGGCGGGGCGCGGTTCGGCGCGCACGGCGAGTTCGACGAGATGACACGCCAGACGCAGTTCCCCATCCGCCGCGAGTTGTTGCGCGCGCTTCGCCATCATTTCCGCGCCGCCCGCCAACGCTGCGAGCTCGGCGGCAAGTGCCTTGTCCGGCGCCGGCTTGAGGTTCGCCGGGTTGCCGTCGTACCAGCCGCCGTACATGCGCCACAGGTTGCGCACGACGAATTCGGGCTCGTCGTACAACGGTCGCTGATAGGGTCGCTGCAGCCTCTCCGGCGCCACTTTCACGGTGTGGATGATGTCGTTCAGCGGTGCGCCGGCGTTCATCATCGCGAGCGTTTCGCGGATCAGCTTTTCGAGCGTCTCCGCCACTTCGAGCAGCACGCGCTTGATGCGCGCGGCGCCGGCAATCGGCAGACCGTGTGCCGGCAGAAACAGCTCGGCGCCGGCGCCTGCCATCGTGCGCATGGCCGCAGCCCACTCCACCGGATAGCGCTGCACTTTCTGCGGATTGCCGGCGTTCGGAAAATTCCAGATGAAGAAGTCGCCCGCGCAGATCGCTTTGTGTTGCGGAATCCACGCCCAGGTGTGGTCGTCGGTTTCACCTTTCGCGTGGCGCAGATCGAATTCGAGGCCGCCGACGCTGAGCGCGAGCCGGTCACTGTAGGTGACGTTCGGCTTGGCGCTGTCGGGTGGAAGAAATCGGCCGGAATCACCGCCGATGCCGTAACCGCGCCCGGACAGTCCGCGGAACTGCCGCGCGTTGATGACGAGGTTGTAGCCGTTCGTCAGGTCGTAGCGATCGAAGCGACGCGGCACGTTCTCGTGCCCGGCAATGGTTGGCCGCGGGGCACCGTTCGACGCCGAGTCACGAAGAAAAGCGCCGCAGCCGCCCACGTGATCGATGTGGCCGTGGGTGTAAACGAGCGTATTGAACCGCGCTTTGGACCAGCCGCGGATCGCGTCTACAACTAGCTTTCCGCCCTGCGCGCCGCTGGTGTCGAACACCACCAGACCGTCGTCGGTGGCGAACAGCACCGAGTGCGAGAACGCCTCCACCATCGCAACGCCGGCCGCGATTTCGGACAGCTCGTGTGTGATGCGGTTTACCGGACCCGGCGCGACGCCTTCATCGATGATCCTGCTCGACAGCGCCAACAGATCTGCCATGGTGCGCTCCGAGTCGATCTCGCGTCAGTGTTCGAACTCGAGGATCGCGCGGCCGCTGATCTTGCCTGCCGCAAGCGCATCGGTCGCCTCGTTGATGTCTTCGAGCCGATAACGTTGCGTGACCATCGCATCGAGGTCGAGGTCGCCGTTCTGATGCCAGTCGAGGAATTTCGGGAAATCCCGATCCGGCTGGCACGATCCGCCGATGCTGCCGATGAAACGTTTTTCGTTCAGCAGCATGTCCATCGCGTTGAGTTCCACCGGCGTACCCGGAACGCCGACCAGCACCGCGGTGCCGCCGGCGTGCACGCCGAAGTGGCCGGTACGACATGCCGGAGCGATCTGTTCCATCGTTTTGCGGATGCCGATGCAATCGAACGCGAAATCCACACCGGTGACCGGGGTCTTCAGAATGGTGAACTCGTGGTTGTGCGGCGTCAGCTTGTGGATCGCTTCCACCGGATCGACTTTGCTCGCGTTGACCATGTGCGTGGCGCCGAAGCGGTGCGCGAATTCGAGCTTCGTTTCGTCGAGGTCGACCGCGATGATCGGATTCGCGCCCGCCATCCGCGCGCCGACCACCGCCGACAGACCGACCCCGCCGACGCCGAAGATCGCGACGCTCTGGCCGCGTTTAACGCCGGCGGTGTTGATCACCGCGCCGGCGCCGGTCATCACCGCGCAACCGATGATCGACGTGACGTCGCGCGGCGTGCGCGGGTCGGCCTTCACCACATACTGTTCGTCGGCCAGTGTGAAGTCGGCCCACGTGAAGACGTTCTCGGACTGAGCGACGCCGTCGGAAACGTCGAGCGTCGCACGCACCGGCAGACTCTTCGCCCGCGCGGCGTCGCGCGGTACCCAGGTCACCAGCACCAGATCACCTTCGTGCACGTGGCGCACCTGCGAGCCCGCTTTCTCGATGATGCCGGTCGCTTCATGGCCGAGAATCACCGGTGTTTCGCGCGGTCGGTGCATCTGGTGCAGCTGCGAATGGCAGATGCCGGATGCGAATTGCCTGACGATGACCTGAGTCGGGCCGGGGTCGGGCAGCGTGATTTCTTCGATGCGAAGCGGTGCCTGTTTCTGCGGCAGCACCACCACTCGTGCACGTGTTCCCATGTTCAGCGTCTCCCCACCAGATTGTTCGCACTGCGCGAAGTATTGACCGGCAATTGCCGCTCGCGCAACGCATCGGCGGTCTAGGCGAACAGGTTCAGCGCGGCGTATTGCAGCAGCATGATGGTCTTCGCGTCCTTGATCTCGCCCGCTGCAATCATGTCGAGCGCGCGCTCGAATGGCAGTTCGAGCACTTCGATCTCTTCTTCGTCGATGCCGCCGCCACTGTCGACGCGGTTCGCCTGTGAGTATTCGGCAACATAGAAGTGCAGGATCTCGGTGACAGAGCCGGGGGACATGTAGGCTTCGAACACTTTGCGGATCTCGGGAACCTCGTAACCGGTTTCCTCGCGCAGTTCGAGCCGGATGCGCACGTCCGGGTTCTCCGCTTCGAGCAAACCGGCGCAGGCCTCGATCATCATCCCGGTCGGGTTGCCGTTCACGTACGTGGGCAGCCTGAACTGGCGCGTCAGCAGCACCGCTCTGCGCCCGGTGTCGTACAGCAGAATGGTGGCGCCGTTGCCACGGTCGTACGCCTCGCG
The DNA here is from genome assembly GCA_035494855.1 of Pseudomonadales bacterium. Taxonomy (GTDB): domain Bacteria; phylum Pseudomonadota; class Gammaproteobacteria; order Pseudomonadales; family Azotimanducaceae; genus DATJGR01. The sequence goes on along the minus strand of DATJGR010000263.1, from coordinate 7,091 downwards.
CTTGTGAGTCGCCCACGTACCGTCGGCGCGCCGGATGCGATACGTGAACTTGCGCAGCACGTACCAGTTGTCGGAGAGCACTTCCGCGTCGAGCATTTCGATGGCGGGATTCACGGCGCGGTGTGTTCCAGAGGCAGGAGCCGCGACCGTACTGTGCGCGAGCGCGCAACGTCAACGCGATGACGGACGCGCGGCCGTGCGAACGCGCGCGTTGCTGCGCAGCGGCTATGGTTAAATCCGGCGGATGGACATCGGATCGTCAGGTATGTCGGAACGGTATCGGTTGGTGTTTCGGGGTGAGGTGCTCGACGGACAGCACAAGGCGGTCGTCAAGCAACGCCTCGGCGCAGCGCTGAAAGTCGAGGGTGAGCGACTCGATGCGATGTTCACCGGCAAAGCGGTGACGATACGGAAAGACGCCGACACCGATACGGCCGCGCGCTTTCAGATCGCGTTCAAGCGGGCCGGCGCGCGCTTGCGGGTGCTACCGCTCGAGTTGGAACACGAAGTCGAACCGGCCCGGGCGCCCGTCGAGCGGGTCGCCGACGGTGTTTTCAGACTCGCGCCGCCCGGCACGCTGATGGCGGAACCGGTGCCAGCCGCGCCGCGGCCGATGGTGGATCTGACGCACCTCACGCTGGCCGCGCCCGGAACGGTGCTGGGTGTTCCGCGCGTGGTCGAAGCGCTGAATCCCGATGTATCACACTTCACGATCGCGGCCCGGGGCGTGGATCTCGGCGTTCCGTCGCTGCCGCTCGCGGAGCTCGAGGCGCCGGAGTGGGACATCGCGGAACCGGGAGCCGATCTCGGGCCGCACGCGCCGCCGATCGATCCGCCGATCGAACTCGCCGCGATCGACTTCGACCTGGCGCCGGCCGGCGCACTGCTGAGGGAACCTGACGACGCCACTCCGCCGCAGCCGCCCGACACGTCTCATCTGCGGCTCGAATAGCTCGCCTTAGCGGACGAAGCGGTAGTACTCGATGCCGCGGTCGTCGAGCGCGCCGCGTGCCTGCGCGCACCCCACGCGATCGATCACGAAGGTTGCCCGGCGCGGCGCAACCGCGTCGTCGATGTCGAGGCTGTCGTGAAGCTGCTGATACCGCGCCTGGTCGAGGTCCACTGCCCCCGCGAGTGCAACGCTGAAGTCGATCCGCGCCGCCGCGGCTTCCCACCCCTCGACCACCGTCATCGGCACCACTTCGGCGGCGTCGCCGCTGCCGTAACCGAACGCGAGGATCGACGCGCCCGTTAGCGCCGCACTGCGGGAGGCTGCCTCTTCGAGGCCCGCGGCGAGCCAGCCCGGCATCGACGCGGTGTACAGATTGCCGCACTCCTGCATGGCGGTATCGCCGAGGCGCATCTTGTCGAGCACCTGCGCCCGATACTGCGGATGCGCGCGCAGCGCGCGCAGCGTTTCGAGCGTGGCCGGATAGGGATCGGCCGCGGCGTTGCCGACCGGATCGTAGAGTTGCGGCCATTCCTGCAATTCGCCGACGAGCAGAGTGGGTTCCACACCGGCTGCCCGTGCGAGGGCTTCGAGCTGCGTATGGCCATCGCTGCCGCCGCGCGCGAGCGCCAGCAGGTAAGCCGCCGCAAGACCGGTCTCCGCCATGCGCCGGTAGGGCCGATGCAGAAATGCGGCGGCCGTTTTGCTCCAGCGCGCCGTCGATGCGACGCCGGTGTCTTTCTCGAACATGTCCGCCATCGCGAGCAGCGTCTCGTCGAGATAGCAGCTGGTCGAATATTTGCCGTTGAAGATCGGGAAGTCGCGGATCTGACCGTGCGACGACGGTGTCTGGCCGGCGTAACGCGCGAACGGCTTGCGGAAATCGGGACCGCGGTAGTCCGAGGCGCTGCCGGCGCGCGTCAGATCGAACGCCAGCAGCTTCGGCTCGGATTCGAGCAGCATGGCGACCGCACCGGCACCCTGCGTCGGTTCGCCGGACGAGCCGCGGGCGTACTCTGCGATGTCGGCACACACGACGATGGCGAGCTTGTCGGCGCCGTCGAGAGCGACATACCGGGCGGCTGCTTTCATGGCGTACACGCCGCCGAGGCATGCGTGCTTGAACTCCGGCACTTCGCAGTGGCGTGCGAGCGGCGGCGCACCCAGTGCGCGCAGTGCGTCGTTGACCATGCCTTTGACAATGACCGCGCCGGTCGAATTGTCGGTGCTCGACTCGGTGCCGAGCGCGAAGTAGCCGACCCGGCGCGGGTCGATGTCATAGGCCTGGATCAGCCGCAGCACGGCGGTCGCCGCCATCGTGTAGGCGTTCTCGTCCGGCGCGCGCATCCGGAAGCTGCGGCCGACGATGTTCGAGACCTTGTCCCAGCTGTCGCCGGTCCAGCGACACCAGTCTTCGAGGTTGACCCGGTAGCACGGCAGATAGGGCGCGAACCCGCTGATCCCGACCCGGGGCCGGGCCGTCGATGGGTTCATTGTGCAGTTCCTCTCACGGGAATCACGCGCGGGTCGGTGGAAGCGGTCTAGTGTACGCGATCCGCGGGGCGGCGGCCCGTTGATACACGGTCGATTCGCAGCAAACCCGGTGTTGCAGTCAGGCGGGGACGATCGATTCGAGGCGTTTCCGATGCAAGCCGCGCAGCGCCTGCCACTCGAGCTTGAACCACGGCGTGAAGCGGTGCGGGGTTTCGGCCAATGCCGCGTCGAGGTCGTGCGGCGCGATCCATCGCCAGTTCGCGACCTCGGTGGTATTCACGTGCGGCTCGCCCGTGGTGTTGCCGACATACACCCAGCACAGTTCGTGTTCGGTTCCGACGTCGCCGAACGGGGCCGTGTACTCGAACTTGTAGACGTACTCCAGCGTGGCATCGAGGCCGAGCTCCTGCTCGAGCCGACGGTGGATCGCCGTCTCGATCGCTTCGCCCGCTCGCGGGTGGCTGCAGCAGCTGTTGGACCAGAAGCCTGGCCACAACCGCTTGTCGGGATGCCGTTGATGGATCAGCAACTCCCCGGCCTCGTTGAACACGAACAACGAAAACGCGCGATGCAGGATGCCGGCGCCGTCGTGGCACTCGGACTTCGACGACGTGCCGATCTCGCGATCGTTCGAGTCGACCAGAATCAGCCGTTCCTCTTCCGACGACACCACGAGGCTGCGCTTCGCATCGTGCTTCACGCGACCTCCGGGGCGCCGACGGTGAACGTCAGCGTCTGGTACCCGGCCGACCGGATCGCCGCTGCCACGGCGTCGGCTTTGGTCGGGCACAGCGCGATCATCGACCCGCCACCCCCGCCGCCGGTGAGTTTGGCGCCTGTCGCGCCGGCGCGGCGCGCCAGATGAATCATGTCTTCGAGTTCCGGCGTGGACAGCTGCAGCGCGTTGAGCAGGCCGTGGTTGAGGTTCATCAGCTCGCCGAGTTCGGTCAGGTCGCCGGCCGCGAGCGCGTCGACGCCGGCAAGCGCGAGGCGGTCGATCTGGTCGAAGATCGATTCGTAGCGCGCCGGTTGACGCTGCCAGGCGGCGCGCACCTGCGCGACGTTGTTGGCCGTCAGGCTCTCCTTCCCCGAAATGCCGATGACGATCGGCAACGGAACTTTCGTCGCGACCGGAGAGAAACGCGGCCGCGACGCGTTGCTGTACAGCAGCATCTGGCCGTACGTAGCAACGGTGTTGTCGACGCCGGACGGCGTTCCATGCGCCGCTTTCTCGCATTCGAACGCCAGTGCGTTGACGCGCTCGGCCGACAGGTTGAGCCCGAAGCGCAGGTCCAACGAGCGCACGATGGCGACCGCCAGCGCGGCCGAACCGCCGAGACCCATCGCGCGCGGAATGTGCGGGAATACTTCGATGTCGATCGGATGATCGTCCAACGCCAGTTCGCGCAGCAGCATCGCCAGAATGCCGGCGACGCCCTGTTGATGCTCCTCGACCGCTTTGATGCGCTGTTCCACACCCCATCGCGGAATCAGCAGCCGGACCCCTTCGGACGCATCCAGCACCCGCACTTCGACAGCCAGCGGGATGGGCGCCGCGATGGCGTGCCGTCCGTACACGACGGCGTGTTCGCCGAGCAGGATCACCTTGCCGTTCGCGGAACTGCGCGGCTCGGAGCCCGGCGTCGGGTTCATGTGCGCGTTCAGTGTGCGCACCAGTTCCTGCGCCTTCCACACTTTGATTTCGCCCGACTCGATCAGCGCTTCCACGACGCTGTCGAACAGGTGCTCCGGCACGCCGGCGGTTGTGGCGACGCTGCGCGCATGCAACGTCATGTGACCCTGCTGGATGCCGTCGGTCGACAATGCACGCAACGCGGCGAAGTTCTGCGCGAGCCCCACTGTCGCCATGATCGTGGCGAGTTCGCGCGCGTCCGGCGAGCCGAGCAGACGATGATTGATGCGCACGGTCGGATTCGTTTCGAGCGATCCGCCGACGGTACCGACCTTCATCGGCATCTCGACCTCGCCGACCAGGTCGCCGCGCTCGTTCCTGTACCAGCGCGTCAACGAAGCGTACCGGCCGCCACGGGCGGCGTACGCATGCGCCGCGGCTTCGAGCGCGCGCCAGTCGTTGCCGGTCGCGAGCGCCACGGCGTCGACGCCGTTCATGATGCCTTTGTTGTGCGTCGCGGCTCGGTACGGATCGACCGTGGCGAGATCGTTCGCGAGGATGATGCCGTCGCGGACCTCTGCACCGCTGTAACCCTTGCCCTCGAGATTGTTCACCGGGATCACCATCTGCGCCCGCGCGAGCGCGCGATCGGTGAGATTCGACAGTATGCGCAGGAACACTTTGCCGCCGGTGATCGACTCCACCAGCGATGCGACGCCTTCGCACATGGTGTTCACCAGATTGGCGCCCATGGCGTCGCGGGTATCCACGAGCAGATGCATGACCACCATCTGACGGCCGTCCTCGGGGGCGGTGTAGCGGAACAGTTCGATGTCGCGCGCACCGCCGCCGCGGGCCACCATCTTCGGGTGCAGGCTGTTGGCCAGGTTGACGATTTCTACTCGGTGCGCCTTCAGTGCCTCCATGGCCTGCACCGGATCGCCCATGTCGACCAGCTGTACCTGGCCGATCAGGATCGGATCGGTGGCGCTCGACTTGAAACCGCCGGACAAGCGCGCCGTCCGCGCGGCGGCCGACAGCCCCGCGACTATAGACGGCTCTTCGACGCACAGCGGCACCACGTAGTCGCGCCCGTTGATCAGGAAATTCAGCGCGACGCCGAGCGGTAGCCCCAGCACGCCAACGACGTTCTCGATCATCTTGTCCGCGGTCTGAATGCGCAGCGTGTGATCGCCGGCCGAGAGCAGGGCGATGTCGTCATCGGACAGCAGATTGCGTTCGCGAAGCGCATCGAGGCGCTCGCGTATGGTCATCCTGAAGAAGTTCGGGATCCGGGACCCGCTATCCTTCGACGCTGACGGTGATGCCATGCTCGTCCAACTCCACGGGCAAACGCTTGTATCCGGCCGTGTGTGCTGCGCGTTCGAACGACTCGATCGCGCGTGCCTCGTTCGTGAATGCCATTCCGAGATCACCGCCGCCGGCACCGCACGGCTTGTAGACCACGCCGGTGTCGTTGCCCAGATCGCTCAACCGCCGATGCGCGTTGCTGTAGATCCCGAGCCGAGCCGCGTCGTCGAGTGCGCCCAGCGCCGCGGAATAGGCGCGCAATTGTCGCATGAATTCCGACGCGTCCCCTACCGCGTCGGCAACGCGGTGGGACGCGTCGGTCAGCGCCGCGAGCTCCCGCGGGATAGCGCCGTTGCGCCACACGTCGAACCGATTCAGGTGCTCGCGCGTATCTGCACTGTTGCCGGTCCAGATCACCGCATGCGCGATGCCGCCTGGGAACGCTGCGCGCTCCAGTCGCGGCGTCGCGTTCGTTTCGTATCGGACGAGCCCGCCTGCACACGACGCGGCGACGTCGATACCCGAGCCGCTTCCGCCTTGCGCGGAGCGATGCGCCGCGAGCGCCACCGGAAACGTCGCAAGCCGGCTGCCGCAGCGCGCGAGCAACGCCCCGCACAGCGCCGCACAGACCGCGGCGCTGGTACCGATACCGAGCTTGCGGGCGCCGTCGAATCCCGAACGCGAGTCGATGTCGATGCGCAGGTTCTGCGGCAGCGAATCGACCGCCACGCTAACGGAATCGATCTGTCGCAGCGCGTGCTGGCACAGATGCGCCGGATCGGTGCGAGGCAGCAGGGGGCCGCGCAGCAGGGCATCGCGGCTGATGAGTGCGTCCGGCGCGAATCCGTGCGTGGTGAACGTCCAACCCCCGGCGTCGGTGTCCTCCATCGTGCAGCGCGCCCGGCGGTCGAGCGCGGCGACGAGCGCGGGCGCGCCGACCAGCACCGCGTATTCACCGGTTACGACGATCTTGCCCGGCGCGCTCGCTATGATCCTCATGCCGTGGAAACGACTCTCGCGGGGCCGCCCAACCCGACCGCAACCACATCCTGCACGCCCGGTACGGCCGCGAGTGCGGACCGCACTCGTTCGACCGAGCCCGGTTCGCAAACGGCTTTCACCTGCGGACCGGCGTCGATGGTGAAGAACACCCGTTCGCCGTCGTCGCGCAGCTCGCGGATCCGCGACATGCACGCGACCGTGGCGGGAGCCCAATACGACAACGCCGGCCGGGCCGACAGCATCACCGCGTGCATTGCGAGGCAGTTTCCTTCCGCAATCGCGCCAAGGCGATCGAAGTCACGCGACGCGACGGCTACCCGTGCCTCGGTGAAGTCGGTTGCGGCGGCCTCGGTCCAACGGGCATAGAAAGGCGACGACTTCGACTGCAGCATACCGACGCTCGACGACACCGCCTTGGGTCGATCCGAACAGATGGCCACGACCACCGCGAACGGCCACGCGTCTGCCTGCAGTTCGGGCCGCGCTATCCACGTCGCCGCGTCGTCGCCGCCTGACAACGTCACGAAGCCGCCGTACAGAGACCGGGCTGCAGATGCCGACGCGCGCCGCGCTTCGATCGAGCGTTCGTCGTCGCTCATCTGCAGCCGGAGCGCCTCGTTCATCGCGGTGATCAACGCGGCGAAGCCGGATGCGGACGACGCGAGACCCGCGGCAGTAGGGAAGTTGTTGTCGGTGTCGACG
>DATJGR010000262.1:0-13310 GCA_035494855.1 Pseudomonadales bacterium | reverse complement strand
AGCAGACCGGACAGTTGCGCGGTGATGCTGACGAGCGAAGTGAGGTTCTCGCGCGGTTCCAGCGGCGTACCCACATCCACGGCGATGACGATGTCGGCGCCCATCTTGCGCACCACGTCGATCGGTACGTTGTCTGCGAGGCCGCCGTCGACAAGCAGATACGGGCCGATCTGTACCGGATCGAACGCGCCAGGCACCGACATGCTCGCGCGCATCGCCACGGCCAGATTGCCCTTGTCGATCACCACGGCATCGCCGGTGACGATGTCGGTCGCCATCGCGCGATACGGAATCGGCAGATTGTCGAAGTCGTCCACCTGCACGCGCTGCGACGTCAGCGTCTGGAACAGAAACGAGATCTTCTGTCCGCTGATCGCGCCCATCGCGAGCAGTTGCGACTTCGGCCCGATGCCCACCTTCGGCCCGAACAGCGCGAGGTTGTCGTCGAGCTTTCGCAGGTATGGTTCGTCCCTGCGCGCCGTCGCGTCCTTGAACAGCGTATCGAAGTCGATCGCGCGCACCGTCGCGTCGAGCTGTTCGGCTGTCATGCCGGTCGCATAGAACCCGCCGACGAGCGAACCCATGCTGGTGCCGGCCACGTAGTCGACGGGCACGTGCAGTTCCTGCAGCAACTTGATCACGCCGATGTGCGCGGCGCCGCGCGCACCACCGCCGCCGAGCACGAGCCCGATCTTCGGCCGATCACTTGCTGGCGCGCGTGCACACTGTTCCGCGCTCGCGGACGATGCCGCCAGCGTCGCGGCGATCAGCGTGGCCGGCATCGCGACGATGAGCAATCGAATCATGCGGTGTCCTCGTGGTGAACGTCCGGCGATGCCGGTGGCTGCAGCGATCGTTGTCGAGATTGCACTGCGGAAGAACGGTGCGCAACGAGCGCGGGCTCGCCTAAACTCCCGCCATGCAAACGTTTCTCGACCGGGGGGTTCGCACGATCTTCTTCGAATCGGAGACGCGGGCGGCACGCGCCTTCGGCGCAATCGTGATCGCCTGCACTCTCGCCAGCGGCGGCGCAGTGTTCCTCGGCCGTGAATCGCGCCTACGCGAATGTGTTGTACGGGTATTTCTGTTCACCGTGCTGAGTCTCGTCGCGGTGTGCGGGTTTGTAATGCCCGGCGCTGCGCTCGGGCGGTCATCGCGAGCGCGTTGACGTCGTGATGACGGCAATCGCACCAGCGTGTTTCGTGCTGCTGCTGATCGGGGCCGCCAATGCCGCACCGTTGTTCGCAAAGAAATGGTTCGGCTCGCGACTCGCGTGGCCGCTCGACGGCGACGTGAAGTGGTTCGATGGCGAACCGGTGTTCGGTCATTCAAAAACGGTTCGCGGCATCGTCTTCGGCATCGCGGCGCCATCGTTGATGGCATGGCCGCTGGGTCATCCGATGTGGCAAGGTGCCGCGATCGGCGCGACCGCCATGGCCGGCGATCTCATCTCGAGTTTCTGCAAGCGGCGGATGAAGATGACTCCGAGCAGCCAGGCCTTCGGCCTCGATCAGGGCCCCGAGGTGGTGTTGCCGGTGCTGATTGCGCGCGGCTGGTTCGGGCTGAGCCTGCTCGACGCGGCGCTCGTCGTAGTCGCATTCTTCTGCCTGGAAGTGGTGCTGTCGAAGGTGTTGTTTCACTTCCACCTGCTGCGAGATCGCCCGTACTAGCAGCCGACTTTCGTCAAAGAGTCGAACCGGGAATCCAGTTCGTTCCGGCCAGCGGCACGTGCGCCATCGCCGCCGCTTCGACCGTCAACGCAACGAGATCTTCGCGTTCGAGGTGATGTACGTCCTGCTTGCCGCACGCGCGCGCGATCGTGGTCAGTTCCATCGTCAGCGTTTTCAGATAATTCTTCAGATGACGCGCGCCCCACTCCGGCTGCAGGCGCTGCTCGAGCTCCGCATCCTGCGTGGTGATGCCGACCGGACACTTGCCGGTGTGACAGTGATGACACGCGCCGGCGCGCGTACCGAGTGCGGCGTAGTCGGCGAGCGCGCTGATCGGGCGGTCGTCCACGAAGTAATCGTCGCGATTGCAGCCGAGCGCCATCAACGTGCCTTGACCGATCGCCACTGCATCGGCGCCGAGCGCGATTGCTTTGGCAACATCGGCACCGGTGCGGATGCCGCCGGAAACTATCAGTTGCACGGTGTCTTTCATGTTCAGGTCTTCGAGCGCAGCCACGGCCTGCCGAACGGCCGCGAGCGTCGGAATGCCGACGTGTTCGATGAACACGCTTTGCGTGGCCGCGGTTCCGCCCTGCATGCCGTCGACGACGATCACATCGGCGCCCGCATGCACCGCGAGCTTCACGTCGTTGAACACGCGCGTGGCGCCCACTTTCACGTAGATCGGCTTTTCCCAGTCGGTGATCTCGCGCAACTCGAGGATCTTGATCGTCAGATCGTCGGGGCCGGTCCAGTCGGGGTGCCGGCATGCAGAACGCTGATCGACGCCTTCCGGCAGTGCGCGCATCGTGGCGACGCGCGGGTTCACTTTCTGACCCAGCAGCATGCCGCCACCGCCCGGTTTCGCGCCCTGCCCGATCACTACTTCGATCGCGTCGGCGCGCCGCAGATCGTCGGGATTGAAGCCGTAGCGCGACGGCAGGCACTGATACACCAACGTTTTCGATGAGTCGCGCTCTTCTGCCGTCATACCGCCGTCACCGGTCGTGGTCGACGTGCCCATCGCAGTAGCGGCACGGCCGATCGCTTCCTTCACGTTCGCCGACAACGCACCGAAGCTCATACCCGCGATGGTGATCGGAATGTCGAGCACGATCGGCTTCGTTGCGTGACGCGTGCCGAGCATCGTCTTCGTCGCGCAGCGCTCGCGATAGCCTTCCAGCGGATACCGCGACAACGATGCGGCCAGGAACAGCAGGTCGTCGAAGTGTGGCAGCTTGCGCTTCGCGCCGAGACCGCGGATCTCGTACAGGCCTGTGGCGGACGCACGATGGATGTAATCGATGATGGTCCGGTCGTACGACGCGGACTCTTCACCGTAGGTGGGTTTCTCGAAGCTCAATACTCCTGCTCCGCGTCCGCGTTCCAGTGATACAGCGACCGCGCCGACGCCACGCGTTTGAACCGGCGCGCGTCGTGGTCCAGACCGGCCGCGGCGAGCAGCTCTCGCAACGAAGCGACGTCGGTGTCGTCGAGCGGTTCGATGCGTGCGTCCGCACCCAACGATGCGATCGCGCCTTTCACGTAGATCACCGCTTCGTACAGTGAGTCGCCCAGCGCGTCGCCGGCATCGCCGCAGACCACCATGCGTCCGGCCTGCGCCATGAATCCGGAAAAACTGCCGACCGATCCGCCAACCACGATGTCGCCGCCCTTGAGAGAAATACCGCAGCGCAAACCGGCGTCGCCCTCTACCACCAGCAGTCCACCGTGCGCGGATGCGCCGGCTGCGTTCGATGCGAAGCCTTTCACGCGCACCGTGCCGCTCATCATGTTCTCCGCCACGCCGGTGCTGGCGCTGCCCTCGATCAGAACACCGGCGAACTGGTTCATGCCGGCCGCGTAATAGCCCGCGTGCCCATGCACGCTGACGCGCATGGGCGCGTTCAATCCGACGGCGATGTTGTGTGCGCCATCGGGGTTGAGGATGCGCACGTCGTGTCCGGCGAGTTCGACGGCGCTCGCGTGCAGCCGCTGGTTCATCTGCCGCACGGTGTCGCGCGTCAGATCGAACGTCAGTGCTTCCATGCGTAAACCCGCTCTGGCGCCGGCTCGAATACGTGCGCGTGTTTCACGCCCGGCAAGTGCGCCAGAGACCGAAACTCGGATGCGATCGCAACGTAGTCGTCTGTTTCGGCCACGACGGCGGGCTTGCACGCGAACGGATCGCGAATCAGCGCGAGTTCGTCCGGCGTGCCGATAAGGAAGGTATAGAAGCCGTCCAGGGCCTCGAAGCCCCTTTGAAGGGCTGTTGGCAACTCGTCGCCCTCGCGCAACCGCCACTCCAGGAAGCGGCACGCCGCCTCGGTGTCGTTGTCGGTATCGAAACGGATGCCGCGCGGTTCGAGCATGCGGCGCACCGCGTTCGGATTCGACAGCGAGCCGTTGTGCACCAGGCAGAAATCTTCACCGGCGGTGAACGGGTGCGCCCGATCGGGCGTTACGGCGGATTCGGTCGCCATCCGCGTGTGCCCGACGAGGTGACTGCCGGTCAGCCGCGCGAACGAATAGCGCTGAGCGACCTGCGCGGGTTTACCGATGTCTTTGTACAGATCCATCGTGCGGCCGGCCGACATCGCGTGCAGGTTCGGTGCGCGCGCTTCGAGCCACTTCTTCACCGGCGCCACTGCGCCATCGAACGAGACGATTGCATGATTGCCGTTGGTCGCGGCGTCAGCGTGTATGTTCAGGCTGGCGTTCAATGCGTCGATCAGACGATGCCAGTCGTAGCCGGCAGCTTCGTCAGTCAGGCCGGAGTAAAGGCTGATCTTGCGCCGTTCTTCCGGCAGCGGCGTTGTGAATACCGCCATACCGGCGGAGTCGGGTCCGCGATCGGTCATGCCGATCAGCATTGGCACCATCAGTTCGCCGAGCTGTGCATTCAGCGCGGCTTTCTTGAGCAGTAGCCCAACGATTCCACACATGCGAGTTTCTAGAAGAACTCGAGGTAGGTCTTTATCTCCCAGTCGGAGACGTGCCGCATGTACTCGATCCACTCCATGCGCTTCAGCTTCAGGAATTCGGCGTGCAACGGTCGCAGCGCGTTGCAGATCACGCTGTCGGCCTGCAGGGCGTCGAGTGCTTCGTTCAGATTCTGCGGCAACGTGCCGATGCCGGCTTCGCGCAGCTCGCCCGGACTCCACTCGTACAGATTCACGTTGTGGGGTTCGCCGGGATCGAGGTTGCGTTCGATGCCGTCGAGCCCGGCCGCGATCACCGCTGCCGTCGCGAGGTAGGGATTGCACGAGCCGTCGGGCACGCGCAATTCGAGCCGGCCTTTCGGAATGCGCACCATCGCGGAACGGTTGTTATCGCCGTAGGCGATGTGTGCCGGTGCCCACGTGGCGCCGGTTAACGAGCGACCGACCACCAGGCGCTTGTAGGAGTTGACCGTAGGCGCGCACAGCGCGGTAACGGCCGGAGCATGCGCGAGCACTCCGCCTAGAAACTGATACGCGAGCTTCGACAGATTCAATCCGCGGGAGTCGCTCTTGTCTTCGAACAGGTTGCGGTTGCCGTCGCTGATCGACACGTGCATGTGCGTGCCGCTACCCGGCAGGTTCGCGAACGGCTTCGGCATGAACGAACAGATCAGCCCGAGTTCGTTGGCGATCTCGCTGGCGGCCATCTTGAAGAACACGTAGTGGTCGCACGACGTGAGGCAGTCGGTGTAGGTGTAGTTCATCTCGAACTGGCCGTTCGCGTCTTCGTGATCGATCTGATACACGTCGATGCCGGTCGAGCGCAGCGCGTTCGACAGCTTCTCGAGAAACGCGCGCGAACGCGACAGACCTTTGTAGTCGTAACAGGGCTTTGCTTGCGTGTCGCTCGCGTCGCACGGTTCGATGCTGCCGGTGACGCTGCGCTTGAGCAGCGAGAACTCCGGTTCGAGACCGGTGTACATCGTCCAACCTTTTGCGCGGAGGCGCTCGATCTGTCTGCGCAACAGCACGCGGCTGTCGTACGGCCACGGCTCACCGTCGACGTGTCCTTCGCAGACGATGCGCGCGAGGCCCGGTTGCCACGGCACCAGCGAAATCGTCTGCAGATCGCCGCGTGCCATGAAGTCAGGACCGTGCGGTTCTATGCCGACGCCCCAGATCGCGAACCCCGCGAACCCCGCACCTTCGTTGAGTACCGAGTTCAGATGCGCCACCGGCACCGACTTCGCTTTCGCAACACCGTGAATGTCGACGAACTGCGCCAGAACGTATCCGATGCCATTGCTGGTCAGATGGGCCTGCGCCTGCTCGACGTTCTCGAAACGCAACGGCGGCGGAAGGTCTGCGAAGCCGTATCCGTTCGAGAGTGCAGTGGCGTTCATCGTGATCCCCTTTCGAGTGTTCAGAAAAAAGAACGGGCGCGCGGCGCCCGTTGTTTCGACTCCGCACTCCGGGAACGTCCGTGTCCCGGGCAGGTGTCTGCGGTCATTACATGTGATACGCCTTCTCGCCGTGCGCGGTGAGGTCGAGACCTTCGCGCTCGTGGTCTTCGGAGACGCGCAGACCGATCGTCAGATCGACCAGCTTGTACGCGAGGAACGCGACGATGCCGGACCACACGATCGACACACCGATGCCCCACAGCTGACTGATCACCTGCGTCGCCATGTCGAAGTCGGCCACTTTGTTCGCGACGTAGTCGTACACGCCGGTGCCGCCGAGATACGGCGCGACGAACACGCCGGTCAGCAGCGCGCCGAGGATGCCGCCCACACCGTGAATGCCGAATACGTCGAGGCTGTCGTCGGCGCGGAACAGTTTCTTCACGAGAATGACGCCGAAGTAGCAGGCGACACCGGCGGCTAGACCGATCACCAGGCCTCCCATTGGACCGACGAAGCCGCAGGCCGGCGTGATGGCAACCAATCCTGCAATGGCGCCCGAGGCTGCGCCGAGCATCGAGGGTTTCCCTTTCGCCATCCATTCGGTGAGCGTCCACGCAACGGTGGCGGCACAGGTTGCAAGGAAGGTGTTGACGAACGCGAGCGCCGCCACGCCGCTAGCTTCGAGGTTCGATCCGACGTTGAAGCCGAACCAGCCGACCCACAGCAGCGACGCGCCGATCATCGTCATCGTGAGGCTGTGCGGCGCCATCTGCTCCTGTCCGTAGCCCACGCGGCGGCCGATCAGGAACGCGCCGACGATGCCGCCCATCGCGGCGTTGATGTGTACGACGGTGCCGCCGGCGAAGTCGATTGCACCTTTCTGGTACAGGAAACCCGCTGTCGCCGTCGCAGCCGCGGCTGCATCGGCGTCGGTGTAAGCATCCGGGCCGGCCCAGTACCACACCATGTGCGCAATCGGGATGTAACTGAACGTGAACCACAACACCATGAACATCAGCACGGCGGAGAACTTCACGCGTTCGACCAGCGAACCGATGATCAGCGTTGGCGTAATCGCCGCGAACGTCATCTGGAACGCGATGTAGATGTACTCGGGTATCGCGACGCCTTTGCTATACGTCGCCGCCATGCTGTCGGGTGTTACGCCGAACAGGAACAGCTTGCTGAAGCCGCCGAAGAACGCGTTGCCTTCGGTGAATGCAAGGCTATAGCCGTAGATGCACCACAGCACACCCAGCAGCGAAAACGTCACGAACGACTGCATCAGTACCGAGAGCATGTTCTTCGAACGCACCATGCCGCCGTAGAACAGCGGCAGTCCCGGCACGGCCATCATGATGACCAGCAGTGTTGCCGCGATCATCCAGGCGGTATCGCCCTTGTTGACGGTTGGCGCGACGGCTTCGTCGGCGAAAGCGGCCAGCGAGGTCAGCGCGAGTACGCTTCCCGTCGCGAGCGCCGTTGAAAGTTTTTTCATTGCAGGCAATCCCCTTGTTCGTGTTGGCGTCGAATGGAAGGGAGCAACAAGCGTGCCAGCAGCTGCGCGAGGCGAACCGGATCGGTAAACGACTCAGCAGAGTCGCGGCAAATGCGCGAGTGCGGCCGCGAGCATGCCGCGCAATGCGCCCTGAACGCGTGCGGCGCTCTCGGGCAGGTATTCGAACGGCGCGCACTCGTTCATATATAGGCACTGACACATTTCGAGTTGCAGTGCATGAATACCGTGCACGGGTGCACCGTAGTGGCGCGTGATGTAGCCCCCCTTGAAGCGACCGTTCAGCACCTGGCCGAAGGGATGGGCCGCGGCTGCGGTGAGGATGCAGTCCACCAACGATGCCCCGCACGCGCGTCCGTCGTCGGTACCGAAGTTGAAATCCGGCAGCCGGCCGTCGAACAGACGGGGCACCCGGCTCGCGATCGAGTGGGCCTCCCACAGCAGCACGGCGCCGTGTTTCGAACGCAGTCGATCCAGCTCGGCGCGCAATACGGTGTGGTACGGCAGCCAGTAGTTGCGCAGCCGCCGCTCGCGCTCGTCCGCGGCTACGCCACAGCCGACGCGATACAACGGTTCGCCTTGGAATGTCTCGGTGGGGCACAAGCCGGTGGTCGGGCGGCCGGGATACAGGTTGTCGTCGTTCGGCGGCCGGTTGAGATCGATCGCGTAGCGCGAAATGCGGGCCTGCAGCACCGACGCGTCGAGTTCGCCGACGAATTCGTAGAGCCGATCGAGGTGCCAGTCGGTGTCCTGCCGCAGCTCCGCCGCGTCGGTCATCTGCGCGCGCACGTCGTGCGGAATCCGCGTTCCGAGATGCGGTATCGAGACGAGCAGTGGAGCGCTGCCGCGGCGCAGGGTGTGGGTGAACGTGGTGATGTCGCTCATTCGAATTCCCCCGGGCATGACAACTGCATGGGGTGAGCACCACACAGCCTTTTGATCTCGGCTTTCAATTTCTGTGCCGCCTCGAGCGCGGCGTGCAGGTGACCGCGATGCAGAGCTACGACGCGATCGTGATCGGCGCCGGCGTGATCGGCTGTTCGGTTGCATACCATCTGGGGTACCTCGGCGCGAAACGGGTGCTGGTGGTCGATCGCACCCAGATCGGCGCTGGCACCACCTCGCAGTCGTCCGGCATTCTGCGTACGCACTACACCATCGCGGAAAACGTCGAACTGGCGTTGGCCTCGTGGCGCGCGTTCAAGAACTTCGCCGAGTACGTCGGCGATCCGGAATCGTCCGCCGGTCTCGTGCAGTGCGGTTACCTCATCGCCTCGCCGGACGGTCCGAAGCTCTCCGCATTGCGCGACGGATTGGACGGACAGCGCCGTCAGGGCATCACCGTTGACGAACTCGACGCCCGCCAGGCGACCGAGCTGTTGCCGATCGCGCGGTTCGACGACGCCGCGCTGATCGGCTATGAACCCGATGCCGGCTTCGCCGACCCATATCTCGTCGCCAGCGGATTCGCCAAGGCGGCGCGGCGCTTCGGCACGAAGATCGTCGAAGGCGTGGAAGTGCAGGCGCTGTTGCACGACAACGGTCGCGTGGTCGGCGTCGAGACGTCGCAGGGTCGCTTCGACAGCGACACCGTGATCAGCGCGCAGAACATCTGGGCGCGCGATATCGAACGTTGGACCGGCATCGCGTCGCCGGTGAGCGCGGAACGACACATGGTGCTCGCGCTGCGCGGTCCGCAGCCGTACACGCCCCGGATGCCGGTCTTCAAGGATCTGGGATCGGCAGGCATGTTGTACTGCCGCTGCTACGGCGGCTCGCAGATGCTGGTGAGCGAAGGAATCGCCGGCGAGACGTTGGCGGAACCGAACAACGAACAGGGCGTGATCTCGATGGATCACGTACTCGACGTCGGCGCACAGACGGCCGAACGATTTCCGTCGTATGAAACCGCCGATCTCGCGTCGTCGTGGACCGGCGTGTACGACGTTACGCCCGATTGGAACCCGGTGCTGGGCCGCGTACCGGACCTGCGCGGCCTCATCGTCGCATACGGATTCTCCGGGCACGGGTTCAAGCTGTCGCCGTGGGTGGGCCGCGTGCTGGCGCAGGAAGCGTTGGGATTGCCGACCGACGTGTCGCTCGCACCTTATGCGCTCGAGCGGTTTCGCACCGGTCAACTGCTCAACGGCAAATACGGCGTCGGAGCGGTGTCCTGACGCAGCCCGCACTACGGCGATTCTCGATCGATTCGCTAACGAGCGAACCGTGGCGCAACGGCGGCGGCATCACGCGCACCGTCGCAACCGGCGGCGGTGCAAACGCGCGCGACTGGGACTGGCGCGTCAGCGTCGCCGACATTTCCCAGAACGGTCCGTTTTCGATGTTTCCGACGATGGATCGACACCTCACGCTGATCGAGGGGCGCGGCATCGTGTTGCGCGCTGCCTCCGGGTCGATGCGGCTGGCACGCGTCGGCGACGGCGTGGCGTTTCCGGGCGAACAGGCGCTGAACGGGGAACTGATCGACGGCCCGGTACGGGTGTGGAACGTGATGACGCGTCGCGGCACAGTGACCGCATCCATCCACGTGCACCGGAATCCACCCGCCGCATTGTATGCCTACGATGTCGCGCTGGTGATCGCTGGCGAATTCGCTTGGCACTCGCCCGGAGGGCACGAGGAGATCGCCGGCACCGGCGAGGGGGTACGCGCCGTCACCGCCGTCGATGCACCTGCCCTGCAACCGTTGTGCAAACTCAGTCAGCTGTTGTGCACGGTTATCCACACCCCGGTCACGCAACTGTAACAACCGCGCTCTACGGTTGAGCCCAACCTCCGATCTCTACCTGGCCATGGGCTACCGAGAGTTGCTCAAGAAATACATTCGCTTTGTCGAAGAGCAAGCGGGCGATCACTTTATCGACTCGATCGGATACAGCCTCGAATCGCGCTTCTCCAATCGTGAACTGGGCGAACTGCGCACGATACTGAATGACCTGTCGCGCGACGCGAGCGACGAACCGATCAGCTACGGCGCAATGCCGACCTGCAACTATCGATTGCGCCTTTTGTCGATCTGCTACGGCCTCACGCTGCAGCAGGCGGCCGATCTCAGCGGGGTCGACACGCAAACGGTGCGTCGATGGCGCGCCAATCCCCGTTCACGGCATTTCATCCGCATGGATGAGGCGGAGTTCGAGCGGTTCGAGCACTCGTTGTTGGACCGTTTACCAGAGCAAAGGAACAAAACGTTGGGACTGCAGCAGATATGACGAGCCCGATCTCGATGCAGCCAAGAAGAAGCGCACGACAGGGGCGCTTTGCGTCGCGCGGTCGGGAGCGTCGCCTGGTTTCGGTAGTCGACCCGAAATCAGAGCTGGTCCATCGTCAGTCCGCGCCGCTCCAGCGTAGCGGGTAGCCTTTCCCGGATGGCGTCGTGACGCGCCTGCAGCGTCTGAATTGCTTTTCGGTAGCGCGGCTCGTCATGGAGATCGCGAAAGCAGGCGGCGTCGCGCAGGAAAGGGAGCCAGGCGAGATTCGGCGCGGCGGCGCTTTCTTCCAACTGCTGCAGCGCCTGCTCCTTCTTGCCCATGGCTGCTAGAGGGCATGCATTCCACCACGCCCTGGCCCATCCCAGTCCAATTTCGTCGTTTGGGCGCTCTCGTGCGAATTGCTCGAGCCAGACCGCCAAATGATCTGCCCGTTTGTCGCGCACTGCGTAAAGAACGCCGATCATGTTCGCGAGATCGTGAACGAGCCTCCAACGACGTAAATCGTCGTCCATCGCGGTCTCTGGTAGCCCAAGCATTGCGAAAATTGAAACTGCTTCCGAGTCTCGTCCCACTGCTTGAAGTGCGAATGCCAGGTAGCCGAGTGAATCGCCATCCGCTTCATCGAGGTCGGACTTCGACATGCGTTCGATGATCGTGTCGTAGCGACGTTGCCAGAACAGCACTCGAAGCGATGATTCGGGATCGACACCCTTCGATTCAGCGTCGAGTCCAAGCCGCGCCAACCACTCCGCCACGTCGCGCGACACGTCTGGATTGTGAGGATCCAGTTGCCTGGCCTGCATCCCCCAGGCGATCGCCTGGTCGAGTTCGCCCGCAGCAGCGGCGGTGCGAGAGAGGGCAAACAGTCCGGCGCCATCGGGGAATCTCTGCTCGACGGATGCCGCGACTTCGGCCCAATCATCCACGTGCCCGCCCGCCGCGTAGTAATAGCCGAGGTCGGCTGCGTTCCGCAGCGACATCGGATCCAGATCGCGTGCGCGTCGCAGGTAATCGAAAGACTTTTCACGGCGCTGCAGGTTGAGATATTCGCCGTAGCTGTGCAGCGCTTCGGCGTCGTTCGGATTCAACGCCACCGCTCGCTCGTACTCCTTGCCCGATCCCCCGCGAAACCGCGACCAGAGCAGGAAGCCGAGAACCGCATGTCCTTCCGCAAGATCCGGATTCAATTCGAGCGACCGTCGTGCATGCGTTTCGGCGCCCTCGATGTCGTCGCCCTGCAGCAACAGTGCCTTCGCGAGGCGCGCCTGCGCTGCCGCTGAACCCGGGTCGACCGCAATGACCTTCTGATATAACGACACGACTCTGTTCCAATCCTTCGGCGTCACTGCGTTCTGCGCGTAATTCCGCGCGAGCAGCATCAGGTCGTGCACCGAGGCCTGCCATTCCGGTTGCGGTACCTCCGTTGGATCGAGCTGGGGGAGAATCTGTTGCGCGGCCGCCAGCGCGACTTCCTGCTGTATGGCCAACAGGTCGCTCGACTTGCGGTCATAGCTCTCCGACCACAGTTGTCTGTCGTTCACGCCGTCGACCAACCGAACCGCGACACGTAGGGAATCGCCGTCTTTGCGCAAGCTGCCCTCTACAACGTTCGCGACGCCCAGTTGCGTTGCGATGTCCGAGGCAGACTTGCGCCGACCCTCGAAGGCTACCGAAGACGCCCGCGCGACCACGCGCAAGCCGTGTACGCGGCTCAGCTGATCCCGCAGTTCATCCGAGAATCCCTCGCTGAGATACGCGTCTGCGTCGTGCGCACTGCCGTTCTCGAAGGGCAGGACGACCAGACCTTCACGTTTGATCGGCACCGCAGGTTGCAGCCAGTCACTGACGAATGGTCGCCCGATCAGGAAGGCCGCGAGCGTGACGAGCGCCGCGACAATTGCGTATGCCGCGGGAAAGATGCGTCGCGTTCGAGTTGTCGCTCGCGGTGCGACGCCGTCGAAATCGTCGGCGTCGTTCGGTTGAGCCGCGGGCGTTGCATTCTGATACGCCAGCAACGTCGCTGCGAGTCGATCGCGATACGCCGCTTCATCGAAGCGCGATCGAATGATCGCCTGACGAGTACCAATCTGTAACCGCAGCGCCGGCGGCAACTCGGTATCGTCGATCTGCACGGGGATGACGGGCCGGTCGGCCTGAATAGCGACAGCCAGTTCTCCCCGGCAGGTCCTCGATGCGACCGAGTGCCGCGATACGAAGAGTACGAATGCGCTGCAGGTTTGAATGGCGTTCGCCAGTTCTTCAGGCCACTCCTGCCCCGCTTCGATGCCTTCGTCGTAATAGATGCGAACGCCGCGCGACGCGAGAGCCCCGATCTCCTGCTCGATCAATTCCTCTTCACGGTGTGAATAGCTGACGAACACGAATGGGTCGGCGCCACGGTACGCCGGATAGCGGCTCGCTTGCTGTGGGCTCACGTCAGGCAACGCACATGCTTCTGATGGGCGGCGCCCCCACTATGCCGCCCCCTCCCTCGATTGCCAACGGAACCCCGAACAGGCGCCGGCCTGAATGCCGATCAGGCG
>DATJGR010000261.1:0-34588 GCA_035494855.1 Pseudomonadales bacterium | reverse complement strand
CGGCACCGTTTCGCCGTCGATGCGCTGCGTGATGAAGAAGCCGCCGCCCAGGTAGCCCGGATCGTCGCTGTCGAGCACGACGTGCGCCACCGGCACACCGGCGGCTTCGGCGGTGCGAATGGTCTGCGCCTCGAGCACGATCGGCGTCAGTTCGATGTTCGCGTTCGGAATCGCCGTGACCACCAGCTTGTGTCGCTGCTCGCCGTCTTCGGCGTCGAACAGCACGTTCAGGCGGCGCGCGCCGGCGCTGGTGACGCTGAGCCATGGAATGTCGATGTTGCGGTTCCAGCGCTCCGACAGAAAGCGCGCGAGCCCGTCCCGTACCGCATCGGTCACGACAACTCTCCGCGCGCGTCGTAGTCGTCGTATCCGGGGCGGATGATCGCGAGCTTCGCATGTGCGATCTCCATCAGCACCGGCCACGCCCGCGCGTGCTCGACACGGCCGCCGTCGATGGCAGCCACGAGCAGGCGGTTCAATTCGGCCACCTGCGCCCCGAGAGATCCGTTGGCGGGCGGCGACATGCCGAGCAACCCGGCCAGTGCGTCGCGCTCGCGCGACAACGATGCTTCTCCGAGCGCCTCTTCGCGCTCCAGCGTCCGCACCAGGTTCGCAGCGACCCGCGTGCGGTACGCGAGCGGACCGTCCAGCGCGGGCATCACTTCGTCTTCGAGGTAGGTCGCTACGGTTGCGAGCAGTTCCCCCGCAGTGGGTCGATCCTGCATGTGGCCTCCTGCTACTTCGACTTGAAGACGATCAGCAGATCTTTGGCGTCGATCTGCTGACCCGGCTGCACGAGCACCTCGGCGATGCGGCCGTCGCGCTCGGCGCGCACGCCTGCCTCCATCTTCATCGCTTCGATCGACAGGAGCATGTCGCCGCGCTCTACTTCGTCGCCCGGGTTCACCGCCACCGTCGCGATCATGCCGGGCATCGGCGCGCCCACATGGTCCGGATTGCCCGCATCGGCGCGAACCGCCGGCGTTCTATCCGGTTTCAGCGCGCGATCGGCGATCGACACCGAACGCGGCTGCCCGTTCAACTCGTAGAACGCGGTGCGCGTGCCGTCAGCGTGCGGCTCGCTCACGGCGAGATACCTAAGAATCAGGGTTTTGCCGGGATCGCCGTCGATGGTGACCTCTTCGCCGGGCGACATGCCGTAGAAGAACACCGAGGTCGGCAACACGCTGACGTCGCCGTACTTGGCCCAATGCGCGTTCCAGTCGAGGAACACCTTCGGATACATCAGGTAAGAGGCGAACTGCTGATCGGTCAGTTTGCGGCCGGCTTTCTGCTCCGCCTCCGATCGCGCGGCAGCGAGATCCACCGGCGCCAGCAGCGCACCTGGACGATCGGCCAATGGCGCGGCACCGTTCAGCACCTTCTTCTGCAGGTCTTTGGGAAACCCGCCGTACGGTTGACCGAGTTCACCGCGAAACATCGATACCACCGACTCTGGGAACGCGATCTCGCGCGTCGGGTCGAGCACGGCCTCGCGGTCGAGTCCGCTCGTTACCATCATCAGCGCCATGTCGCCCACCACCTTCGAGGTCGGCGTCACCTTGACGATGTCGCCGAACATGTCGTTCACGTCGGCATAAGCCTGCGCCACTTCCGGCCAGCGTTCGCCGAGGCCCAGGCCCCGCGCCTGCTCGCGCAGGTTGGTGTACTGACCGCCCGGCATGCCGTGCACGTAAACCTCCGACGCACCTGAGCGAATGTCGCTTTCGAATGCGGTGTAGCAGCTGCGCACCGGTTCGAAGTAACGCGAGATCACGCGGATGTGTTCCGGATCGAGTCCGGTTGCGCGCGAATCGTGCCGCAATGCTTCGACGATCGAGCCGAGATTCGGCTGCGACGTGAGGCCGCTCATCGAGTCCATCGCGGCGTCCACCGCATCGCAACCGGCGTCTACTGCGGCCAGCACGCTGGCGGCGGAGATGCCGCTGGTGTCGTGCGTGTGGAAGTGGATCGGCAGGCCGACTTCCTCGCGCAGCGTGCGAACCAGCGTCGTCGCGGCGCGGGGCCGACACAGCCCTGCCATGTCTTTGATGCCGAGCACGTGCGCGCCGGCCTTCTCCAGTTCCTTTGCCATCCGCACGTAGTACTTGAGATCGTACTTCGTGCAATCCGGATTCGAGAGGTCGCCGGTATAACAGATCGCCGCTTCGCAGATCGCACCGGTGTCGCGCACCGCATCGATCGCAATGCGCATGTTGTCGACGCCGTTCAACGAATCGAACACGCGGAACAGATCGATGCCGCTCGCCGCGGCTTGCTTCACGAAATACTGCACTACGTTGTCGGGATAGTTCGTGTAGCCCACTGCATTGGCGGATCGCAGCAACATCTGCAACAGGATGTTCGGCACGCGCTCGCGCAGGGCTTCGAGGCGCTCCCACGGGCACTCGCCGAGAAAGCGCATCGCCACGTCGAACGTGGCGCCGCCCCAGCACTCCAGCGACAACAGTTCAGGCAGCAACCGAGCATACACCGGCGCGATTTCCAGCATGTCGTGGCTGCGCATCCGCGTGGCGAGCAGCGATTGATGCGCGTCGCGCAACGTCGTGTCGGTGACGAGCACGCGCTTCTCGTTGCGCATCCACTGTGCGAACTTCTCCGCGCCCAGTTCACCCAACAGTTGCTTCGTGCCGCGCGGCGGCGCGTCCTTGCTCACCTCCGGTGCTTTCGGAATGACGCGCTCGGCCGGTGCGGGGCGGCCGCGCACCTCGGGATTGCCGTTCACGATGACGTCGCCGACGAAGTTCAGCAGCTTGCTGACGTCGTCGGTGCGTTCGGGGAAGCGCAACAGCTCCGGTGTGTCGTCGATGAACGTGGTCGTGTACTCGGCCGACTGGAATTTCGGGTGCGCCAGCAACTGCGACAGGAACGGCAGATTCGTGCGCACGCCGCGAATACGGAATTCGCCGAGCGCGCGCCGCATCCGCGTGATCGTCTCCTCCGGTGTGCGTCCCCACGCTGTCGCTTTGACCAGCAGCGAATCGTAAAAGCGCGTGATGCGCGCGCCGGCGTATGCGGTGCCGCCGTCGAGGCGGATGCCGAAGCCGGCCGGGCTGCGATACGCGGAGAGCGAGCCGTAATCGGGAATGAAATTGTTCTCGGGATCTTCCGTGGTGATGCGACATTGCAGTGCGTGGCCGTACGCCTGGATGTCCTTCTGCAACGGCACACCGCTGTCTGCCTGGCCGATCGTGGCGCCGCTCGCGATCAGGATCTGTGCCTTCACGAGGTCGATGCCGGTGATGTTCTCGGTCACCGTGTGCTCGACCTGAATGCGCGGATTCACTTCGATGAAGTAGAACTTGCCGGTCGTGACGTCTTCGAGGAATTCGACGGTGCCGGCGTTCTGATAACCGACGGCTCGACCGATCGCGAGCGCATAGCCATACAGTTCGTCGCGACGCGTCTGGCTGAGGAACAGCGCCGGCGCGCGCTCGACGACTTTCTGATGGCGTCGCTGCACGGTGCAGTCGCGTTCGAAGAGGTGCACCAGGTTGCCGTGAGTATCGGCGAGTATCTGCACTTCGACGTGACGCGCGCGCGTGATCGCTTTCTCGAGATACACCTCGTCGTTGCCGAACGCGGTCTGTGCTTCGTTGCGCGCCGTGGTCAGCAACTCGTCCAGCAGTTCCGCGCGCGGCACGGCACGCGTGCCCCGTCCGCCGCCGCCCCAACTCGCCTTGACCATCAACGGAAAACCGATCTCCGCCGCGAGCTTGCGTACGGCGGCCGCGTCGCGCGGCAACGGACCGGTCGCCGGCGCAACCGGCACACCGGCGCTGACCGCGAGATGGCGCGCGGCCACTTTGTTGCCCAGCGTCTCCATCACCTGCGGCGGCGGGCCGACCCAGATGAGACCGGCGTCGAGCACCATGCGCGCGAACTCCGGATTCTCGGCGAGGAATCCATATCCCGGATGCACCGCATCGCATCGCGCCTGCTCGGCAATGCGCAGCAGATCGTCGACGTCGAGATACGCCTGCACCGGTGTTCTGCCTTTGCCTACCAGATACGCCTCGTCCGCTTTGAAGCGGTGCAGCGCGAAGCGGTCCTCCTGCGAAAACACCGCAACGGTGCCGATGCCGAGTTCGAGCGCGGCGCGCTGCACGCGGATCGAAATCTCGCCGCGGTTGGCAACGAGGATGCGCTGAATGCGCCGGGGCTGGGTCATGAAACGGTCCAGATAGACGAAGTGCAGGCGCGATCTTAAGTCATTTCCTCGAATTCGCGACTGCACCCACGTCGACGCGAACGACGGACGCAGAAAAAAACTACGGCCGCTTGCGCGGCCGTCGTTTCGCTTTGCCTACGATGGAGCGGGGAAACTAGATCTCGGTGCGGTTCTCGACGCGCATGTTCTTCGCAACGTACATCAGCAGCGATCGCAGGTCGGTGTGACTCTCGACCGGAATCTCGGTGTATCGACTGATCACGGTTCGCGCGAGTTCGGGGTCTTCGATCTTCGCTAGCACGAGCCGCAACCGCGTCGAATTGATTTCGGCCTCGCCGCGGGTATCGAACGGACCGACGTCGATGCCTTCGCGGGTGTTGAAGAACCACTTGCCGTGCGCGGGAAACACGTGGCTGCCGCGGAAGCGCATTTTTTCGGGTTCACCGGAACGGGTCGCCATGTCATGGGCCGCTTGCGTCGAATTAGCGGGGAGTATTCTCCCGAACCGACGTGCGCGCTGTGACGCAGGCGTCGTTTCCGCTCTCAAGCGGGGCCGCCGTCACGGCGGGTTCGCCGCGGAAGCGTGCCCGCGCACGCCACAGCGCGATCGTCGGAACCAGAAACACGGCGGCGGCGACGCTGCCACCCAGCCATCCGGCTCCGCGCGGATCGAGCAGGTTCCACACCAGCATTCCGACCGCGATCTGTGCAACATAAAGCGCTGCCCAAGGCCACATCCACGGCCGCATGCGCCAGAACCCGTACGCGCCGGCCATGTAGATCAGCCAATGCAGCGGCTCGGTGAGCTTCGCCTGCCAGCCGTGCAGCCGCACGCCGAACCAGACCTCATCGTCGCTATCGACACTCTTCCAGAAGACGTCGAACGGCATATAGATGAAGGTCATGTACAGGCAGAACCCGAACAGGGCATTCATCCACCACGGTCGCCGTTGCAGCTCGCACCGCCAATCGAAAGTCTCCATGGGTGAGCTCCATCAGGGGGCGCACCATCCTAGCGCGCAGTAGAAATGCGCGCCCTGTTTTGGGGCGATGCGCCTGTCGATCCTTGCAACGCCGCGGGTCGCGGTGCGCGCAACTGCCCGCCGACGCAAGCAAATTGCGTGGCTGCACGAGTTGGCACGCATCGTGCCAGTGCAGGGGTCGATGCCGCGGCGCTGCGCCCGCGCGATTGAACCAACTGCCAAAGATAGGGGGAACCGATGATCCAACGGACACGTCTGAAGACCGGACTGGCCGCCACTGCATCGCTGGCCGCGATGCTGGTGCCGGCCTTCGCTTTTGCCGAGGACGCGCCGGCGCCGACGCTCAGTTCAGGCGATACCGCGTGGATGCTCACGTCGACGGCGCTGGTGCTGTTGATGACAATCCCCGGTCTGTCGCTGTTCTATGCCGGCATGGTCCGCAGCAAGAACGCGCTGTCGGTGATGATGCAGTGTTTCGTGATCACGTGCCTCGTCACCGTGCTGTGGGTTGTCTATCTGTACGCACTCGCATTCGGCACCGACGTCGGCGGCATCATCGGCAACCTCGACAAGGCGTTCCACAACGGCATCACCTTCGACACCCTGAAAGGCACAATTCCCGAGACGGTGTTCTCCACCTTCCAGCTGACCTTCGCGATCATCACCCCCGCGCTCATCGTCGGTGCATTCGCAGAGCGGATGAAGTTCTCTGCGCTGATCTGGTTCATGGGTCTCTGGGTCACGCTCGTATACGCACCGATCGCCCACTGGGTCTGGGGCGGCGGGTGGCTCGGCAGCATGGGCGTGCTCGACTTCGCCGGCGGCACGGTCGTTCACATCAACGCGGGTATCGCCGGTCTCGTCGCAGCGCTCGTGATGGGCAAGCGCCGCGGCTATCCGAACACACCGATCAAGCCGAGCAATCTCGTACTGACGCTGGTCGGCGCCGGCATGCTGTGGGTCGGCTGGTTCGGCTTCAACGCCGGTAGCGAACTCGCCGCGGACGGTCGCGCAGGAATGGCGATGCTCGTGACGCAGGTTGCGACCGCTACCGCCGCGCTCACCTGGATGTTCGCGGAGTGGATGGTGCACGGTAAACCCAGCGCACTCGGCGTCGCGTCCGGTGCAGTGGCGGGCCTGGTCGCGATCACTCCAGCGTCCGGTTACGTCGGTCCGGAAGGCGCACTGGTGATCGGCATCACATGCGGACTCGGCTGCTACTTCGCAGTGGTCAAAGTCAAGAAAGGGCTCGGCTACGACGATTCGCTCGACGCGTTCGGCGTGCACGGTGTCGGCGGAATCATCGGCGCTCTGCTGACCGGCGTTTTCGCGGATGCGTCGTTCGGCGGCATCGGTCTCGCCGAAGGCGTGAACATCGCCGGACAGCTGACGAAGCAGGTCGTCGGCGTGCTGGCCACGCTCGTTTATTGCGGCGTTGCGAGTTTCATCATCCTGAAAGTCATCGACATGGTGATCGGACTGCGTGCGAACGACGAGGACGAAGACGTGGGTCTCGACCTCGCGATGCACGACGAGCAGGGCTACAACCTCACCTGATCCTTCGCTTTAATACGCCAGGCGGGTCTGTGCTCGACCGCCTGGCGTTTTTTATTTCGAGCGACGGAACCCCGCCGTGACCGACAAAGTCGACACCGTCCAGCGCATCTACGAGTTCGTCATCCAGTTCCTCGTCGGTTACTCGTTCCAGCTGTTCGGCGCGATCGTCATTCTCGTTGCCGGCGTCATCGTCGCGGGCTGGACGGCAAAAGCGCTGTTGCGCGCGCAGGAACGCCGCAACGTAGATGTCACGTTGCGCCAGTTCATCGCATCGGTTGTCCGGCTGCTGGTGATCGGGCTCGCGGTGGTGATTGCGCTCAGCAACCTCGGCATCAGCATCACGCCGTTCATCGCGGCCATCGGCGGGCTGGCGGTCGGCGCCAGCCTCGCGCTGCAAGGCCCCATTTCGAACTATGGCGCAGGGTTGGTGATCATTCTCACGCGCGTGTTCCGCGTGGGCGACACGATCACCGTGCAGGGCTGTTCCGGAGTGGTCACCGACATCACGCTCGCAGCGACCGTGCTGAAGGCCGAAGACGGCGAAGACATCATCATCCCGAACAAGCAGATCGCCGGCGAGATACACCGCAACTCGCGCGCTAACCGCATTGTCGAGGGGCGGATCGGTATTGCGTACGGCGAGAATCTCGAGCGCGCAGTAGGACTCGTGCGTGCCGCCGTCGTCGCATTCGACGGCGCCGCCACAGAGCCGAAACCACAGATCGGGGTCGAAGCGTTCGGCGACTACGCCATTGCGATCGGTTACCGGGTGTGGCTACCGACGGAGCGCTACTTCGACCTGATGTACCGCCTGAATCTCGCGATCGTCCAATCGCTCGAAGCCGGCGGCATTCAGGTCAGCGCACCCCGCAAATTATGACGTTCATCCAGCGATGCGTACCGGCAGTTCTCGGATGCCGTGGATGAAACTCGACTTCAGATACTTGGGATTGCCGACGACGTCGATCTTCGGATAACGCTTCATCAGCTCTTCCCAGATCACGCGCAGCTGGAGCTCACCGAGGCGGTTACCGAGACAGCGGTGAATGCCGAAGCCGAACGACAGGTGGTGGCGTGCGTTCGGGCGCTCGATCATGAACTTGTCGGCGTCGGGAATCGCTTCTTCGTCGCGGTTGCCGGAGATGTACCACATCGCTACCCGTTCGCCGGCCTTGATCGGCTTGCCGCCGATTTCGGTATCGACCATCGCCGTGCGCGCCATGTGCGCAACCGGCGATTGCCAGCGGATGATCTCCGGCACCATGTTAGAGACCAGCGACGGATTCGCGCGCAGCTTCGCGTATTCCGCCGGGTTCTGATTGAGCGCGAGCACACCGCCCGAGATCGAGTTGCGCGTCGTATCGTTGCCGCCGACGATCAACAGCAGAATGTTCCCGAGAAATTCGTTCGGCGGCATGTTCTTCGTCGCTTCGCCGTGCGCCAGCACCGAAATGAGATCCGACTTCGGCGGTTCGTTCTTGCGCTGCTCGAACAGTTGCATGAAGTACGCGGCGCATTCCCACAGCACCTTGAAGCCCTCCTCCACCGAGGCGAAGTACTCCGGATTGCCGAGGTTCGAGGTTGCGTCGGACCAGTAGATCAGCTTCTGACGATCTTCCAGAGGGATGTCGAACAGCGTCGCCAGCATCTGACCGGTGAGTTCCACCGAGACGTGGCGCACCCAGTTGAAGTCTTCGTTGCGCGGCAGGTTGTCGAGAATGGAGCCCGCGCGTTCGCGGATCAGCGACTCGAGCGCGGCGATCTGGCGCGGCAGAAATACCGGCGCCACGACTGCTCGCTGCAGATCGTGTTTCGGCGGATCGCTCATGATGAACATCGGCAGGTCGTACGTCGGGTCGGGCGTTTCGCCTTCCGCCAACGGTCGTCCGCCGAGTGTGATACCGCCCTGCGAGTTGTCCGACGAGAAGATCTGGTGGTGGGTGTCGACATACATGATGTCGCTGAATTTCGTGATCGACCAGTACGGGCCGAACTGGCTTTCGCGCGTGTAATGAACCGGATCCTCGCGCCGCAACCGCTCGAAATACGGCCAGTGCTTGTCGGCTTCGAACAGGTCTGGGTGCGCGGGATTCAGCGCATCGAGCGGCAGTGCGTACGGATCCTGATCGACGTCGATCGGCCACAACGCGGCCTTCTGCGCGTTCGAGATGCTGGGATCTTCGAGCAGCTTCTTGCGGTCATCGATGGCTTCGGCCACAGCACGGCTCCTGGAGGAAATTGGTCGCAGGATACTCGTCCGACAGGCCGCCGAACAATTGATACCGGTTCGGAACCGTTCCGGAACCGTTCCGGAACCGTTTCGGAACCGGCTTGTCAGCGCGACGAGATCGACCCTACAGTGACGCGTCGTGCAGCACCTCGGTAAACGGACATGTACCTGACCGTCGAACCCACGCCCGCAACGCTCGGCGCAGTCGTCACTGGCGTCGATCTCACCGCGCTCGACGCCGCGCAATGGTCGACCATCCGCGCCGCGTTCCTCGAGCACGCCGTGTTGATCTTTCCGGACCAGCACCTGTCGGCCGCCGCACAAACCGCATTTGCCGAGCGGTTCGGCAACATCGAGCACCTCGTCGCCGATCGCAAGATCGTTCCGATCAGCAATCGCCGGGCCGACGGCACACTGCTTTCGGATCACGAACACGGCATGCAGATCATGATGGGTAACGAGGGCTGGCACACCGACAGTTCGTACATGCGCGTATCGGCGAAGGCGTCGGTGTTGTCCGCGCACGTGGTGCCGGCGCACGGCGGCGAAACCGAGTGGGCCGACATGCGCGCCGCATACGACGCGCTCGACGACGCGATGCGCACGCGCATCGCCGGGTTGTCCGCCTACCACTCGCTGCGATACTCGCAGGCACGCATCGGTCACGTAGCGGCGGTCGGATCCAGTTACGGTTTTCACGACGAGCAGCCGCCGCTGCGGCCGCTGGTGAAGGTCCACCCCGAAACCGGCCGCGCCGCGTTGTACATCGGTCGTCACGCGTACGGAATTCCAGGTCTCGGTCCTGACGAATCGGAGGCGCTGCTCGACGATCTGGTCGCGTTCGCCTGCCGGCCACCGCGCGTATACACGCACCCGTGGACGCCCGGCGACGTGGTGATCTGGGACAACCGCTGTGTATTGCATCGCGCCCGACCGTACGACCATCGCGAAGCGCGCGTGATGATGCACGTGCGCGTCGCCGGCGAACCCGCAACCGAACTCGCTGCGAACTGACGGCACACCACCGTCGCGGCGATGATCCGCCTCACGCCGCTGCGCGAACTCACGCTGACGACACCGTCGAGTCGCGGTAGACCGCCGTTTCTGAGTGCGGCCAGCGGTCTGGTGGCGCTAGGTTCACACCTCTATGTCGTCGCCGACGACGAATTGCAGCTCGGCCGGTTCCCGCAAAGCGGCGACGCACCCGGTGAGCTGCTGCGCCTGCGTCCCGGCCTGCTGCCCGACGCTTACGCGGAACGCAAAGCACGCAAACCCGATTTCGAGGCGCTGGTGCGGCTGCCACCGCTCGACGATCGCGCGGCGGGTACGCTGCTGGCGCTGGGATCGGGCTCCACGCCGAACCGTTACACCGGCGCGCTGATTTCGGTGACGGAAGACGGTTTCTTGGTCGCCACGTCGCGTGCAATCGATCTCGGCGACATCTATCGCACGATCGCGCCCCGGTTTCATACGCTCAACATCGAGGGCGGGGTGATCGTCGGCGAGCAACTCGTGCTCTTGCAGCGCGGCAACAAACACCAATCTCAATGCGCGTACGTGCGCCTGCACCTTCCCGACGTGCTCGCGGCGCTCGCCTCAACGGATTCGTTGGGCAACGTGGCGCCGATCGGCGTGCGCACGTACGACCTCGGCGCCATCGACGGCGTTCCGTTGTGTTTCAGCGACGGCGCCGCGCTTCCTGACGGCAGCATCGTATTCGCCGCGATAGCGGAAGCCGCCGCGAACAGCTACGACGACGGTCCGTGCAAAGGCGCCGCGATCGGCGTCACCAACAGCGCCGGAGAGTTGCGATTTCTCGAGCGTGTGGACCGCGGCCACAAGATCGAGGGCATAGAAGCGCAGGTGGACGGTACGCGGGTACGCTTGCGCCTAGTCACCGACGCCGACGACGCGGCTGCTCCGGCGCAGTTGCTGGGAGCAGAGATCGACGGATATCCGTTCCGCTGACGCGGATCACGCGAACAGCCGCGTCGCCACCAGTACCAGCACACATGCCAGCAGAATCCTCAGGAACTGCTCGGGCAATGCGCGGCTGAGATGGCTGCCCAGCCAGACACCCGGCAGCGATCCGAGCAACAGATTTCCGAGCAGGTGCAGATCGACGCCGCCGAGCGACGCGTGGCCGAGGCCGGCGAGCATCGTCAGCGGCACCGCGTGCGCGATGTCGGTGCCCACAATGCGCGTCGTCGCCAGCTTCGGATAGAGGAACAGCAGCGCGGCAACCCCAAGCGCACCGGCACCGACCGACGTTGCGGTAACGAGCGCGCCGACGACCGCTCCGGTCACAACGGTCGTGATCGGTGCGCTCGGTTCGAGCGCGGTGCCCGCTGAGCGGCGCAACGCGATCGCGTGCAGACGGTCGCGCAACAGCAACGCGGCCGCGCTCAGCATCAACGCAACGCCGAGGCACCGCTTCAGCACCAACGCGTAGTGATCCGGTTCGACGCTCAACTGGCTGAGCGCCAGCAGCGTAGCGGCCGCCGCGGGGAGACTGCCGGTCGCGAGAAGACCGCAGATGCGCCAGTCGATGTTGCTGCGCCGACCGTGCGCCCACGCGCCGCCCACTTTTGTCAACGAAGCATAGAGCAGGTCGGTGCCGACCGCGGTGGCCGGTGCGACACCCATCACGAGCACCAGCAGCGGCGTCATCAACGAGCCTCCGCCCACGCCTGTGGCACCGACGAGCAGACCAACGAAGAAACCCGAGACTGTGGTGACGAGATCCATGCATTCCTCTGGGCAAGCCCGGCACGCTAAGTGATCTCGTTGGAAAAGGGAACGCCGTCGACGATTCGGTTAGTCTTGCCGCGCCAGGTCGAACCGAGAGAAACGATGGCCGAGGATCGATCGATCCGCAGGGTTGCCGCGACTGCGCTCGCGAGCGCGAGCATCGAGTGGTACGACTTCTACATCTACGGCACGGCCGCGGCGCTCGTGTTCCCGACCGTGTTCTTCCCCGCCGACATGCCTCCGTTCGTCGCGCTGATCGCATCGTTCAGCACATTCGCGGTCGGCTTCTTCGCGCGACCCGTGGGCGGAATTCTGTTCGGCCACTTCGGCGACCGGCTTGGACGCAAGCGCGTATTGGTGATCGCGCTGTTGATCATGGGTGCCGGCACGACGCTGATCGGCTGCCTGCCCACTTACGCTACGGCCGGCCCGCTGGCGCCTATCCTGCTGATCGTTCTGCGCTTCATGCAGGGACTCGCGATCGGCGGGCAATGGGGTGGCGCGATGCTGCTGGCGACCGAATCCGCGCCCACGCACAAGCGGGGGCTCTACGGCAGCTTTGCGCAAGCCGGCGCACCGGTCGGCGTGATTCTCGCCAACCTCGCTTTCCTGATCGTGAACGACAGCGTGTCGCAGGACGCGTTCATGGCGTGGGGTTGGCGCATTCCTTTCGTGCTCAGCATCGCGCTGATCGGCTTGAGCATCTACGTGCAGTTGCGCCTCGAAGAAACACCGGCGTTCACGCAACTTTCGCAGGCAGCGCACTCCAGCGCGTCCGTTGGGAAGCAGGTTCGCTCGCCGGTTTTCGAAGCGTTGCGTCTCTATCCCAAGGAGATCGCCCTCGCAGCCGGCGCCTTCATGGCGGTGCAGGTGACGTACTACATCCTCATCACGTGGGTGATCGCATACGGCACCAGCCCTGCCGGTCCGAATCTGCCGCGCGGCACGATGCTCGCCGGCGTGATGATCGGCGCGGTGGCGATGGCGCCGGCGCTGCTGGTATCCGGCGTGATTTCGGATCGCTTCGGCCGCCGCGGCATCTACATGGCCGGCGCGGCCCTGCTCGCGGCGTGGGGATTCGCGATCTTCCCGCTGATCGACACCGGCTCGCTGCTGTGGATCGCGGTTGCGATCGGCGTCGGGCAGATTTTCGTTGCGATGATGTATGGACCGCAGGCGGCGTTTCTCGCCGAGATGTTCAGCACACGCGTGCGCTACTCCGGCGCATCGCTCGGCTATCAGTTCGGCGCCATCTTCGGCGGCGCGCTGGCGCCGATCATCGCGACGCAGCTACTCGCCGTGTACGGCACCACGATCGCTGTGTCGTGGTACATCGCGGCGGCGTGCGCGATCACGCTCGTGTCGGTGTCGATGCTGCGCGAGACGCGCGGCGCCGATCTGCACGCCGCGCACCCGTCGCATGCGGCCAACGAATGAACGTGAGGTTGCGCGTGATGGAACTACAGTGATCGAGATCGTCGAGTATCACCAGAGCTGGGTGCAGGACTTCCGCGACATCGCGCGCACGATCAGGCGTGGTCTCGGCGATCTCGCATTGCGCATCGATCACATCGGCTCTACGGCGGTACCCGGTCTGTGCGCCAAAGACGTGATCGATCAGCAGATCACCGTTGCGGCGCTCGATGCGCGCGTCACCACGGCAATGCACGCGCTCGGCTACGCGCTGGCGGAGGACGTCTCGCGCGATCACCGTCCGCCCGACGACGTGGGTCCCGAGGACGACTGGCGCAAGCTCTACTTTCGTGCGCCGCAGGGCCAACGCCGTACGCACACGCACGTGCGCGTCGCGGGCAGACTCAATCAACGCTACGCCCTGCTCTTTCGCGATTACCTGATCGCACACCCGACCACGGCCGCGGCCTACGGTGAATTGAAGCGCCGGCTCTCCGTGGCGCTGATCAACCCGGATGAGGACTATCCCGACGTGAAGGATCCGGCCGTCGACCTGATCTATCTCCCGGCGCAGCGGTGGGCCGCGCAGACGCGCTGGACACCGGGACCATCGGGCGCCTAGCTAAGGGCGCAGCGCCGCGCCGATGCGATCCATCAGCGGCTTCCATGCGGCCTCGTTCCGCAACTGCGAGTACCACGCTTCGAGCCAGAATTTCTCGCCCGCGTCTACCGCTCCTCCGCGGTCGAGTATCGCCGTCAGCGAGTCGCGGACGTAGTCGCCCCAATGTGGTGTGGTTCCGTCGAGATCCGTGAAACCGTACTCCCGCGCCAGCGTCCAGCTCGCGAACACGCCGCCGCTCTTTCGGGCGACGTTCGGATCAGCCGCCAACGCAGCAACCGCGCGGCCGACATAACACGGCGATTCCGACGCCTCGAAGCCGCGCGCTTTGGACGCCGCGTCGCGCCAGTTCGCCTCGCTCACGCCGAGCCGGTCCAGCATCGCCTCGGAGCGCAGGAAACCGGGCGTCACCGCCAGAGCGGTCACACCGTGGCCCCGCAACTCCTCGGCCATCGCGAACGCGAGGCGGATCGTCGCCATCTTGGCGAGGTCGTAGAACAGCGTTCCACGATAACCGGCGTGATCGCCATCGGTGATTTCGACGATCAGACCCGATTTCCGTTCGACCATGTACGGTGCGGCAGCGCGGCTCGTCACGATGTGGGTGCGCACCGCGCGGTCGAGCATCTCGAACCCTTTTCCGGTATCCAGCGTCCAGAACGGTTGCCACTCGGTGATGTCGTCGCCACCCCAGATGTCGTTGACGAGAACGTCGAGGCGCCCGCACTCGCTCATGACCCGCGCGAACAACGCCGCCACGTCGTCGGCGTTGCTGTGATCGGCGCGTACTGCAATACCGCGTCCACCGGCGGCCGATACCAGTTCGGCGGTTTCTTCGATGGTCTCCGGCCGACCGGGCGTCGCGGGATTACCTTTCGTGCTGCGGCCGCTGCAGTACACGGTTGCGCCCGCCTCACCCAGCATTCGAGCAATACCGCGACCCGCTGCACGGGTAGCGCCGGCAACCACGGCGATCGTTCCGTTGAGCGGTCGGGCCCGCATGTCGTTCTCCCACCGGGTCACACGAGCTTATCGCGCGCGCTTGCGTCTACCAATAAGTCAAACGCCGGTGCCTGCCACCCGTCGTTACTTATTCCCCCGACGGGCGTGCGCTGGCGAAATCACATCGGCATAATTCCGTGCCTTCAGCGTTCGAGGAAAGCAATGCGAAGGAAGCCGTTCGAAAATGCCGCGGTGGCAGCCGTGTTCGATGCGTATCCGCGCGATGTGCGCGCCAGCCTGCTCGAACTTCGGCAACCGGTCTTCGATACGGCCTCGGGCACCAATGGTGTCGGCACGCTCGAAGAGACGTTGCGCTGGGACGAACCGAGTTGCATCGCGTTGGCACTGACGTATCAATTCGACCGCAGTGCCCGAACGAAAGCGGAGCGCGGCCGATGACCGCCTCCCTCGTAGGCGCCATCAAGCGACGCACACCGACGTCGTTGTACCCGTTCGCGCGTTCGCTGTATCACCGCGTGGTGGCGCCGGTGGAATGTTGGAGCGTTGCGACGGCCGATCGATTGCTCGGGCGCACCTACGAAGGTCGTTCGCTGCCGCCCGCGGCGTTGCGGTTCAAAGTCCGCGGTACGCCGGACGGAAATGCGTTCGCGTCGATCGGACGTTCCTGCGCGCGCGACCTCCGCGACACCCTTGCGACGTCGGGGCGCAAACTCGATGACTTCCACTCGATACTCGATTTCGGATGCGGCTGCGGCGGCACGCTGGTCTGGCTCAGGGATCTCGCACCAACGGCCGCGTTGAGCGGCACCGACATCGACGACGACGCGATCGGCTGGTGTCGCGCCAATCTGCCCTTCGGCCGCTTCGACACCAACGACGCGACGCCGCCGCTCGCCTATGCCGACGCGTCGTTCGACCTGGTGTACGCCGTGTCGGTGTTCTCGCATCTCGACGAAGACTTTCAGTTCCAATGGCTGCAGGAACTGCGACGCATCCTGGCGCCGGGCGGAACCTGCCTGATCACCCTGCACGGACCCGGATCGTGGAACGAGATTCCAGAGCGCGACGAAGCAACGCTCACGTCTCGCGGTTTCGTGTTCGTCAGAACGAAGGTCACGCGCGGACTGTTTCCCGACTGGTACCAGACCGCATTTCATACGCGCGCTTACGTCGAGGACCGGTTCTCCCGTTACTTCGACGTGATCGGTTTCGTTCCGCGCGGCATGGCGAGCCACCAGGACGTGGTGGTGCTGCAGCGGCGGTTGAACGCGCCGTAACGGTGCGCCGCCGCCAGTCTCCGCGCGGATTCGGTGCGCACAGGCTCAGCGCAGCGCGTATTCGCGGTCGAGCTTGTCGAGAATCCGGTCGAGCGTACGGCCGATCAACGTACAGTTGCGGATCATCTCGATCTTCGGCCAGGTGGAGGCTTCTCCCTCGGAAATCAGCTGCCGCGTTTCCTCTGCCGATAGCACCGACAACAGCTTCGAGGGGTCCCACAGCCGCCGCTTGGGAATGATGTTGATGTCGGCCGTGTAGTCCTGCATCAGGACGCTGTACGCCATGCGCACGTAGATGTTCAACGGATACGCGCGCTTCACCAGCGCCATCGCGAACGGATAGGTCGCTTTCAGCCACTCCTTCGTCGCGGTCTGATACACGTCGATCAGTTTCGACGCGAGATTGTCGTCGCCGGCGGAATCGCGCAGCGCCCACAACACGATCGGGTTGGTCTGGCTGGTGATGAAGTGATTGACGCCGTACAGGCGCGCGAGGCGCTTCGCCGGCAGGTCGTCGGCGATCGAACCGTCCACCCACTTTCGCGACGCGACGTAGGGCAGCCGTTCACCGCGCGCGTTCTTCGCCATCAGCGTGACCGCCGGAAACACGCCCGGCACCGCGCACGACGCCATCACCGCTTCGCGAATGCAGACGTTGGGCGAGGTCACCGCATTCAGCAGCCGCGAACTCTGGTGAACCTCGCTCGGCGACACCGAGATGTTGATCTTGCGGCCGGTGAGCTGGAATGCTTCTTCGAACGTCATGTCCGGCACTTGTGCCTCGATCGCGGCCTGCAGATCGCCACGGCCGATCTGCTGACGGCCCGCGATGGTCCTGCCCGCTCCGGCATCGATCTCGCCGAACGCTTCGGTCAGTTCCCCCGCCTGCATCGCGGCACGCAGCGTGGGTTGGTCATGCGTGCCGATGACGGCGGCGACGAATGAGCCCGCGCTCGATCCCGAAATGACGTCGGGCAGCAATTCCTGTTCGATCAACGCCTTCGCAACGCCGACGTGAAACGGTCCCAGCGCGCCCGCTCCGCTCAGCATGAGTGCGGAGCGACCGAAGCACAGACTCGCTCGGCGGAAGATGCCGAGCTTCTCCGGCAGCGCCATCACCGACTCGTCCACGCTCGCGGCCTGCTCGATCGCATCGGCCAACTCCGCGATGTAGTTCGTGATCAGGTCTTTGGTGCCGTACTTCGCGCGCGCGTAAAGCGCCGGACGACCCATGCCGCCGGTGTTCCCGTGTATGCCTTCGCTCAGGTAGTACAGCAATGCCAGCGGATCGCGCGTGGCTTTAACCGCCCGGATCTCGTCGTAGCGACGACGAATGACTTTGTAGTCGTAACGCCGGCTGCGATCCTCCGAGCGCCAACGATCGGCGCCGCTCCTCGTATCATGCGCCAGCGCGGCGGCCTTCCACGCCTCGTACGTGCGAACCTTCTGTGTATCGCGCACCAAATCGGGCGCCTCGATCACTCCGGCGGCAGCATTCATCGACCTTCCCCAAACCCCTGTTGCCGAAGCACAGCACTTTCCATGCCATGCGCTGCCGGAGCCTGGGCGCCAGCGTTTGACTCGTTGCAATCCGGTGCCTGGCACCGGCGTTCACTCATTGTCGCCAGAGGATCGAAGCGTCCACCGTGTTGATGTCGCGCAAGCCGCAGAACGCCATGGTCAGATCGAGTTCGTTCGCGATGATCTGCAGGCACTTCGTCACGCCGGCTTCGCCCATCGCGCCGAGCCCGTATACGTACGCGC
This sequence comes from Pseudomonadales bacterium, assembly GCA_035494855.1. GTDB lineage: Bacteria > Pseudomonadota > Gammaproteobacteria > Pseudomonadales > Azotimanducaceae > DATJGR01. The sequence continues at coordinate 16,839 of DATJGR010000261.1, read as the reverse complement.
GGCCGATCAACGTGCCTTTCGCGCCGAGCGCGAGTGCGCGGATGACGTCCTGCCCGGAGCGTATGCCGCCGTCGAGCCACACGTCGATGTCGCTGCCCACCGCGGCGACGATCGCAGGCAGCGCACGAATGCTCGACGGCGCGCCGTCGAGTTGCCGGCCGCCGTGGTTCGACACGACCAATGCGTCGGCGCCGCTAAGCACTGCGAGCCGTGCGTCTTCCGCGTCCATGATGCCTTTCAGCACGAGCCTGCCGCCCCATCGCTCTTTGATCCACGCCACGTCGTCCCAGCTCAATGTCGGATCGAACTGCTGCGCGGTCCATCCGGACAACGAGCTCATGTCCTGGATGCCGGTTACGTGACCGACGATGTTGCCGAACTGACGCCGCTTCGTATGCAGCATGCCCCAGCACCAGCGCGGCTTAGTAGCCATGTTGGCGATGTTGGGGAGCGTCGGTTTCGGTGGTGTAGACAAGCCGTTCTTCAGATCCTTGTGGCGCTGGCCGAGAATCTGCAGATCGAGCGTCAGCACCAGCGCCGAACACCCCGCGGCTTTGGCGCGGTCGATCAGGCGGCCGATGTAGTCGCGATCCCGCATCACGTAGAGCTGGAACCAGAACGGCCGCGACGTATTCGCCGCGACGTCCTCGATCGAACAGATGCTCATCGTCGAGAGAATGTACGGCACTCCGAACTTCTCGGCAGACCGTGCCGCCAGAATCTCTCCATCGGCGTGCTGCATACCTGCGAGGCCGACCGGCGCCAAGGCCACCGGCATCGACACGTTCTCGCCGATCATCTGCGTCGCGATCGTGCGCCGGTCCATGTTCACCGCCACGCGTTGGCGCAGCTTGATCGACGCGAGGTCCGACATGTTCTCGCGGTAGGTCGACTCGGTCCACGAACCCGAGTCGGCGTAGTCGTAAAACATGCGCGGCACGCGCCGCTGCGCGAGAACGCGCAGATCCTCGATGCAGGTGATGACCGGCACGATCGCGCTAGGCGTCGCGCAACGCCGCTTGCGCCGCCGCGAGCCGCGCAATCGGCACGCGTGGCGGCGAGCAGCTCACGTAGTCGAGCCCCGCGCGATGACAGAACGCGATCGATGCGGGATCGCCTGCGTGTTCTCCGCAGATGCCGAGTTTGATCTTCGGCCGCGTCGAACGACCCCGCTCGACCGCGGTGGTGATCAGTCGACCCACGCCCTGTTCGTCGATGCTCGCGAACGGATTGTGCTGATAAATCTCTTTCTGCCGATACGTCTCGAAGAACGAGCCCATGTCGTCGCGGCTGAGACCCAGCGTCGTCTGCGTGAGATCGTTCGTGCCGAAACTGAAGAACTCGGCCACCTCGGCGAGCTCGTCGGCGGTGATCGCCGCGCGCGGCACTTCGATCATCGTGCCGACGAGATAGTCGAGTTCGATCCCGGTACGCTCGATGACTTCGCGCGCCACGCGATGCACGATCTCGACCTGATCGGCGAGTTCGGCCTTGAAGCCGACGAGCGGGATCATGATCTCGGGTTTCACGACGACCGGATTCCTGCCTGTCATAACCTGCGCTGCCGCCTCGAAGATGGCTCGCGCCTGCATCTCGGTGATTTCCGGATACAGGATGCCGAGCCGGCAACCGCGGCAGCCGAGCATCGGGTTCTCTTCGTGGAGCGCGCGGATGCGGTCGAGGATGAACTCCGGCGTCACGCCCAGTTTGATCGCGAGCTTGCGCCGCACGCCGTCGTCGTGCGGAAGAAACTCGTGCAGCGGCGGGTCGAGCAGGCGGATCGTGACCGGTCGCCCATCCATCGCTTTGAACAGACCCGCGAAGTCCTTCTTCTGAAACGGCAGCAGCATCTTCAGCGCGCCGCGGCGCTGCACTTCGTCCGCCGCCAGAATCATCTGCCGCATGTAATCGATGCGATCGCCCTCGAAGAACATGTGCTCGGTGCGACACAGACCGATGCCTTCCGCGCCGTAGGTAACCGCCTGCTGCGCCATCTCGGGCGTGTCCGCGTTGGTGCGTATGTCGAGCCGGCGATGTTTGTCGGCCCACGTCATCACCGTTTCGAACAACCGATACGTATAGCTCTGCGTCGGTTTCAGGCTGCCGTTCAGAACGCGCTTCACCTCGGAATCGGCGCTGTCGATAGGCCCTGCGTAGATCTCGCCCGTGGATCCGTCGAGCGAGATGTAGTCGCCTTCTTTCAACACCACGCCGTCGGCCGTCAGCGTCTTCTTCTCGTAGTTGATGGCGATGTTCGTCGCACCGCAGACGCACACCTTGCCGAGCTGTCGCGCAACGAGCGCCGCGTGCGACGACACGCCGCCGCGCGACGTCAGAATCCCTTGCGAATACAACATGCCCTTCAGATCGTCGGGCGATGTTTCCATCCGGCACAGCACCACGCGATTGCCGCGTTTCGATTCCTGTTCGGCCGCCGTGGCGGTGAACACGATGAGTCCGGACGCCGCGCCAGGACCCGCCGGCAGCCCGTGGCCGATCACCTTCGCGGCTTTCTGCGCGCGCGCGTCGAACACCGGCACCAGCAGCGAATCGATCGACTCCGCCGGAATCTTCAGCAGCGCAGTGCGCTGATCCATCAGTTTCTCTTCGGTCATCTCGACCGCGATGCGGATGGCCGCAACACCGGTGCGCTTGCCGTTGCGCGTCTGGAGAATGAAGAGCCGACGATTCTCGATGGTGAACTCGAGGTCCTGCATGTCGCGGAAGTGCTCCTCCAGCTTCGCACGCACGCGTTGCAGTTCCTTGAAGCTCTCCGGCATTTCGCTGGCCATTTCGGCAATCTGTTTCGGCGTTCGCACGCCGGCGACGACGTCTTCACCTTGCGCATTCACCAGATATTCGCCGTAGATCACCTTCTCGCCGTTTGCCGGGTCGCGCGTGAACGCGACGCCCGTCGCGCTGTCGTCGCCGAGATTGCCGAACACCATCGACTGCACGTTGACCGCTGTTCCCCACTCGGTGGGAATGCTGTAGCGCTGGCGGTAAATGATCGCGCGTTCGTTCTTCCATGAACCGAACACGGCGCCGATGGCGCCCCAAAGCTGTTCGTAGACGTTCTGGGGGAAGTCTTCTCGTTTGCGCGACTTGATGAGCCGCTTGTAACGCTTGACCAGCTCTTTCAGATCGTCGGCGGTGAGCTGCGTGTCCTGCGTCTTGTGCAGTTCGTGTTTGAGACCGTCCATCAGCGCGTCGAACGGGTCGTGCGACTCCTGTGTCGCGGCCGTTACACCCATCACCACACCGCCGTACATCTGGATGAAGCGGCGGTAGCAGTCGTATGCGAAGCGGGGATTCGACGTGCGCTTTGCGAGCCCCTCTACAGTCTCGTCATTCAGACCGAGGTTCAGAATCGTATCCATCATGCCCGGCATCGATTCGCGTGCGCCGGAGCGCACCGACAACAGCAACGGGTTGTCGCGATCGCCGAGTGTCTTGTTCTGCTGCGCTTCGACTTCTTTGATCGCCGCTTCGACGTCGGCGGTCAGCCGTGCGGGGTAACGTCGCTGGTTGTCGTAGAAGTAGGTGCAGACGTCGGTGCTGATCGTGAATCCCGGCGGTACCGGCAGACCGATCGCCGCCATCTCAGCCAGATTGGCGCCTTTGCCGCCGAGCAGGTTGCGCATCGCGCTGCCACCGTCGGTCTTCTTGCCGAACGCGTAGACGTATTGGGTGGCCCTGCTGGATTTCGACGGCGCCGCGGCCGTGGCCGTTTTCTTCGTTTTCTTGACTGGCATGCTCACTCGATTGTTGTGTTGCGACTCGCGAATCGGCGGGCGCAGACGGCGGTTCGCATGCGCCGCGCCTTCGCCGTTCCTCCCAGCATGGGAGTGAGTTATACACGAGTCGGTCGACGACGCAGAAGCTTGACCTGATAATCGCAAACCCTGATGACCGCGCTCGCGGCACGGAGGGAGCGACGTGGAGTACCGACTCGCAGTGGTTCGGGTGTTCGTAACGGACTGGCCTCGCGCGATCCGTTTCTACACCGAGACGCTCGACATGACACCGACGTTGATCACCGACGGCTGGGCGCAGTTCGCGACCGGCGAAGCCCAACTTGCGCTTGAACGGGTGGATCCGGCCGACCCCGAAAGCGCCGAATCAGTCGGCCGCTTCGTGGCCGTTTCGCTCGAGGTCGACGACATCGACGTCGCATACGAAACGCTCGCCCGGCGCGGCGTCGCCTTTCTCGGTGCTCCCGAAAAGCAACCGTGGGGCGGCACGCTGGCCCATCTGCGCGACCCCGACGGCAACGTGCTCACGCTCCTTGGTCGATGACCGCATCGGACTGGCGGCTTGACGCGGAAATCAGTGAATCGAGCGCAGGAACTCGATCAGCAGCTCGTTCGTCCGCGCCGCCGCTTCCTGCTGAATCCAGTGCCCCGCACCCTCGATGATCTCGCTCTTATAGAGCTTCGGCAGCGTTTCCGGGAACCGCTCGATCGAAGGTCTGCCCCAAAGCGTCGGCCCGTCGCGGGATCCGCCGATGAACAACGACGGAATCGTGATCGGCCGGTTCGCGAATCCGGCCAGATCTTCCCAGTCGCGATCGACGTTTCGGTATCGCGAGAGCGGACCGAAGAAGCCGGAATACTCGAACTCCCGCGTGTACACGTCGAGGTCGGCCTCCGAAAGCCAGTGCGGCATCTTCTCGGGATACACGAACTTGTCGCGCAGCTTCGTTCCGCGCGGCACGATCGAAATGTTGGGGCCGTCGCGCACGTCGCCTGACGCGCACCAGTAGAAACCGAGGAGCCAACCGCGGACGTTCTCTTCTATTTCCTCTTCCGCGCGTCCCGGTTGCTGGAAATACTCGACGTAGAACTCCTTCGCTTCGCCCGCCATCGCGCGCATGCCCTGCGTCGGACTCGGTCCGGTCGGTGCGCGCGGCGGAGTGTACGGCACCGACAGTCCGGCCACGCCGCGAAACAGGTCCGGCCGCAGCAACGCGCTCGTCCAGGCGATCGGCGCGCCCCAATCGTGGCCGACGACGGTCACCGGACCGCCGCCGAGCTCCGCCACGAGACCGACGACGTCGCCGACTTTCTTCACCATCCGGTAGTCGGGCACGGTGATCGGCTTCGAAGAGCGCCCGTAACCGCGCACGTCGAGAGCAACGACGTGAAAACCGGCTTCGGCAAGCGCCGGTAACTGATATCGCCACGAATACCACGATTCCGGAAAGCCGTGGATCAGCAACACCACCGGTCCGCTGCCGGCTTCTGCGATGTGCAGGCGGATGCCGTTGCTCGCGACGGTGCGATGCCGTGGTTCGTTCATTCGCCGTTACTCCAGTGCCGCGATCACGTGCAGACGGTGCCGCTGCGCGCCTTCGTATAATCGTTGTCCCGATACGCGATCTGTCCGTTCACTACGACCGTGTCTACACCGACACTGTTGCGGACATAGCGCATGCCGTGTCCGGGCATGTCGAACACGGCGTGTTCTTCGCCGCGGTCGATGTGGTCCGCGTCGAACACGACGACATCCGCAGCGTACCCCTGCTGCAGCGTGCCGCGATTCTTCAGCCCCCAGATTTCCGCTGTCTCCGAAGTGATCTTCTTCACCGCGTGCTCGAGGCTCAGGTGATGCGTTTCGCGGACGTACCGGCTGAACAGGAAACCGGTGTCGCCATAGGTCGAGAACGAGGTGACGTGCGCGCCGCCGTCGCTGGCGCCGACGTGCACCAGCGGATGCGCCAGCAGCGGGCCGACGCGCGCCGCGTCCTGGTGGCCGACGTTCGCTGCAAGGAACGGCACGAGCAGATCGTTCTCGAGCGATACGTTGATGAGCGCCTGCGCAATTTGTTCGCCACGCGAATCCGCAATGTCTTCAAGCGTGCGTCCGACCAGTTCTTCCGGCGCGCCTTCGCCGCCGCGCACGATCAGCTTGCCCATGAACATCCGGCCGCCGTCGGCGCCGGTTTCGTTCACCATGCGTTCCACCGTGGCCGCATCGCGCAGCGCGGCGATGCGTTCGGCGCGCGGCAGACGCATCACGCGATACCAGTTCGGGAAACGGCCGAAGTACAGGCTCGGGCGTTCGAACGAAAAGCTGATGTCGATCGGGCGCGTCTGCACCTGCGGCCACACGCGGGCGCCGCGCGCGAACTGTTCTTCGACGCGCGCCATCGTGCGCGGCACGTTGTCGGGCGTTGCCGCCGAATCGAACAACGGCGAGAAGGTGGTCGGAATGTTGTACTTGAGCGACAGCTCCGCCAGCTGATCGATGCGGGCGATGGTCAGATCGGTGGCGTAGAACTCGGGCACCACCTGCAGCATGCGGCCGTATTCGCCGAGCACTTTCGAAAGCGCGTCGAGTTCGGCCCAATACGCATATCGGCTCGGCACCGGGTGCATTTTTTCGTCGACGTCGACGAAGCTGGTGCTGAGGCCCACTGCACCGGCTTCGAGACACTCCCGCAGCAGATCCTGCATCGCCGCGGTTTCGTCGCGCGTGGCCGAGCGCTTCTGCGCAGCGTCGCCCATCACCCACAGCCGGATCACGCTATGCCCGACCAAAGGCGCAACGTTCACGGCGAGGTTCTTCTTCAACGCGTCGACGTAACCGCCGAAGCCCTCCCAGGTCCACTCGAATGCTTCGGTGAACGCGGCCGGTGGAAGCTCTTCGATCTGCTGGAACATACCGACCAGAGCGCGCCGATCGGCTGCCTTCAACGGCGCCAGTGACAACGAACAGTTGCCGGGTACCACCGTCGTCACGCCGTGTTCGATTGCGGGACGCGCCGCACCGTCCCACAACAACTGCACGTCGAAATGCGTGTGCGGATCGATGAACCCCGGTGCGACGACGCGACCGCGTGCATCGATCACCTGGTGCGCATCGGTGCCGAGCGTTCCGATCGCGGCGATCGCGCCTTTCTCGATGGCGACGTCGCCGTCGAACGCGGGGCGGCCGGTGCCGTCCACGATGCGTCCGCCCTTGATGATCAGATCTAACATGTCATTCCCTCCAAAATGCCGCGCCAAGAATGGCCGGCGAGTTCCGAAATGTGTTTCGCGCCGCAGTTGCGCATCAGCCGCAGACCGGCTTCGGTATCGAGCACCACCGCGGATTCGCTGCCGTTCTCGAAGCGCAGCCGCACGATCAGATCCGCCTGCCCGTCGTGTCCGCCTCCGATTTCCGCGCCGACGATGATCGCGCCCGATGTCCCGTCGCGCTTCAGCGCGGCGGCTCGATGAAGACGATGTCGCTGCCGAGCAGCAGCCCTGACGGACGGCGCAGGAAGATGTGGAGATTCCAGCTCTTCAGCTTTTCCAGCGCCGCATCGGCGTCTTCGTCGGGCATCACGCGCTCGATCAACTGGGCAAACGTCTCGTCGGGTTCGGGGGTTACGTGCGCGCGCTGCGGTGTGAGGGTCACGGTGTTTTTCCTGGGAGTTTCCCGCCGATTCACGGTGCGACGACCGGCAGTAGGAGATTGCAATGCGTTATAAAAATATCCTGGCTTTGCGTTATAGTCTGGCATAGTTTATGAGTCAATCCGTTTCTGGTGAGCCACACCGATTCAACGAGACCACACGAGGGGACAACATGAACGAACCGACTTATCTTCCGCTGCTGAATTCGATCGCCGTCAACGAAGCCAAAGGGCAAATTCTGCTCGATGCCTGGGCGTCGACGACCAAAGACGAATCGCTCGCACAAGCGCTGCGTTTCGTCGCCATTCGCGAAGGCGAACACGCCATGGCGTTCACGAAGCGCATGTGCGAACTGGGCCACGCGGTATGCGAAGAAAAGGCCTATCAGGTATTCAAGGATTTCGACGGACTCGTCGCGTGCGTGAAGTCGTCGATCAGCGACGCCCAGAAGATCGAACGCCTGCAGGGCCGTCGCGGCAATGAAGAGCGCAAAGACCCGTTCACCGGGTTCTTCAACGACACCACGATCGATCCGCAAACCGGCGAATTGCTCGGCCGGTACATCGCGGAAGAGCGCGACAGTGGTCGCCGCCTGAAAGCCGAATACGATCGGGTCTGCGGTATGACGATGTCGTCCAACTCGGAAATGGCCGAGCTGAAAGCCTGCGTCGCCGAGCTGCGGCAGGAAGTCGCGAAGCTGAAAGGTATTCGCAGCGTCGCTTGAGGTTGTCGGGCTCCTTCCGCAACGCCGATGAGCAATCGCGAAGAAGCCAAACACCTACGCCGACGCAAGATCGTTCGCGCCGCGCGCGCATTGATGCAGCAGACCGGCGACGCCGGCTTTTCGATGCGCGCGCTCGCCGAACAGGCGGGCGTCAGCATTGCGACACCGTACAACCTGTTCGGCTCGAAGCAGGCGGTCATGTTCGCCGTGCTCGACGCGGACCTCGAGTATTACCAGAAGCGTCTCGCCAAAGTACGCGTCGACGAACTCGACGTGTTCTTCAAGGCGGTGTCTCTGGCAACAACGCTCTACTCCACCGAACCGAGCTTCTATCGCGCCGTGCTGTTCGCCGTATACAACGACGGCGGCCGCGAGTTCCGTTCGATGTTCGGCGGACCCCGCCACGCGATGTGGAAAGGCTTCGTGCAGGACGCGGTCAAAGCCGGTTTCCTGTCCGAAGACGTCGAACCCGATGCGTTCGCGATCAACCTCGGCCGTACGTTTTTCTCGGCCATCCTCGAATGGGTTTCCGGCGAGTTGTCGCTGCCGGAACTCGAAGCATGGGCACAGTACGGATTTGCGCTGTCGTTGTCTGCCATGTCGACGCCCGCCAGCGCCGAGCGCCTGCACAGCAAGGCCGTGGCGCAGCAGCAGCGATTGCAGAAGCTGTGGAAGCAGAAATACCGCGCGCATCTCACGGCGAAGAACGGAACCTCCGCCGGAAGGTAGATCGAGGCGTCAGCCGGTGAAATCGAGTCGATAGATGCGCTTGACGTTCTCGCCGAGCACTTTCGCGCGCGTCTCCGGCGACAGCACTTCGGCGTAGCGCGTCAGGTCGTCCACCCAGGTGTGCGGATGATCCGGGTGCGGATAGTCCGTGGCCCACATGAAGCAGTCCGCGCCGACGTGGTCGATGATGTGCGGCGCAGCGGTCTCGTCAGGGTCTCCCGAAATGAAGCACTGCCGACGGAAGTACTCTGTGGCGGTGGGCCGCGCGCCAGAGAGATTCAGCGATTCACTGAACGCGTCGAGCCGATCGAGCATCGCACCGATCCAGCCCGATCCCGCTTCGAGCACGCCCAGCCGCAGGTTCGGGAACCGGTCGAGTGTGCCGAGCGAGAAGAACGAAATCAGCGCCTGCTGAACGATGCTGCGCAACCAGATCGCTTCTCCCCACGCCCGCCCCTGATAAGGCCAATCGAATATACCGGCCGCCGCCGCGTGCGGTGTGAACGTCGGGTGGATGGCGAGCGGCACGTCGAGTTCGCAGCACTTCGCGAACAGCACGTCGTGTTTCGCGTCGCCGTGAATGACGCGGCGATGATTGAACGGATTGACCCACGCCCCTTTGCAACCGTCTTTCACCGCGCGTTCCAGTTCCGCCGCGGAGCCTTCCGGATCGAGCAGCGTCAACTGCGCGATCGGCACCAGACGACCCGCCGATTCACGACAGAAGTCGGCGATCCAGCGGTTGTACGCGCGCGCGTACGCGAGACTCAGCTCCGGATCTTCGAGCTCCACCTCCCAAAGCAGCCCGATGGTCGGATAGAGCAACGCACACTCGAGGTTTTCCTGTTTCAGCAGCTGGAGACGTTCGTCGGCGTTCGACGATCCGAATGGCTTGTTGTCGGCGTACCGCCGGTCGGGTCGTGGTCGCAGATCGTCGTCGCCCATCGCGCCGAGAATGCCGAGCGATCCTCGCACCGTGCGCTGCGAGGGGCGCTGATCGATCTCCAGGTACTCGTAACCCTCGGCATCGACCCTGATGCGAAGTGCGCGCGCTTTGTAGCGTTCCTCGAGGTGGTTTTCCCACAGATCGCCTGGCTCGAGCACGTGGCCGTCTGCATCCACGGTACCCGCATATGGGAATCGTTTGATCTCGTACGCCATGACGCACTCCCCTCTGCCCACGACACGATGCCAGCAGTAGAACACATTTCAAATATTCATCGCATCTGACGAATGCGCCGTCTCAGTCGCAGCAACACCGCGAGAGCAACGATCGCGGGTACGCCGAATATCAGGCCGAATATCGGCAGTTCTTCACTCGCCGGATAGCCCGCCTGCGTAACGCCGACCCACATGTTCGCGACCGCGATCATGAACCAGAAAACGACGAACGTGCGTGTGGCGCGAATGAGCGCCGGCACGCTGCCGCCGCCGAGCACCCGCGCCACGCCAAGGCACGCTCCCCACACAACGAACCCGACTAAAATGATGACGGCCGTGCGCATCGCTCGTTGACACGTTGTCGATTGACCGCAAGGCTATACCACCGATTCGGCCAGAGACGACACCGTGAGTGAACCCGACCTGTTGACGTTGCTCGCAACCGAAACGCTCGGCGATTTCGAATGCCGGCAGGTCACCCTGTTGGGAAGCACGAAGCCCGTTTACGTGATGGGCACGGGACCCGCGGTGATCGTGATGTCGGAAATGCCAGGCATCTATCACCACGTCGCGCGTTTCGCCCGTTTCGTGCGCGATGCAGGATTTACGGTATGGATGCCGAGTCTCTTCGGAACGATCCTTCGCGGGTTCCCCACACTCGATCAGTCTCGGATGACGATGGCGCGCGCGTGCATCAGCAAGGAATTCCGCGCGTTTGCATCCGACAGCTCCAGCCCCGTCACGGCGTGGCTGCGCGCGCTCGCGGCCCATGCGCACGACGCATGCGGTGGCAAAGGCGTTGGAGCCATCGGCATGTGCTTCACCGGCAACTTCGCCCTGTCGATGATGCTGGAGCCCGCGATGCGCGCTCCGGTGTTATCGCAGCCGTCGTTGCCGTTGGGTCGCGCTGGCGGCATGCACATTGCACCTGACGAGCTGGAAAAGGTGCGGGCGCGCATGGTGGACGATGATCTCACCGTGCTCGCCTATCGATTCGCAGGCGACAAGTACTGTAAAGCCGAGCGCTTTGCTGCCTACGAGCAGGCACTCGGCGATCGCTTCGTCGGGCGCGTACTACCAGACGACTCGGCCGCGAAGAACGTGCCGACGCAGCCGCACAGTGTCGTCACACTGCATCTGGTCGACCGCGACGGCGAACCGACGCGCGCGGCGGTCGACGAAATTCTCGACTTCTTCAAACAGCGGCTGAACTGAACCTCAGGCGAGCGAGCCGCCGTCCACCACCAGCACCGCGCCGTTGCAGTACGTACCTTCGACCGCCAGGTAAAAGATCGCGGACGCGATCTCTTCCGGGCGGCCAGGCCGGCCAAGCGGCGACACCTGATAGCGCTGCGCTTCGTCTTCGAACGGGTTGAACTCCGAGTCGAGCACCGGGCTCACCATCTCGGTATCGACGAAGCCGGGCGCAACGACGTTGCAGCGGATGTTCTGAGGGCCATATGCGCGCGCCAACGATCGGGTCATGTTGATGACGCCGGCTTTCGCTGTGGCGTAGGTATGCGCGTCGGCCATACCGCGAATGCCGCCGCCGCTCGAGATGTTGACGATGCTGCCGCCGCCGCGCCGTTGGAACAGCGGCAACGCGCCGTGACACAGGAAATAGACGGAGTCCAGGTTGATCCGCATCACCTCGCGCCACAGGTCGGGCGGCGTATCGCCGAGCACCGCCATGGAACCGGGATGCTCGACACCGAAACTCCAACCGACCCCGGCGTTGTTCACCAGGATCGAAAAGTCGCCCAGCTCCTGCGCGCGTCGCAGCACCGATTCGGCGCCCTGCAGCGTGCCGATGTCGGCGGCAACGGGAACGATCGCGCCAGCGAGCGCGGCACCCTGCGTGGCCGTTTCGTCGAGCTTGTCGATGCGCCGGCCGTTCGCTATCACCGTCGCTCCTGCCGCGGCGAATCGAAGCGCCGTCGCGCGACCGATGCCGGTGCCGGCACCGGTTACCACCACCACCTGGTTGTTCAGATCCATTGCACGTCCCCCAGTTCAGCCCACCCAGGTCTGCATGGTAACCGTCCACGCAAGGTCGCAACGATGTAACGCGTTCTAAATTGATGTTCACTTCCGGACCGGATTGATGCAAATATTCGCGGCTGCAGATCAACCGAGGGGCCCGACACCATGATGACCGCCGAGCAATACCGCGCATCGCTGAACGACGGACGCGAAACCTATTTCGGAGGCGAGCAGATTTTCGATCTGCCCGGCCATCCGATACTCGGTCAGACCGTCGAATCGGCTGCCAGGGGCTATGCCCGCTTCTACGATCCGAAGCCGGGCGCGATCGGCGCATTCATGAAGATCCCCGGCTCCGCGGACGAGCTGCGTGAGCAGGTCGAGCTGCACGAGTCGGTCGATCTGTTAACGCACGTCACTTACGCGTCGATCATGACCCTGCTTACGGCCGCCGACCGCATCGAAGCGACGCTGCCGGAGAACGCCGCACGCATCCGCGCGTACGTGAAGGATGCGCAGGAGCGCGACGTGCGCATCACGCAGTGCATCACCGACGCGAAAGGCGACCGCAGCCGGCGCCCTGGTCTGCAGGACGATCCCGATGCATACGTACGCGTCGTGAAGCGCACGCCCGACGGCATCGTCATTCGAGGCGCGAAGTTGCACATCTCGGCGGCGTCGATGGGTCACGAGCTGATGACCATCCCCACCAAGTCGATGAAGGCGGACGAAGCGGACTATTCGGTGGCCTGCATGGTGCCGGTGAACGCACCCGGCGTGAAGATCGTCAACACGACCTACGCCCCGCGACACGAAGACAAGCGCGACTTCCCGATGTCGGGGCAGCATCACACGCCGGAAGGTTTCGTCATATTCGACGACGTGTTCGTGCCGAACGAGCGCGTCTTCCTCGGCGGCGATCACCCGGAACTGGCCACGGTGTTCGCACATTCGCTCGGACTATGGGAACGGCTCGGCGGCTTGTCGGCAATGGCGAGCCAGTACGACAGGCTGGTGGGTTTCGCGCAGCTGATCTCCGAAGCAAACGGTCTCGATAAAGTAGGGCACATCAAGGAGAAGATCTCCGAAATCATGATCAATGCCACGTTGATCCGCGCCAGCCTCGACGCCGCGATCAACAACTGCAGCATCACGTCGGATGGCGCGGCGTTTCCGAGCGAGCTGTACACGAACGTCGGTAAATACCACGGGGCCGCCAACTATTCTCTGATGGTGCGGCACCTGCACGACATCGCCGGCGGCAGCGTGCTGACGGCTCCCGGCATGGCCGATCTCGAGAACGAGAAAACCGGTCACCTCATCCGCAAATACATGGGCACGATGCAATCGGTGGATGGCATTTACCGCTCCAAACTGTTCCACGCGATCCGCGACTACACCGCCGACGCATTGGGCGGCTGGTACGCTGTCACGAACATCCAGGCGGGCGGCGGGCTTTACGCTCAGCGGATCGTGTCGCGGCTGCATTACGATCTCGATCGCGCAAAACACATGGCGCTGGAAGCGGCGCACATGACGGAATACGCGAACGGCGCTTAGCGGCGCTCGCGCGACAGCGCGTCGAAGGCCATGTCGACGAACGTCCGGTGCGCGCCGCGCATCGTGTCCGTGGTTACGTCGGGGCGTCCGAGTTCCGGCCAACCTGCGGCCCATTCGCCGAGGTTGAAGACCGGCCGTAGTGCCGCGTCGAGGTCCCAGTACGGCAGATCGTCGAGATCGAAGCTGGACAGCGTTGCGTACTGCTGCGTGAACGCGTGCATCGCGTCGGGGCCGAACGTCCACAACATCTCGAGCCGTGCAATCGCGAGGTCCGCAAGCGGATCGCCGATGCCGGACTCCTCCCAGTCGACGACGCCGACCAGCCGACCGCCGTTCCACAGCACGTTGCCCGGCCAGTAGTCGCCGTGCAGCAGCGTCGGCCCGTTCGCCGTCCGCGGCGCCCACCAACGCCTCAATGCGTCGCGAATCTCGACCCCGCGCAACGATGCATCGGGGTACGCACGCTCGCGCTGATGGATGAAGCGCGGCACATATCGCGGCAGCGACTCGAGCGCGGTGCCGACAAACGGCGTGCGGTGGATCTGTGCGAGCTGCGAGGCGAACTGCCTGATCGAATCGGATCCGATTGCTTTGGCGAAATCGGGCGCACCGTCGATGTACCCGATCAACAGGAACGGTGCGCCGAGCGGCTCATTCGATTCACACAACACATATGAAGCCGGCGCCGGCAGCCCGGATCCCGCCAATGACTGCAACAGCGCGAACTCGTTGGTGGCCGCCTGTGGATTCTGGTACAGCGCGCCGTCGGGCTGACGCAGCACCACACGCCGCCGTTCGCCCTCGACCGAATACTCGAGCACGGTCATCCTGCTCGAAATTCCGCCCTTCAGCGCCCATGCGCGGAGCAATGCGGCCCGTGGGTCGAGCATCTGCACGACCTGCGTGAGAAGCAGCGACTCAGCGTGCGCCAAGCCGGCCGCTCGTCAGCAACAGCGTCTCTAATCGGTGGTGATCGACGCGATAGCGCTGCTTCATGGCCGCCACGTCCTCGCGCTTCGCATCGCGCTCGCGCAACGATGGATCCAGAACTCCGGCAATCATCACGTTGCGGTGCGTGTGCGCGTCCGAAATGAACTCGCTGATGCGCGTGCGGTATCCCTGCGATTCCATCAGCAGCCCGCGCATCGCATCGGTGAGCATCTGCGAGAAGCGGTCTTTGTATGTGTCGTGCTTGAACAGCGGCTGTTCGTCCTTCGGCGCCCTGAATTGCGGGCGCAGTTCCTTCTGACAGCACGGCACGGTCATGATGATCGAGGCACCGGCCTCGATGCCTCGAAAGATGGCGTCGTCGGTGGCGGTATCGCATGCGTGCAGCGCGACGAGCACGTCGATCGGTTGCGGGTTCGGCGTCGCGACGTCGACGCATTCGAAGCGCAACCGTTCGTATCCGAGTTTCGCGGCCACGTCGGAGCAGACCTTCATCAGCTCCGGGTTGCGATCCACTCCGATCACCTCGGTTGGAACGCCGAGCCTATTGCTACAGTAATCGTACAGCGCGAACGTCAGGTACCCTTTACCGCAACCCATGTCGACCACTCGCAGGCTCGAGCGATCGCTCAGACTCGATTTCGCGGCGAGGTCGTCGAAGATCTTCAGCAGGTGCTGCAGCTGGCGGTACTTGTCGGCCTTGTCGTTCCTGACCTTACCCTCCGCGCTGACGATGCCGAGTTCCTGCAGATAAGGCGCCTCAGCCGGATCGAGCACGTAACGCTTCGGTCGGTCGTGAGTCGTCGCGAGCTGCTCGGTGAACGTCGGCTTGTGTCGGGTCAGCCGCGCCTCGCCCTTCTTGTTGGTGAGCAACTCGACATCCGCGAGCGTGGTGAACAGATGCGCATTGCCGAAGCTCGACTCGAGAAAGCCGCGGATCGTGCCGGTTGCGTCGGCAACGCGATGGTTTTCGGTGACGTCCTTGTTCACGCGGCGCAGCGAAATGCTGATGTGCGGCTCGCCCCGGATGTCGACCAGGCGCACGAACGCCTGCCGCAGTCCGTCGCGCCGACCTTTGCCGAGCGTGAGCTTGACGAAGGTGCCCTCTTCCAGCGATCCGGCCAGCGCAGCGACGAACTCGTCGAGCGCCGTCATTCGCAGCCCTCGAAATCCGACGCCTGGCACGCTGCGATCAGCGCGCGCGCTTCCGCGAGCTGTGACTGCGACATCACCGCGCCGATCGCGTCGCGGCCCGCCCTCGCGCGACGTTGCGGAACCGTCGTCACGGTTCCATCCGCAGCGAGACTCTTCCAGAGGTATGCGCGAACGTAGTCTTTCGCCACGCCGCGACCGTTGTAGTACAAGGCGCCGAGGTTGTACTGCGCATCGGCGTATCCCTGGCGCGCCGCCTTGCGCCACCACTTTGCTGCTTCGGTCAGATCGCGGTCGACGCCTTTGCCGTTTTCGTACATCACGCCGAGATTGTACTGGGCGTTCTCGTCGCCCTGTTCCGCGGCCAGTCGATACCACTTCGCGGCCTGCGCCGCATCGGCCGCGGTGCCCTCGCCTTCGAACGTGAGATACGCGAGGTTCACCTGCGCGAACGCATTGCCCTGCTCGGCGAGCGGCGTGAGCAACGCGACGGCCGCCGTGAAATCTTTCCGCTCCAGGGCCGCGGTCGCATCGTCGAGCGGCTCCGCGCCGACTGCAGCCGCGGCCAACCCGAGACCGAACGACACGCAGATGCCCGTGATGCGCCTCGAGTCGACGCCGAGGTGTCGGTGGGCCGAGCTTCCTGACATCATCGCGAACGTCCCGATTCGGTGATGTAGCCGCTATGACCAAGACGGTGGAGTTCTTCTACGACTATGCGAGTCCGTTCTCGTACCTCGCAGACTGCCAGCTGCCGGCGATCGCCGCCAGGCACGGTGCAACGATCGACTATCGTCCGGCGATCCTCGGCGTATTGATCGTCGAGTCCGGCAACCAGCCGCCGCCGACCGTGCCTGCCAAGCTCGCGTACATGAACGCCGACATGCGCCGCTGGGCGACTCGACTCGACGTGCCGTTCGTACCGAATCCCGCCTTCCCGGTGCGCAGCATCACGCTGATGCGCGCCGCGCTGATCGCGCAGGACATGGGCGTGTTTCCGCGCTTTCACGACGCGATGTGGCGCGCAATGTGGCAAGACGCCGCCAATCTCGGCGACCCGGCTGTCCTCGCTGGAACGCTTGCGCAGGCCGACCTCGACGCCGATGCGATCGTGCGCGGCACGCAAGACGACGCGATCAAGGCGCGCCTGAAGAAGAACTGCGACGAGGCGCTCGCGCGC
>DATJGR010000260.1:0-22211 GCA_035494855.1 Pseudomonadales bacterium | reverse complement strand
CGCATGCTGCATGCGGACGACCACCTCACCGACAGCGGCGGCGGCCGCACCGTCGCGTTGCTCGAACGCGCCGGCTTCACGGGTGCAGCCGAGGTCGGAGCGCGGCGCACGCTGTTCGGGCCGGTGAGTTTCTATCGGGCGACTCGCGCCGATGCGAGCGGTCGGTGAACGATGCGCAGTTGAACCATGGATAAAAGCAGGCTCGCCGGATTCATCATCTACGCGCACGGCCTCCACATAGAGGTGCAGAGCGTGACGCATCCGAGGCGATTTCGACGCGGTCGCGAACGTGCGGCCGTGAACGGGGTGGCGAACTCACGGCATTGATGCGATGACGCACGAACTCGTTCAACTGATCACCGAATACGGCCTGCTGGTGGTCTTCATCAACGTGCTGATGGAGCAGATCGGCTTGCCGATACCGGCGATTCCGACGCTCGTCGTGGCCGGTGCGCTGTCGGTTGCCGGCCAGCTCGCGGTGGTCGAGCTGTTCTTGGTCGCGCTCGTCGCGTGTGTCATCGCCGATTCGCTGTGGTACATGGCGGGTCGCGTCTACGGCAGTCGCGTGATGAAGGTGTTGTGTCGCGTGTCGCTCACACCCGATTCGTGCGTCAGCCAGACGCAATCGAGATTCGAGCGTTGGGGCGTGAATGCCTTGGTGGTTGCGAAGTTCGTGCCGGGTCTCGCCACCATCGCGCCGCCGTTGGCCGGCGCCACGCACATCGGTTGGCCGCGCTTCCTCGTGTTCAATACTGCCGGCGCCGCGCTGTGGGTCGTCGTGGGTCTCGGTGTAGGCGTCGTGTTCAATGCACAGATCGAACGCGCGATGTTGTGGCTCGAAAGCACCGGCTCGTATGCACTCGGCATCGTCGTGGCGCTGCTCGCCGTTTACGTCGCATATAAATGGTGGGAGCGGCGCGCCTTCTATGCCGAGCTACGCATGGCGCGCATCGGCGTGGACGAGTTGTATCGGTTGATCGACGAAGGCGCGGATCCGGTGGTGGTCGACGTCCGCACCACTACCGCGCGAACGGTCGAGCCGCGGCAGATTCCCGGTTCGTTGCACGTTCCGCTCGAGGCGTTCGATCTTCACGTCGGCAATCTGCCGCGCGACCGCGACATCGTTCTTTACTGCACGTGTCCGAACGAAGCGTCTGCAGCACAAGTGGCGAAACTGCTGATCGATCGCGGCTACCGCCGGGTGCGGCCGCTGCACGGCGGACTCGATGCGTGGATCGCGGCCGGATATCGCATCGAACCGCTGCTGCCTCAGTCTCACTGACGCGCGTTTTAAGGGGCAAATCGGACCAATCGACGTGCCCATTGGGACTCCCTGCGGCGGTTGCCATGATTGTCGTGTAGCTGGTAAGTTGCGCCAGCTGTAAAAATTACAACGCCTGCTGGGGACGTTCCCGATGTTTCGCTTAGCCGCAGTCCTGCTACTGGCCCTCAGCACGTATGCGTTTGCAGAGGGCTACGATTACCCGTATACCGACCCGTACCTCGCCACCGTGATGGGCACGCCCGACTCGGTGATGGCGAAGGTGCCTGAAGCCATTCCGCTGAAAATCCGCAAGCTGCCGCGGTACGAGGGGCGCAAGATTCCCGACGCGCTCTGGTACGGTGCGCAGCTCGACTATTCCTACGCGGTGCAGAAAGGTCCGGCACCGCTGATCTTCGTGATCGCCGGCACCGGCGCGTCGCACGACAGCGACAAGAACCAGTTCCTCATGCGCGCCTTCTATCAGGCGGGCTTCCACGTCGTCGGCATCACGTCGCCGACGTATCCGACGTTCGTCATCGCGGCGTCCACGAGCATGGTGCCCGGCGAACAGCGCGACGATGCACGCGACATCTATACCGTTATGCAGAAGATCTGGGCCGAGATCGGTCCGAAGATGCAGGTCACGTCGTTCAACCTCACCGGGTACAGCCTCGGCGCCACCAACGCCGCGTTCGTTTCGTTGCTCGACGAAGAGAAGAAGGCGTTCAACTTCAGGAAGGTGTTGTTGCTGAATCCGTCGGTACAGCTCTACAACTCCATCTCGAAGCTGGACCGCTTCCTCGAAAACATCCCCGGCGGCGTCGACAACTTCAATCGGATGTTCAAAAGGATCGTCAATCAGGTCGGCGCCGCCTACAAGAAATCCACCACGGTGGCGTTTTCACCAGACCTCGTGTTCGATGCATTCAAAGACAATCCACCGCGTGACGAAGAACTGGCCGCGCTCATCGGGATTTCGTTCCGGCTGTCTTCCTCGGCGCTGGTCTTCACCTCGGATGTGATGACGAACTACGGCTTCATCAAACCGGCGAACCTGATCCTGACGCGTAACACCAAGATGGACGACTACACGCAGGTGAGTTTGCGCGTCGGCTTCACCGACTATTTCCACGAGTACGCGTGGCCGTACTTCCAGAAGACGACCACCGCGAAGACGCGCTCCGACTTCGCGCTGTTGCAGAGTCTCACGTCGATCCAGGATTACCTGATCAGCGCACGCAAGATCGGCGTGGTCGACAACCGCGACGACGTCATCCTGGCCCCGGGTGAAGTCGACTTCCTTACCAACACCTTCGACACGCGTGCGAAGATCTATCCGGTGGGGGGTCACCTGGGCAACCTGAAGCAACGAGAGACCACCGCCTACATCGTGGATTACTTCAGACAATGAACCGCCACACCCCCCTGGTAGGACTGTTGGTGCTAGTCGTGGTGACGAGCGCGGGTTGCAGCACGGCGCCGTCGAAGAAGTCCGGGCAACCACCGGACCAGCCGTATTACGAACGCAGCCGCATGATGATCGACGACGTCGATGCGCCGCTCGAGGTCAACGATCCGTGGGAAGGGATGAACCGTTCGATCTATCGCTTCAACTCGTACGCCGACCGGTACGTGTTGAATCCCGCCGTCAGCGCGTATCGATTCGTGTTCCCGGGCTTCGTCCGCAAAGGCATCAGCAACTTCTTCGTCAACCTCGACAACATCCAGACCCTGATCAACGAGGTTTTCCAGTGGCATCCGGTGAGTGCCATTCAGACCACCGGCCGCTTCCTGGTGAATACCACCGTCGGTATTGCTGGGTTGTGGGATCCCGCCACGCCGCTGGGTCTTCCGCAGCACTACGAGGACTTCGGTCAGACGCTGGGGCGCTGGGGCGTCGGTGAAGGCCCGTACCTGGTGCTGCCGCTGTTTGGCCCGTCGTTCGTTCGCGACGCCGGCGGCAAGGTCGTCGATGCGCAGATCTTCACGGCAATCGATCCGCTGCAGCTCGACGACGTCAGCGAGGGTTACACCTACCTCTATTACACGCTGCTCGTGCTAAACACGCGCAGCACTACCTCGTTCCAGTACTACCAGACCGGTTCGCCGTTCGAATACGAGCTGGTCCGGTCGTTATGGGCCACGAAGCGCAAGCTGGACATCGAGAAGTACTGACATGCACAACGCAATGATTTCTCGTGTTCTCGGCGCACTCGTTGCGTCGTATCTGATCGCGTTCGCCGCTCTTGCCGCGACACCGACCGCTGCGCCGCGGCCAGTTGTTACACCGATCAAGATCGGCGTAACGACATCGCTCACCGGGTCGATCGCGAACTTCGGAATCGAACAGCAACGCGGTATGAAGATGTGGGAAAAGGACATCAACAACCGTGGTGAGTTGTTGGGCCGGCCGGTCGAACTGGTGTTGTACGACGACGCGTCGAGCGCCGCCAATGTCACGCAGCTCTACGAGAAACTGATCACGCAGGACAAGGTCGATTTCCTGATCAGTCCGTATACGTCGAATCTGACGCTGGCCGCCGCGGCGGTGGCGGAGAAATACGGCGTACCGATGGTCAGCGTCGCATCGTCGGCAGACATCTGGAGCCGCGGTTATCGAAACGTGTTCGGCCTCTATACGCCGGCGCACTCGAACATGGATCCAGTGATCGATCTCGCCAAGGAACGCGGTCTGAAGACAATCGCAGTCGTCTATCTGGACGACGATTTTCCGCATCACGTCGCCGAAGGTGTCCGGCAACGCGCCGCCGCTGACGGCCTCACCGTGGTGCTGGATCAGCAGTATTCCAACGACCTCACCCGGATGCCGGCGCTGGCGCAGAGGGTAGCGGCGGCGAATGCCGACGTAGTCGTCGTCGGTTCGTACATGGAGGATGCGGTGGCTTTTGCGCAGGCCGCAAAAGCGGCGGGCGTCAAACCGAAGTTGATGGCCTATAGCGGCGCGCCGTCGCTGCAGGAGTTCGGTCAGAAGCTCGGCGTCGCGAACATCCAGGGTGTGCTGTCCACCGTGCAATGGAGCCGCGACGTACGCGTGCCCGGCGGTTTCGATCTGGCGTTCCGCTACGAGCGCGAATACCACATGTATCCGTCGTACGACGCTGCCGGT
This sequence comes from Pseudomonadales bacterium, assembly GCA_035494855.1. Lineage (GTDB taxonomy): Bacteria > Pseudomonadota > Gammaproteobacteria > Pseudomonadales > Azotimanducaceae > DATJGR01. The sequence goes on along the minus strand of DATJGR010000260.1, from coordinate 17,820 downwards.
GGCTATGCGGCCGGACAGGTGCTCGAAGCGGCGGTCCGTCTCGCGGGTACCACCGAGCACGCCAAAGTGCGCGATGAACTCGCGGTGCTGAAGTTCCGTTCGATCCTCGGCAACTACCGGGTGGACCCGAGCGGCTTGCAGACTGCCAAGTCGACATACCTGGTGCAGTGGCAGGAGGACCACATCAGCCTGGTCTATCCCCCGGACGTAGCGCGCTGGAAGCTGCTCTATCCGTACCCCGGCTGATGGCCTCTCAATGACAGCAGGGGCCGGCGCCGCATGGCGAATCTGAGCATCAAATCGAAGCTGCTGGTGATGCTGCTGGCGGTCAGCCTGTTTTCGATCGCCGTCGTCGCGTCGCTGAACTACTACACCTGCTTCAAGGCGTTGCAGGACGCGGTGTTCTCGCACCTAACCAGCGTGCGAGCGTCGCGCGCCGATCAGATCCAGCTGTTCATCGAGCGGTTGCGCACCGAAGTGCGCGTGATCGGAAATCGCGGCGTTGCCTCCGATGCGGCGCGCGACTTCATCAAGGCGTATCAGGAGCTCGACAAAATCGCGGTCGACCCCGCGGTGGATCTGCAGCTGCGCAAGTACTACCAGGACAGCTTCGTTCCCGCGCTCGGCAAGGCGACGGGAACGGAGCCGGAGGTCAACTCGCTGTTGCCCGATTCGCCCGCCGGGCGATACCTGCAGTACCAATATCTCGCGAAGAATCCGTTCCCGGTCGGCGAAAAGGCCGAGTTGATGCATGCCGACGATGGATCCGCCTACAGCGAACTGCACGAGAAGTACCATCGAGCGTTCATCGGGATTTTCCGCGAACTGGGTTTCATCGACCTGTATCTGGTCGAGATCGAGACCGGCGCCATCGTTTATTCGATGAACAAGGAACCGGACTTCGCGACGCGTCTGACCGATGGACCGTACGCGCACAGCAATCTAGCGGAGCTGTTCCGGAGGGTGCAGCGGGCACCGGATCGCGGTGTCGTCGAAATGGCGGACTTCGAGCCGTACCGGCCCACGCTCGGTCTGCCGTCGGCGTTCATCGCAACGCCCGTCTTCGACGGCGGTCGCGCCATTGCGGTGTTGGTCGCGCAGCTGTCGGCTGAGGCGATCGACCGCGTCATGACCGGCGGGCATCAGTGGGAGCGCGACGGGCTCGGTAAAACCGGCGAGGCGTATCTCGTCGGACCCGACATGTTCATGCGCTCGAATTCGCGCTTCCTGATCGAAGCGCCCGATACCTACATTGAACGTCTGCGCAAGACCAAGACGCCCGAGGAAGACATTCAGCGGATCCTGCGCGACAAGTCGACGATCCTGAATCAGAAGGTGCAGAGCTTTGCCGCGCAACAGTCGATTGCCGGAAACGAAGGTACCGCTGCGACCATCGGTTATGGCGGCAACGAGGTACTGGCGTCGTGGGCGCCGCTGCACGTCGGCGAGTTCCAGTGGGGCATCGTCGCGAAGATCGAGCGCGACGAGGCGTACATGCCGATGCAGCACATGGCGCGCGACACGCTGATACAGACGCTGCTGATTCTGCTCGTGATCACGCTGGTGGTGATGTTCCTCGCCACCTCGTTCGTGCGGCCGGTCAACGATCTGATCGCGCGCGTGCAACTCGCCCGCACCGGTAAAACCGACATGACCTTCGCAGCGGAGTCGACCGATGAAATCGGCGAGCTCGCGAAGTCGTTCAGGGAACTGATCGGCAGCGTGCAGAAGCAGACGCGGATGCTCGAGGAAGCGACCAGCGAAAATCAGCTGCTGCTCGAGAACGTCATGCCGAAAGCGATGGCGCAGCGCGTCCGCTTCGGTCAGGGCGAAATCACCGAACGCATCGACGAAGTGACGGTCGTCTTCGCCGAGCTGAAGGGCCTTGCCGAGTACACGCAGTCCACATCGGACAACGAATCGGTCATCACGCTGAAGCGGCTCATCTCCGCATTCGACGAAGTTGCGCTTCGACATGGTGTGGAGCGGATCAAAACCGTTGGCGACACGTACCTCGCAGTCACCGGGCTGTCGCAACCGTTGCTCGATCACATGCGTCGAACGGTGGAGTTCGCGCTGGCGGCGCGCGCGATCGTCCATGATTTCAATCGCGAAAAGAATACGCACCTCGGCTTGACCGTTGGAATCGGCTCCGGTCCGGTCATAGCCGACGTGATGGGGCAGGGCCAGTTCCTGTTCCAGCTGTGGGGTGCCGCCGTGATTGCGGCAGACCACGCGATGGATTGCGGCGGTACAAACGAGATCGTCGTGACGCGCGCCGTGCGCGACGGCCTGAGCGATCAATACACCTTCAAGCCGCTGCAGGCCGAAACATCAGGTGTCCCGCTGTGGACGCTCGAAACTCGTGACTGAGATCTTCGCCTCCGACTGGTTCGCCTGGGGCGTCGGCCTCATTCTCGTGTTCCAGCTGCTCGTCATTCTGCTCGGCGAAGCAATTTACCGCGCCGACCGCCGCACGTTGCCGATCGGTGGTATCTTCCGCGCGCTACGAAACATCGTCCTCCCCTTTGCGGTGTTGTTCGTATTCCTCACGCGACTGCTCGAACTCGATCGCAACTCGGTGACCGTGCGGCTGGTGGAGACGGCGCTGTGGGTCAGCGTCGTATACGCCGTACTGTTGATCTTCAACGTGCTCGTGTTCGAGAACGCCGCGAAGGAGAGCTGGCGCAGCCGCGCGCCGAAACTTTTTCAGGACCTGATCCGCCTGCTGCTGGTGGTGATCGGCGCAGCCATTGTGCTGTCGGTGGTGTGGCGCCAGGATCTCGGCGGCCTCATCGCCGCGTTGGGCGTCGGTTCGATCGTGCTCGGTCTCGCGCTGCAGGAAACGCTCGGCAACCTGATGTCGGGCATCGCGCTTTTCTTCGAACGGCCGTTCTCGGTCGGCGACTGGATTTCGGTGGGCGGCAAGAGCGGCCAGGTTGTGCAGGTGAGCTGGCGTTCGGTGCACCTGCGCACGGCAGAACACAATCTGCTGGTACTGCCGAACTCGGCCCTCGGGCGCGAGACGATCACCAACTACTCACAACCCACTGATCAGCAGATGCTGCAGTTGTCGTTCAGCTTCGGTCTCGATGCGCCGCCGAACCTCGTCAAACAGATGCTGATCGAAGTGGCGCACGAGATTCCGTTGATCATGCGCGAGCCCGCGCCGCGCGCGGTGGCGTGTGAAGTGCTGGAAGACCGGGTTCGCTACGAGGCGCGAGTGGGTATCGAACACGGCCGCTACTATCCGACGGTGGTCGATCAATTCACGTCCGCGGTGTGGTACGCCGCACGCCGCGCCGGCCTGCCGCTGCCGTTGCCGCATGCGGTCGAACTGCAGGTGCGCGATGCCGCCGAAGATCCGATGGACGTGCAACAGCGGATGGAAGCGCTGTTGCGCCACGCGGAAGGCATCCGCGTGCTGCCCGACGACGCGATCGCACGTCTTGCGATGGCAGCGGACCTCGTGCTGTTCGGCAAGGGTGAACGTCTGATCGCGGCCGGTGAAGTGCCGCGCAATGTCTTCGTGATCACCTCCGGTGAGGCGGTGGGTTCCTACCCTAACGAATCCGGCGAGGCGGGATCGATTCACTTCAGGGCGAACGAAGTGCTCGGCGTGACGTCGCTCGCCCGCGCGCAAGCGAGCGATACGCTCATCGTGGCCGCAACCGATCTGGAGGCCGTTCGCATTCCGGGCGACGTGGTCGCGCGGGCACTGCAGGAGCATCCGACTCTGAACAACCAGTTCGCGCGCATCTGGCAGGCGCGCGCCGACGTGCTGCGGCGGTCCGGTCAGCAGGCCGGTGACATCGCGACGGAAGCCACGCACCAGGCGATGCTGGATTCCGACGTTTGACGCCAGCCGGCAGAGTTGATGCCCGGCAACGATGTGGATCTAATGTCGTTTTTGGAAAGAACGGTTTGGAGGCCGCGTTCGGCTCGGGATATGGCAGAGCCGTCGCAAGTTTGCGCGCGAGCATCCGTCGCGCGCGGCTGGCGCAGAACCCAATGCACACGGCTTCCGCTTCTACTCGCTCGTCAGCCTTTCCCAGCCGGAACGCAACGACTATCCGCGCGAGGCGCTCTTCGAAGCGATTTTGCGTCCGTCGAGGAGGAGCTCTAGACCACCAGAGAAGGTCGGTCTGGTTCTTCACGTTCTGACGCCGCATCGGAGGGGAGAAAGAGACCATGGGAACACAACTGCAGATCGGTGTACTCCTGCTTGCATATGTGGCGGCGCCCGCTTTCGCTTGGGTTTACCCAGAACATCGCGACATCACCGTTCTTGCGGTCGAGTCGCTCGATCCGGACCGACGCCGGATACTCGACGGCCTGTGGGCGGAGGCCCGCGCGGGCAACGAAGCGCGCCTCTGCGAGCAGGCGGCCGACGGCGCGCAGGGCATCGCACCCGAGTGCATCGACTGGGCGGCAATGCCCGCGATCGCCGGGGATCATTCTTGCTCGGGCAAGCAGATGCTCGACACGGTGACCGATTCGACGTGGATTCTCCAGGTGGCAGACGTGGCCGCGCAACTGAAGGTCGACCTCGCGCGCGTTGCGGCGAATTCGCCGACATCGTCGGACGGCGCGACCCCGAGATCGATCGGCGAACTGCAAGCTCAACTCGTAAGCGAGGCTGCGCGCGCGCAGATGGTCAATGCGCTGCGGGTGGCCGACATCCGGTTGCAGCGCGCGGATCCCGAATATGCGACGCGCGCCGGATCGAGCAACGCGCACTTTCTGCTCCCGCGCCCGAGACCCGATTTCAGCGTGGCGGAGTACTGGCAAGCGACGTTGCGCGGGGGCGTGTCCGAGATCAATGCACTCGGTGTGTACGGCTGGTATCACCTGAGCGCAGGGCAAACGGCGAGCCGAATCGCACACGAACAGCTGACCGCCGAGGAGCGTCGTTCGCTCGCTCGCGCGATGCTCGCTGACGAGGCGTTTGCGCTGCATTTTCTCGAAGACGTGTTCGCGGCGGGCCACGTGGCCGGGACATGGGGCGACGTGTCGCAACGCAAGGGTACGCACGACTACTACAACGAACACGGCCTAGAGGTGATGACGTGGTCGGGCGGCGCGAACACGGTGGTGTTGATGGGTGATGCGCACATGCGGCCGGAAGACGCGCAACGCGCCGCCGCGACGGTTCGCCTGAGTCTCGAGCAGTTGCTCGACGTCGCGAGCGGACGTTCGAGCGGCGTCGAATTCCCGTACACGCCGCAGGCCGCGAGCACACCCGCGGCGTTTGATGTCTGCAAGAACCAAAAGATCGAACTTCGGCCGGAGGCATTGCGCACGAATCCGGTGGCCATGCAGTACGGACTCGATGTCGGCACGCAGGTTCCGGTGCCCAGTCTCGAGTCGGGCCCCGGCGCGATGCCACGCTTTCGCGCAGAAGTCGGAGCGTTCGTGGGTGTGGCTGGCTTGCTCGATGCGCGCTACATGGACGGCGGCTACAGCGACCTGGATACCGGCAGTGGCTACATCGTGGGCGGTGAGTTGTCACTGCGTGGGGGCTACGGCCTCGATGGCGTGCTCGACGAATCAGGAGACGGATTGGTGTTTTTTGGCGTCGGTTACCGCGGCGAGTCGGCGTCCTCGAACGAGTTCAATGACTCGCCGTTTGCGCGGCAGGGCGGCAGCCTAACCGCGGCGATCCCTGGACGCACTGCGTTTACCGCGCGTTTGCGCATGCCGTTCTATCTCATCCCCGGCGACCTGCTGCTTCTGTCGCCGATGTATCTTTTCGCGCCGGGTGCCTATCAGCAAATGGCCGTAACGGCCGCCAATGGCGGACTGATTCCATGGCAGAGCGGTCGTGCAACGCGATTTGGCCGATTCCAATTCGTGCTCGGCCGCGAAATCGGGGTGACGTTCTTTGGCGTGACTTCGGACGACACCCTGCTGGCGCCCGGGCCGGTACTGGGTCAGCCGAGGATCGTTCAATTGCGCTCCACCTACTTCGACTTCCCGATCTTCGAATACCGCCCCTACCGTGCTTTCGACATGACCCAGACCTCGGACCTGGTCTTCCAGGTGTTCGCCGGTGTAGACATACCCGACTCGCAGGGTGTCATCTTTCCAGTCGGTGCACCGGAAATCGACCTCGATCGCGTTTACTCGATTGGCGTGAGGTTGATCTTCGACTGGCGGCGTTACTTCTAAGCCTGCAGGACTTTCCTCCGAGTCGGTGCGCGGATACGCTCAGCATGCGTCCGCGGCACGATGGAGTTGTTTGTACACATGATTATCTATCCAACGGCTCCGCGAGATTCTGACGGGATAGCTGTGGCGCGGTCTGTCGGCCTCTCCGCGATGTTGCTGGTCGTGGTCGCGTGTTCGATGCTCGGTGCGTGCGGCACGAAACCGCTCTACGGGTACTCATCGGATACGCCGCCGCTCGTGCTCCTTCCGGCAGCCAGCACGAGCGTGGTTGACGGTCGTGCGCGCTTTCGCGAGATCTATTGCGCGGTGATCGAGGCGCACGGACATGATCTGCCGGACTATCGTCCTTGCGAAGATGCACTGACGCGACTAGGCGGCGAACCGGCCGGTGCCGGCCAGCCCGTCGACCTTGGTGCGTCCAGCCGACGTCTGATCGGCGTTCTGGTGCCGGGCATCGGATATGAGTGTTTCGAGAAATGGCTGGAGCCGCCCGGCACGGTCGCGAAGCACGTGCAACAGTTCGGCTACGACCTTGTGCAGATCAAGGTCGATGCATTATCGAGTAGTGAAAACAATGCCCGGCAGATCCGCGATGCGCTGTTGGCGATGCCGGAAAGCACCTCACCGAATCTGGTGCTGATCGGCTATTCGAAGGGCGCGCCCGACATTCTCGAGGCGCTGGTCGCTTACCCGGAGATACGTAGCCGCGTTGCGGCGATGGTCAGCGCGGCGGGTTCGATCGGTGGGTCTGCGCTGGCGAACAATGCGGAACAATACCAGGCCGATCTCATGCAGCATTTCCCGGGCGCCACATGTGGCCCCGGCGATGGCGGCGGAGTCGCGAGTCTGCTACCCGCAGTACGGCGTGCATGGCTGGCGCGGAATCCGTTGCCGCCGGATGTGCGGTTCTACTCACTCGTCGCCTTCCCACAGCCAGAACGCATTTCGTCGATCCTCAAGTCGAGCTATCGCACGCTTGCCAGCATCGATAGTCGCAACGACAGCCAGATGATCTTCTACGACCAGGTGGTCCCCGGCAGCGTGCTGATGGGGTACCTCAATGCGGATCACTGGGCTGTCGCGCTGCCCATCGCTCGCTCGCACCCGGGGGTCGGCGGCATGTTCGTGACGCAGAATGCTTACCCACGCGAGGCGCTCCTCGAAACGGTGCTGAGGTTCATAGAGGAGAGCCTCTCCGCCAGCGCGACGCAAGATCAGGTTTTGCGGCGCTGACGCCCGCGCGACTCAGACACCGATAGGCAATGCGAGGGCAGCGACCGGATCGCGATGATAGTATTTCACGCCCCGACCGACGTTCTCCCGCGAGCAAATGGACGCGCTGATCCACTCGAGAAGGCCGAGCATCGCGCCACTTCGGCGCCGTCGCGATTCGGGCGACCTGAAGACGCTTCTGCTGCTCTGGCTATCCTTGTGCCTGGCGTTGCCGGCGATGGCGGATCCGGTGCGCAACGTTCTGGTGGTCTATTCGGACAATCGCCTGTTGCCGGCCAATCTGGAGGTCGACTCCGCACTTCGGGAATCGCTGATCGGCGCTCCCGGGCGCCCCATCGAGCTCTTCACCGAGTTCCTCGATCGGTCGCGATTCGCCGGTGATGCCTACGAGGCCACCACGTCGACGTTCCTCGCTCAAAAATACGCATCGACCGCCCCGGAGGTCATCGTTGCCGGTGGCGAATATGCACTGCGCTTCCTGGTGCAGAACCGCGCGGTCATGTTCCCAAATGTCCCGATGGTCTTCATCGGGTTGTCGCCGGCCGAGATTGACGCCCTGGCGCCGCTGCCGCACGACGTCGTCGGAGTGCCGGTTGCATTCGACTATGCCGGCACGATCGAACAGGCCCTGCGCTTCCATCCCAAGGCAACACGACTGATCCTCATCACCGGCGCAAATCAATTCGATCGTCGCGATGAAGCCGAATTGGCGCGTGAGATCGCGCGCCTCAATGGCCGCGTCAGCGTCGAGTCGCTCGCCGGTCTGTCGATGGATGCGATCCTGCAGCGCGTCCGGGCGCTCGGACCCACGGATGTCGTGTTCACTCCGGGCTTCTTCACTGATGGCGCCGGCCGCCAGTTCAGTCCTCGCGAATCTGCACAGATCATTGCCGAAGCATCACACGCACCGGTCTACGGACCGTTCAACACGTTCATCGGTGCGGGCATCGTCGGTGGCGTCATGCCGAGCTACGGCGAAATGGGAAGGGACGCCGCCGCGCTGGTGAATCGCATTCTCGACGGCACGTCGCCGAGCGCGATCGCCGTTCCGGCGAGCACCGCATCGTCGCTGCAGATCGACTGGCGGCAGGCGCGGCGGTGGGGCATCACCGAAGACCAGTTGCCCGACGATGCGATCGTTCGCTTCAAAACGCCGACATTCTGGGAAACCTACGGTCAGGTGGCGCTGATCGCGCTCGCGGTGATGCTGTTGCAGACAGGCTTGATCCTTGCGCTCCTTTACGAAAGGCGCTTGCAGCGCCGCACGGCCGAAGCGCTCGAAGCGAGCGAGCGGAGGATGGTGCTGGCCGCGCGCACCGCTCGGCTCAGCAACTGGATCTGGAACGTGGCATCGGACACCACGGCGAATGGCGCCGCGATGAGCGCGCCCAGCGTGCCGCACGCACCGCTCTCGAAGGAACCGGCGGCGGTGGACTTCGACCAGGTGCTCGAAATCGCCCACCCGGCCGACCGCGATGCGCTGAAGCGCGCGGTGCGTAATGCGGTCGACAATGACGAAGAACTGAACATCGAGTATCGCGTGGTGCAGCCGAACCAGGTGCGCTGGTTCGCGGCGCGCGGCCGTCTCGAGCAAGGCAGCCCGGCGCGTTTGCGCGGTGTGGCGATCGACATCACGCAACGCAAGACCGCAGAACTGCAGGCCGAACAGGATCGCACCGCACTGGGCCACATGACGCGCGTGTCGCTGCTCGGGCAGTTGTCGGCATCGATCGCTCATCAGTTGAATCAACCGTTGGCGGCGATTCTGAGCAATGCGGAAGCGGCGCAGAAGATGCTGCGCCGTGATGATCTCGACCTCGACGAACTGCGCGCGATCTGCAACGACATCATCGCGGAGGACAATCGCGCATCGCAGGTCATCCGTCGTCTCGGTGCGCTGTACAAACGCGGCGAACGGGAACTGCGGCCGGTCGATGTGAACGAACTGATTCGAGAGACGCTCGGCCTGCTCCACACCGACCTCGTGACCCGGCAGGTCGCCGTCGCCACCCATTTCGCCTCCAACCTGCCGCCGATCGAAGGTGAACGCGTGCAACTGCAGCAGGTGTTCATGAACCTGATCGTCAACGCAGCCGACGCAATGACCTCCGCGCCGGAAGCGGAACGGGCCCTGTCGATCCGCACTCGCACGGTCGGAACGGCCGTTGGGGTCGACGTGACCGACGCCGGTCCGGGCATTGCAGGCGACGCGCTCGATCGGATCTTCGACATGTTCTGGACGACGAAGTCCGGCGGCATGGGGATCGGTCTCGCAATCTGCCGCACGATCGTAGCGGCACACGGTGGAACGTTGACGGCCGCCAACAATTCGGACAAGGGCGCGACGTTTCGCGTCGCGCTGCCGGCGCGTGCCGCATGACCGTCGACGAAGCCGACCGATACACGATCTTCGTCGTGGACGACGACGCCGCGGTGGCGCGGGCGATCGCGCGGCTGCTGCGCGCGGACGGTTGGCGCGTGACCACGTTCGGCTCCGCGGAGGCATTTCTCGCGGACTACGCTGCGGCACCCGGATGTCTCGTACTCGACGTCGATCTGCCGGGGCTCGATGGTCTGGGGCTACAGCAACGTTTGCGCGATGCGGGTGAGACGCTGCCAATCGTGTTCCTTACCGGGTACGGCGACATTCCGATGTCGGTACGCGCGATCAAGGCGGGTGCGGCGGACTTCCTGACGAAACCGGTCGAAGGTGACGCGCTCAACGCCGCGATACGCGCGGCGATCGAGCAGCACGCCGCCCACCGTCACGGCCGCACGGACGGTGTCGAGTATCGTCGGCGACTCGAGACGCTGACGCCGCGCGAGCGCGAAGTACTGGCGGCGGTGGTCGCCGGCAAACTCAACAAACAGATTGCCTTCGACCTCGGCATCGTTGAGCAGACGGTGAAGTATCACCGCGCTCGCATCATGGAGCGCATGCGCGCGAAGTCGGTCGCCGAACTGATGCACATCGTCGCGCGCGCGGACGCCCGCGATGCGCCGTGAATCTGCGGCGTCCTTGACCAAAGGTTAGTACCGGCGCCTACCGCACGACTGTAGCGTGATGCGGTGAAGACCGTGTCTGTCGCTGTGGTTGACGATGAAGCTCCGGTGCGGACTGCGCTCGGACGTCTGCTGCGGCTGGCCGATTACAAAGTCGCCGCGTTCGCATCCGGAGAAGAATTTCTCGATTCGCTCGCGAACGAGCAGCCAGCCTGTGTGCTGCTCGACGTTCACATGCCGGGCCTGACCGGTTTCGACGTGATCAAGCGCATGCGGGCGCAGCACGTCGACATCCCGGTCATCTTCATCACCGCGAGCGATGCGGAGGATATCGACCAGACGGCGGCTCAGAGCGGCGCGCGGTTGCTGCGCAAGCCGTTTTCAAACGACGTCCTGCTCGCGGCGGTCGAAGCCGCGCTATGCGGCTGACGTTCCCCTCGAACGACTGGAGCTGGACGATGAGCACAATCACCGAGAAGGCCAAGGAAGAATTCCTGCTGATTCTTCCGCCCACCGCGTTCTTCTTCGTCGCGTTGCACATCGTGGCTCTGATCCGGTCGTTGATGAGCAAGGGGGAAGGCATCCCGATCTCGTCGACCGTATCGATCGCCGTGGCGGCGCTGATTCTCGGCAAGGCGGTGCTGCTCGCCGACATGCTGCCGCTGATCAACCGCTATCCGGATAGGCCGCTGGGTTTCAACGTCGCGTGGAAGACCCTCATCTACTTGATTGCGTCGGGTCTCATTCACTACGTCGAGCGGCTCATCGATGCCATGCGTAAAGCGGGCGGGCTGATTGCCGGTAACGAGGAGCTGCTGTCGAGCATGGTGTGGCCGCGTTTCTGGGCGGTGCAGATCCTGCTGTTCGCGCTGATTCTCATGTACTGCACGATGCACGAACTCGTTCGTGTTATCGGCAAAGACAAGATTACGCGGATCTTTTTCGGACCGATGCCGTATCCAACTGTGTAAAGCCACTAAGAAGGAAAGCGTTTGTGACAAGACCAAAGCTGATGTGGGCATTGACCGTCGTCGCCTTGATGGGATTCCAAGCTCGCGCCTCCGCCGAAGCGTTGGCATCATGGAACGACGGACCCGCGAAGAAGGCCATCCTCGAGTTCGTGAAGGTCACGACGGAGAAATCGAGCCCGAAGTTCGTGCCGCCCGAAGAGCGTATCGCCACATTCGACCAGGACGGCACGTTGTGGGTCGAGCATCCGGTATACGGTCAATTGATGTATTGCCTCGATCGCGTGCCGGCGCTCGTGGCGCAAAAGCCGGAGCTGAAGAACGTCGAACCGTTCAAGACAGTGATGTCCGGCGATCGTGAAGCGATTGCCAAGCTGCCGATGCCCGATCTCGAGAAGATCATTGTTGCGACGCTCACCGGCATGACCACGGATCAGTTCAACGCCGAAGTGGCAAAGTGGTTGAGCAGCGCGAAGGACCCGCGCTGGAAGAAGCCATACACGGAGCTCACCTATCTGCCGATGATCGAGCTGCTGAGCTTTCTGCGTGAGCACGGCTACAAGACCTACATCGTCACCGGTTTCGGCCAGGACTTCGTTCGCGTGTACTCGCAGAAGGTTTACGGAATAACCCCCGATCAGGTCGTTGGGTCTGCGCTCGCGACGGAGTATGGATACGCGAAGGACGGCACACCGCAGCTGACCAAAGTGCCGAAGCTGATGCTCAACGACAACAACGCCGGCAAGCCCGAAGGCATTCATCTGATGATCGGCCAGCGTCCGCATGCCGCGTTCGGCAATTCGACCGGCGATCAACAGATGCTCGAGTACGCGGGGGCCGGAGACGGTGCCCGATTGTCGATGCTGGTGCTGCACGACGACGCAAAGCGAGAGTATGCGTATGGCCCCGCAACCGGACTTCCGGATTCGAAGATCGGCACGTTGACGCAAGCGCTTTATGACGAAGCGAAACAGAAAGGCTGGACCGTCATCAGCATGAAAGGCGACTGGAAGAAGATCTTCGCGTTCGAGTAGCCAACTGTGTTAAGGGGCGGCGCCAGGCCCTCGACGACAATGCCCCTGAACCAAAGGCTAGTTACTCGTCGAACGCATCGTTGCTACAAATGGCGCGCTAACAGGCAGTAATCCCTGAACCTACGTATGGAGTCCAAAATGAACCTGAAGAAGCTACTCGCGACGGCGGCGATGGCGGGTGCACTGCTGGCCCTCGCCGCACCGTCCGCCTTCGCGGCAGATTCGGGCAGGAAACCCAACATCCTGTTCATCATGGGAGACGACATCGGCTGGATGCAGCCGAGCATCTACCACCGCGGGCTGATGGTCGGAGAGACGCCGAACATCGACCGCATCGGTCATGAAGGTGCGATGTTCACCGACTACTACGCGGAACAGAGCTGTACAGCAGGTCGCAACGCGTTTTTCACCGGAATGCATCCGCTGCGGACCGGAATGATTCCGCCGCAGTTGCCCGGAAGTCCGTCGTGGCTGCGTCCCGGCACGCCCGCCATCGCCAAGTTCCTGCTCGATCTCGGCTACAACACCGGTGAGTTCGGTAAGAACCACCTCGGCGACCATTTCGAGGCGCTGCCGACGTCGCACGGGTTCCAGGAGTTCTGGGGCTATCTCTACCACCTCGACGCGATGCAGGGCGTGAGTTTCCCCGACATCAACAAATCACCTACCGAACAGTCCGTGGCGCCGCCGTGCATCAACACGCCCATTACCGGCCTGCCCGACGTTCCCGGTGCGGTCGATCCGCGCACCGCAACGTGTCTAACTCCGCCGCGCCCGGTCATCTGGTGTAAATCTTCCGATGGCACGCAGAAGAGCACGAGCTGTAAGGACGAAGGTCCGTTGACGCTCGAACGGTCGAAGGGAGTCGACGAAGAGATTTCGGCTAAGGTCATCGACTTCCTCGATCGCAACGACCCCAAGAAGACCAACAAGCCATTCTTCGTCTGGTACAACCCGGCTCGGATGCATATCACGACGGTACTGTCGCCGAAGTACGAAGCCATGATTGGTGCACAGGGAGGCAAGGATTGGGGACTCAACGAAGCCGGCATGAAGCAGATGGATGACAACATCGGTTACGTGTTGAAGAAGCTCGAAGACATGGGTGAACTCGACAACACGATCGTCGCATTCACGACCGACAACGGCGCAGAGGTGATTACCTTCCCGGACGGCGGTACCACGCCGTTCAAAGGGGGCAAACTGACGACGTGGGAAGGTGGCATGCGTGCGCCGTTGGTGGTGCGCTGGCCGGGTCATATCAAGCCCGGCACGGTCAAGAACGAGATGGTTTCGTCACTCGACTGGTTGCCGTCGCTCGTCAACGTCGCTGGAGGTGCGAAGGGTGATGCACTGAAGAAACAGATCGAAGGCGGCAAGTACTCGGGCATCGTCAAGACCACGCTCGACGGTATGGACAATGCTGAGTACCTCATGGGGGACGCGGAGAAATCCGCGCGCAATGTGTTCTTCTACTACACAGGTTCGCAACCGTCGGCCGTTCGCTACAACAACTGGAAGTTCTACTACACCATGGTGCCAGCCAACGCGACTGGTGGGTTGTTCGGCGCTAGCACCTACCACTGGACGCAGATCACCAATATCAAGCGTGACCCATTCGAAACGACGTCCGGCAGTACCGACGTGACGTTGATCGGATACGGCGGTTCGATCGGCTCGCCCAGCACGGCTTATCTCTACGACTGGAACATCCTGCCGATCGGGCAGTTGCTCTGGCTCAAGGAGCTGATGTCATACAAGACATTCCCGCCAATGCAGGCACCGGAAACCTACAACCTGGACGGCATCCTGAAAGAGATGCAGGAATCCGGCCACCCCAGCCAGTGATTCGCAGCGTCTGAAACAGAGGGGCGGCATTTGCCGCCCCTTTCCTTTGACCGCAACTGGAGGATTCGAGTGATGAAAGCCCACCGCGTCGCGAAGATAGCCGCGAGAGCGGCTGTAACTCTGGCCATAGCCATTTTGTGCTCGCCCAGCTGGGGCGCAGAGTCCAGGAAACCCAACATCCTCGTCATCTGGGGCGACGACGTCGGCGTCGACAACATCAGCGCGTACAGCCGCGGACTGATGGGCTACAAGACGCCGAACATCGATCGCATCGCCACCGAAGGCGCGTTGTTCACCGACGCGTACGCCCAGCAGAGCTGCACGGCCGGCCGCGCGTCGTTCATCCTCGGCGAGCATCCGTTCCGCACGGGTCTGCTCACCATCGGGATGCCGGGTTCGCCGCAGGGCATACCAGATTGGGCGCCGACGATTGCCGACCTGTTGAAGCAGCAGGGCTACGCGAACGGCCAGTTCGGCAAGAACCATCTCGGCGATCGCGACTCGCACCTGCCGACGATGCACGGCTTCGACGAATTCCTCGGCAATCTCTATCACCTCAACGCCGAGGAGGAGCCGGAGACTTACTACTACCCGAAGGATCCGGCGTTCAAGGCGAAGTTCGGTCCACGCGGTGTGCTGCACACGTGGAGCGACGGCAAGGGCGGACAGAAGATCGAAGACACCGGCGCGCTGACGCAGGCGCGCATGCCGACGGTCGATCAGGAAATTTACGCCGCTGAACAGAAGTTCGTCGCTAACGCCGCGAAAGAGGGGAAGCCGTTCTTCGTCTGGTTCAACACCACGCGCATGCACGTTTGGACGCATCTGCAGCCGTCCGCGGTCGGCCGAACCGGCATCGGTCTCTATCCAGACGGAATGGTCGAACACGACGACATGGTCGGAAAGGTGTTGCAGCAGCTCGATGACCTCGGCATTGCGGACAACACGATCGTCGTGTACGGCACCGACAACGGCGCGGAGACGGGCACCTGGCCCGACGGCGGCACCACGCCGTTCCACGGTGAAAAAGGCACCACGTGGGAAGGTGGTTTCCGCGTGCCGATGCTGGTGCGGTGGCCCGGTGTGATCAAACCCGGCTCCGTGATCAACGACATCTTCTCGCAGGAAGACTGGTTGCCCACGCTGCTCGCGGCGGCCGGCGAGCCGGACATCGTCGAGAAGGTGAAGAGCGGCTACAAAGCGAACGGAAAAACCTGGAAAGCCCACCTCGACGGCTACAACTTCCTGCCGTTCTTCAAAGGCGAAGTCGCAAAAGGTCCGCGCGAAGAGATCTTCTACTTTGGCCAGGGCGGTGAGCTGAACGCAGTCCGCTGGAACGACTGGAAGGTTTCGTTCGCGATCCAGGAAGGCAACATCGCCACGGCGGTGCGCGACGTGCCGGGCTGGCCCGAGATCGTGAACCTGCGCGCTGACCCTTATGAAAAGGCGCCGCGCGAATCGGGCCTGTATCTGCGCTGGTACGCGGACAACATCTGGCTGTTCGTGCCGGTGCAGGAAAAACTGAAAGCGTTTCTCAGCACACTGCCGGAGTTTCCGTTCCAGCAGGGCAGCAGCCTCAATGCGGCGGGCATCAACTACAACTCGATTCAGGCGATGCAAGCCATGCAGCGGCTGAAGCAGTTGGAGACGCTGCCGGCGCCGGCCAACTGACGGCCACCAAAATGGAACTTCGAAATTGCTAGACTGCCGGCGCGGGCGACCCTCGAAAGGGCCGCCCGCTTCATCTATAGAAGGAATCGAAATGAGATTCGGCAAATCGGCGACTCTGGTCTTCTGCGCGGCGCTGTTGCTGGCAGTCGGCGCGTGCAATCCGGCAAAGAACGACAGTGTCGCAACGCCTGCGGTATCCGTCGCGAAAGAGGCCCCGGCAGCGACCGTGAACGGAACGCCGATCAGTCAGCGGATGGTCGACCTGATTGCGAAGCGCGGTGTCGGCGCGGGTCGTCCCGACACGCCGGAAGCACGCTCTACGATCATCGACCAGCTCACGCTGCAAGTAGTGTTGTCGGAAGAAGCGTTGAAGAAGGGCCTGGACAAGAGTCCCGAGGTCGCCGAGCAGATGGCGGCATTGAAGCAATCGGTACTGGCGAACGCCTATGTCGAAGACTTCATCAAGAACAATCCGGTGTCCGACGAGGCGGTGAAGGCCGCGTATGACCGGATCAAGGGAACGATCACCGGCAACGAGTACCAGGCGCGGCACATCCTGGTGGACAAAGAATCCGAAGCGAAGGAGATCATCGCGAAGTTGAAGAAGGATCCCGGCGCTTTCGCGAAGCTCGCAATCGAGCGTTCCAAGGACGAAGGATCGAAGGACCGCGGCGGCGATCTGGGATGGTTCGACCTCAAGCGGATGGATCCGGCATTCGGTGCCGCCGTGAGCAAACTGGAGAAAGGCACGTTCACTGAAGAGCCGGTGAAAACGCAATTCGGCTATCACGTCATCCTGCTGGAGGACGTCAAACCGATCGAAGCGCCGCCGATCGAAGACGTGAAGACTCAACTCACGCAACAGATTCAGCAGCAGAACGTGAAGAAACAGATTGAGACGCTGAAGGCAGCGGCGAAGATCGAAATCGCGGGCGCGCCAGCGCCAGCAGCGACACCTTCCACACCCTCCACACCTGCATCCACCAACTAACCGGAGCTGGTGTTCCAACTGACTCACTTGGGCGCGGCGGAGGGCCGCGCGAATCGAACAGGAGGCTTCCATGAAGGCAGGAGTACGCGTTCGCTCGAGCGGAGTGGTACGAAGGTTCTTGTTTTGCGCGCTGTTGTCGGGCGTTGCATCCGCACACGCAGAGCTGAGCCCCGAGGAACTCGCGAAGATCGCCCAGAATCCCGTCGGCGATCTGATCAGCGTGCCGTTCCAGAACAACACGAACTTCAATTTCGGCCCGGAAGAGAAGACGCAGAACATCCTCAACATCCAGCCGGTGATCCCCGTTTCGATCAACGAGGACTGGAACGTCATCACCCGCACGATTCTGCCGGTGATTTCGCAGCCCGAACTCGCGCCGAATGTCAGCAGCCAGCAAGGGATTGGTGACACCACCTTCACAGCGTTCCTGTCGCCGGCGCAACCGGGCCACTGGATCTGGGGCGTGGGTCCCGTGCTGCAACTGCCGACGCACAACAGTTCGGAACTCGGTAACGGCAACTGGGGCGCGGGTCCGTCGTTCGTGGTGCTGCACCTCGAGAAGGGCAGCCCGTGGGTTTACGGCGTGCTGGCGAACAACGTGTGGGCACTGTCGAAGGACCGGCAGGGAGGCAAGTTCAACAACGGCTTGATGCAGCCGTTCATCAATTACAACTTCAAGGGCGGGCTCTATCTGACGAGCGCGCCGATCATCACCGTGGACTGGAAGGCGTCGAGCGACGACCAGTGGACCGTTCCGATCGGTGGTGGCGTGGGCAAGATCTTCCACTTCGGGAAGCTGCCGGTGAATTCCCAGATCGGCGCGTACTACAACGTCGAGAAGCCGCAGTTCGGTGCGGACTGGCAGATTCGCGCGCAGGTGCAACTGATGTTCCCGAAATAG
>DATJGR010000259.1:0-5982 GCA_035494855.1 Pseudomonadales bacterium | reverse complement strand
GGTGCCGCCTTCGCGAACGTGCAGCCGCACTCGGGGTCGCAAGCCAATGCCGCGGCGTACCTGGCGCTGCTCTCGGCGGGCGACGTGGTGCTGGGTATGAGTCTCGATGCCGGGGGCCACCTCACGCACGGCGCGCCGGTGAACTTCTCGGGCAAGGTGTATCACGCGGTTCAGTACGGCCTCGTTGCGGAGACCGGTGAAGTCGACTACGAACAGGTCGCGGCGCTGGCGCAGCAGCATCGGCCGAAGCTGATCGTCGCCGGATTCTCGGCATACTCGCGCAAGCTCGACTGGCAACGCTTCCGCGACATTGCAGATTCGGTGGGCGCCTATTTCCTGGTCGACATGGCGCACGTCGCCGGTCTGGTGGCGGTCGGCCTGTATCCCAGCCCGGTGCCGTTCGCCGACGTCGGCACCACCACCACGCACAAGACGCTGCGCGGCCCGCGCGGCGGCATGATCCTCGCGCGTGAAAACGCCGACATCGAGAAGAAGCTGAACTCGGCGCTGTTCCCTGGCACGCAGGGGGGACCGCTGATGCACGTCATCGCCGCGAAAGCAGTGTGCTTCAAGGAAGCGATGGAACCGGCGTTCGCGTCGTATCAGAAACAGGTGCTCGCCAACGCGCGCGTCATGGCGGCGGAGTTCCAGCAGCGCGGATATAAGGTCGTCTCCGGCGGCACCGACAACCATCTGTTCCTGCTGGACCTGATCGACAAGAAGATCACCGGCAAAGGCGCGGACGCCGCATTGGGCCGCGCGAACATCACCGTCAACAAGAACGCGGTGCCGAACGATCCGCGCTCTCCAGCCGTGACCAGCGGCTTACGCATCGGCACGCCCGCCGTCACGACGCGCGGCTTCAAGGAAGCCGAATGCAAGACGCTCACGCATTGGATGTGCGACGTGCTCGACGATCTGAAGAACGACAACATGATCGGCTCGGTGAAGCACAAAGCACTCGAACTCTGCCGTCGCTTCCCCGTGTACGCCGCTGCGAACTGAGAACGCGCCGTGCACTGCCCGTTCTGCGGCGCCGACGACACCAAGGTGATCGACTCGCGGCTCGTTGCCGACGGCGATCAGGTGCGTCGTCGCCGCGAATGCCAGACGTGCGGTGAACGCTTCACCACGTTCGAAACCGCCGAGCTGGTGATGCCGCGCATCGTCAAGCGCGACGGCATTCGCGAACCGTTCAACGAAGAGAAGCTGCGTTCGGGATTGCTGCGCGCGCTCGAGAAGCGTCCGGTGAGCACGGAGGAAATCGAAGCCGGCATCGCGCGCATCATGCATCGCCTGCGTTCGTCCGGTGAACGCGAGCTGCCATCGCGGATGGTCGGGGAGGAAGTGATGCGCGAACTGCGCCAGATGGACGGCGTCGCGTACGTTAGATTTGCCTCGGTGTATCGCGACTTCCAGGACGTGAGCGAATTCCAGGAAGAAATCCGCAAGCTCACCAAAGGCCGCGACGACGACGTCGCGGCGCGCGCGAAGATCAAAGGCGATCTGTAACCGTGACCGAGTCCGATCTGCTGTTTCTCGACGCGGCGATCGAGCTGGCCAGCAACGGCCTGTTCTCGACCACGCCAAACCCGCGCGTCGGTTGCGTGCTGGTGCGCGACGGTCGGGTGATCGGGCGGGGATGGCACCATCGCGCCGGCGGCCCGCACGCGGAAGTCGAGGCGCTGACGGACGCCGCCCGACAATCGCCTGACCAATCGATCGAAGGGGCGACCTGTTACGTTTCGCTCGAACCATGCGCGCATCACGGAAAGACGCCGCCGTGCGCCGACGCGCTGATCGCGGCACGCATCGGTCGCGCCGTCATCGCGTCGCGTGATCCGAACCCGAGCGTTGCCGGAATGGGGATCGGGCGGATGCGCGCTGCCGGAATAATGGTAGACGTCGTCGAACGTCCCGCGGCGCTCGCACTGAACAAAGGGTTCTTCCTGCGCTTCACCGAGCAACGGCCGTGGGTACGCGTGAAGGTGGCGGCCTCGCTCGACGGACGCACCGCGATGGCATCCGGTGAAAGCCAGTGGATCACGGGTGCGCAAGCGCGCGCCGATGTGCAGTACTGGCGCGCACGCAGTTGCGCGATCGTCACCGGCGTCGGTACGGTGCTCGCGGACGATCCGCAGCTGAACGTGCGGGACGCCGTTTATATGGTGGACGGCACACTCCGGCAGCCGCTGCGCGTGGTGGCCGATTCGACGTTCCGCACGCCGCCCACGGCGCGCGTGCTGCACGCTCCGGGCAAGGCGCTCATAGCAGCGTCTTCCGGTCACCGGAAGCAAGCGCTCGTCGATGCCGGCGCCGAAGTGTTCGAAACGAGCGGTCCGCGGGTGGACCTCGCGGCGCTGTTCGCGAACCTCGCCTCGCGCGGCGTGAACGAGTTGCTGGTCGAAGCCGGTGCGACGCTCACCGGCGAGGTGCTGCGGCGCGCATTGTGGGACGAGGCGATCGTCTATCTCGCGCCGAAACTGCTCGGGCGCGACGCGCGCCCCTTTGCGGAACTGTCCGTCGATCGTTTGGCAGAGTCCATAAACGGCACGATCGCCGACGTGCGCCTCGTTGGAGACGATCTGCGCCTGCAGATTTTGCGCATTGCCGCATAGCGCTTAGACTTAGCCGCAATACTTGGAGACGACTCATGACTGACGTGAAGACGATCGAGGGCGATTTCGGCGGAAGCGGCCGCAAATTCGCGATCGTGGCGGGGCGATTCAACGGCTATATCGTCGACAGCCTCGTCGAGGGCGCCATCGACACGCTGGTACGTCATGGAGTCAACGCCAAAGACATCACGCTGATCAAAGTGCCCGGTTGTTTCGAACTGCCGCTCGCGGTGAAGCGCGTTGCGCAAGGCAAGGTGCAGCACGATGCGATCATTGCGCTCGGCGCGGTGATCCGCGGTGCCACGCCGCACTTCGATTACGTCGCGGGTCAATGCGCGGCCGGGCTCGCGCGCATGAGTCTCGAACTGTCGCTGCCGGTCGCGTTCGGCGTTCTCACCACCGACTCGATCGAGCAGGCTGTGGAACGCGCC
This sequence comes from Pseudomonadales bacterium, assembly GCA_035494855.1. GTDB lineage: Bacteria > Pseudomonadota > Gammaproteobacteria > Pseudomonadales > Azotimanducaceae > DATJGR01. Next base: position 2,933 of record DATJGR010000259.1, on the reverse strand, counting down.
GGCACGAAAGCGGGCAACAAAGGCGCCGACGCGGCGATGACTGCGCTCGAGATGGTCACCCTGCTCGACAAGATCGGCTGAGTAAACGGTATGTCTGAGGTGCGCTTCGATCCCTGGTCCCGACGCCGAGCGCGGCGCCTCCTGCTGCAGGCGCTGTATCAGTGGCAGATGTCGGGCGCCGACGAGGCGGAAATCGAACGTCAATTCCGCGAGGACCCGAATTTCGAACGGGTCGACGCACAGTTCTTTCACGAAGTCCTGCGTGGCGTCATCGCAAGCTGCGCCGCGCTCGACGAGTGTTTCGCTCCGCTGCTCGACCGCAAAGTGCTCGAGCTCGATCGCGTGGAACTCGCGCTGCTGCGGATGGGCGTTTACGAGCTGTGTCACCGGCACGACGTTCCGTTCAAGGTGGCAATCGACGAAGCCGTCGGCCTCGCTCGCGTATTCGGCGCCGAAGAGAGCCACCGCTACATCAACGGCGTTCTGGATGCGGTCGCGCGATCCCAACGGGCCCGCGAAGTCGCGGCCGATGGATGAATTCGAACTCATCGACCGGCTGATCGAAATCCTCGGCGAAAGTGCTCGCGGTCCGGCGATTCTGTTGGGCCCGGGGGACGATTCCGCGGTCATACGCATGCCTGCGAATTCGGTCGTCGTCAGTTCCATCGATACGCTCGTGGCCGATGTGCACTTTCCTGGCGCGGCTCCGGCCGACCTGGTCGGATTCCGGTCGCTCGGCGTCAGCATCTCGGACCTTGCTGCGATGGGCGCCGAACCCGATTACGCGCTGATCGCGCTCACGCTACCGGACGGTTCCGCCGAATGGCTCGAGCGGTTCGCGCACGGTGTGGCGGCAGCAGCCACACGCTTCGGTGTGAAGATCGCAGGCGGAAATATCGCTCGCGGACCCCTCAATATATCCGTTAGTGTGCATGGACACTGCGCGGCGAACGAAGCGATCGCGCGCAGCGGCGTGCGTGAGCTCGATCTGGTGTGCGTCAGCGGCGTATTGGGCGGGGCCGCCGCAGCGCTCGAACGGAGCGACCTCGCGACGCCGCCCGGATTTGCCACGTTGCTGGCGGCCACCGAAAGCGATCAGCACTATCAGTTGCGGCGTTACTACCTCCCGGAACCGCGGATTGCGCTGGGACGCGCGCTGCGCGGCATCGCGACGGCGGCTATCGACGTGTCCGACGGACTGGTGGCCGACCTCGGCCACCTCTGCGCGGCTAGCCACGTGGCCGGTGTGATCGATCTCGATTCGGTTCCGCTCGCGCCAGGCAGTACCGCAGCGCAGGCCGCATCGGGCGGCGACGACTACGAGTTGTGCTTCACAATCGCACCGGAGGACCGCGCGCGCCTGAGTGGATTGCCGGAGCGGGTCTCGGTGATCGGCCGCATCGAGGCGGGAAACGGCGTGTCGGTGCAGTCCGGCGGTCGTGCGGTGGTTTTGCAAGGCCGGGGATTCCGCCATTTCCGCTGACGGCAAAGGCCGCATCGCCGTCACCGATCTCAGGAATCCATTCGTGCTGCTGGCGACCGGGTTCGGCAGCGGTCTTGCGCCGAAAGCTCCGGGCACGGTCGGCAGTCTGCTCGCGTTGCCGATCTGGTGGTTCCTGATCGCGGATCTGCCGCTGCCGTATCAACTCGGGTTCGTAGTCGGGGTGACGTTGCTGGCGGTCTGGGTCGTCGATCGCGCGTGTCGCGCAGCCGGCGTCGGCGACGCATCGGCGTTCGTGCTCGACGAATTCGTCGGCCAGTGGGCGGCGCTGGTCGCTACGCCGAAATCGTTGCTGTGGGTTGGCGTCGGTTTCCTGTTGTTCCGCGCGTTCGACATCATGAAGCCGTGGCCGGTGTCGTGGGCGGACCGCCGCGTTCCGGGTGGCCTCGGTGTGGTGCTCGACGATGTCCTCGCAGGAGTTCTCGCTGCAGTTGTGCTGCAGCTCTCAGTCGCGCTGATCGCTGCATGAATCGTTCACGGTCGCGCCGATACGCGGACGTATGATTCGAGGGGAATCGCGGAGCGCCGATATGAATCGTCCCGGAAGCAGAATCATCGCAGGATGTCGTGGAGCGCTATTTGGACTGGTGACGTCCGCGGCGATGTCGGCGTCGGGCAACGCGCCGGTCGAGGCGGTGGGCTTGTTCAAAGACCGCGCCATGATCCGCGTGTTAGGCAAAGAGCATTACCTGACCGTCGGCCAGACGTCACCCGAGGGCGCCACGCTGATCGAATCGGATGCGCAGCATGCAGTGGTCCGCTACAAGGACGAGACGTACAAACTGACGCTCAGCGACCGTGTCGGCGGCACCTTCCAGGCCGCGAACCAGGCCAGCTTGTCCATTGCGCCGGACCAGGTCGGCCAGTACCGCGTGCAGGGTTCGATCAACGGCCACATGGTCGACTTCCTCGTCGATACCGGCGCGTCGCTCGTCGCGATCAGTGAACGTACCGCCAAGCAGATGGGTATTCCATTTGCCGAATCGCCGGAACGCGCGGCGGTGGTCACGGCGCAAGGGCAGGTCAATTCGTACCTGGTCGATCTCGATACGCTCACCGTCGGCGGCATTCAGACGCATCACGTGCGGGCCGCCGTGATCCCCGGCGACTATCCGCTCGAGGTGCTGCTTGGCATGTCGTTCCTGCACAAGGTGAAGATGGATCAGCAGGCCGGCGTGCTGGTGCTCAAACAACTTTACTGAGGCGCCAAGGCGATTCAACACCTTGGGACGCTGTTCGGAATCCGTTTTGTCTAGTACGAGCGCTCGATGATGTCTCGAGCGATCGCGTGCAGCGGACCTGATTCGATGCGTGCGTGATGCAGCGCGTCGATCGCTTCCCGATGCAACGCCGCAGCGCGTTCGCGCGCCGCATCGATGCCCAGCAATCCCGGAAACGTATTCTTTCCCAACGCGGTGTCGGCGCCGGCGCG
>DATJGR010000258.1:0-20267 GCA_035494855.1 Pseudomonadales bacterium | reverse complement strand
TGGGATCGCAGCGAGGTGATGGTCAAAGGCACGCTCGACGACATGACGAAGTCGTTCACGTTCGAGACATCCGGTTCGACGACGACGGTAAAGGTGGAAACGCCGGACAATCTCAATCGCGGCAAAGGTTCCGACCTGGTCATCCACGTGCCGTCCGCGAGCCGCGTGCGCGTCGAGTTGGTCTCGGCCGACCTGACGATGCAGGCACTGCAAGGTGGCGTGGAAGGGAAAACCGTCAGCGGCGAAATCGACGCGCGCGACCTGAGCGGCACGATCGTCATCGGCAGCGTCAGCGGCGGCATCAGGGTGACCGGCGCCGCCGGTCCGACGACGTTCAACTCGGTGAGCGGCGGCATCGAGGCGCAGACCGACGGCGAGCAGCTCAAGATCACGACCGTATCGGGCAATGCCGACGTCCGGTCGCGCGCGCGGTTGAAGGAGCTGACGCTGCACTCGGTCTCGGGCAATTTCGACGTGAATTCGGACCTGGCGGACGGCGTGCAGGTGAAAGGGTCTACCACGAGCGGCTACATACGGCTCACCGTTAATTCCGATGTCGGCGCAGTGGTCGACCTGCGCACGACCAGCAGCGGAATCAAGAATCTGTTGTCGGGCGATCGACCGACGCGCGAGATGTCGGGTGGCGGGGAACTGGATGCGACGATCGGCAACGGCAGCGGCGTGATCGAACTCACGTCGATCTCCGGTCGGCTCGAGCTGCTGACGCGCTGACTGCGTCAGCCGACGAAGCGCTTGAACAGACCGCCCCATAACTTCGAGCGCTTGCCCGATGCGAACTCGGCGCGATCCGCGCGGTCGCCGAAGAATTCGATGGCTTTTCCGCCGATGAACCGCAGCGGTTCCGGTTCCCAACGGCGCCCCTGATCGTTGACCCACGGCAGTTCAGTGAGCGCAGTGGCGCGGCCGGTGACGAGGTCGGCCATGACGCGGCCGGCGAGGTTCGACGCCCCGACGCCCTCGCCGACATAGCCGCCCGCCCAGCCGGTTCGTGCCCTGGTGTCCCACTGCACGCACGGTCGCCAGTGCCGGGGCACACCCATCAAGCCGCCCCAGCCGTGCGTGATCTCGTAACCCTCGAGCATCGGAAAGAGCTTCGTCACCAGCGCCTTCACGCGCACCACCTTGGGGTCGTCAGGCGGTATTGAACGGCGCCGCTTCGAGCCGAAGTAGTAACCGGCGCGTCCGCCGAGCACGAGGCGATTGTCGAGCGTGCGCTGGCCGTAGATCACCAGGCGGCGTGGATCGCCGAACGTCTCGCGCTCCTTCAGGCCGATCTCCTGCCACAGCGACTCCGGCAGCGGCTCCGTCGCCGTCACCATCGAATAGATCGGCATCAGGCGCCGTCGTTGGCCCTCGATCGTATCGGTGTAACCCTCCGTCGCGCGAATGATCGCACCGGCGTTCACGGTTCCGCGTTGCGTCGCGATGCTGCCGGATTCGATCGCGTTCACCGGAGTACCTTCGTAGATGTGCGTGCCTTGCCGGCGCACGACGTCGGCGAGCCCGAGCACGAGACGCGCGGGGTGAAGGGCGGCACAGTGCAGGGAATACAGCGCGCCATGGTTCGGCGTCATCGCGAGACGTGCGCGCGACTCCCGCTCGGGTAGCCACTGGTAATCCCTTTCGCTGAAGCCGGCGCGATACAGCTGCTCGAGGTGTCGCTTGAGATACGGCACCTGGAATGGAATCGTCGCGACGTTGAGCGTGCCGCCTTTTGCATAGTGGGCGTCGATGTTCTCGGCCTGACACACGCGGCCCACTTCGTCGACCGTGTCGAACAACGCGCGAGCGAGCGTGACGCCGCGGCTGCGCGTGGCCGGGTCGTCGAGCAGCGGTTGCACGCCGTATGCGGCTCCCATGCACCAGCCGCCGTTGCGTCCGCTGGCGCCGAAACCGACGCGCTCGGCCTCGAAGACGCCGATGCGTAAGCCGGGTTCGCGCTGCTTCAGGTAGTAAGCGGTCCACAGTCCGGTGTAACCCGCGCCGACGATCGCGACGTCGAGACGATCCGGCAATGGTGCGATGTCGGCCTGCGGAAGGTCGCCGACCGAATCGAACCAGAAGCTCACGTCGGAAAGCGCGTTACTCACGCGATCAGGTCCGGATCCAGAAGTACTTCATGCGGCGGAATTCCGGGACGGCGGCGAATTCCCAGCCGCGAGGGCTCAGTTCCAGCTGTGGGAACTGCGTGATGATGCCGACCAGCGCATCGGTGGCGACCGTGCGCGCCAACGCTTCGCCCGGGCAGGCATGGCGGCCCGCGCCGAAAGCGAGGTGCGGCGTATCGGCGCGTTCGATGTCGAACCGATCGGGATTCGGATGCGCGCGGTCGTCGCGGTTTGCGCCGGCTATCGAGATCGCGATCGTCTCACCGCGCCGGATCGGGCACGCTCCGACGCGCATGTCGCGGTCCGCAATGCGGACGACACCGAGCACCGGAGAATCGAAACGGAGAACCTCCTCGACGGCGCTGGGCAGCAGATCGGGCCGGTCGCGCAGCTTCGTCAGCTGGCGCGTGTTCTGCAGGAATGCGCGCATGCCGTTGGCGATGAAGTCGGTGGTGTTCACGCAACCGAGCACGAGCAGCAGGTTGCTTACCGCGACGATCTCTTCGTCGCGCGCGTCGGTGTTTTCAGCGGCGAGCACCATCGCGCCGATCGCGTCATCCGCCGGCGCGCTGCGGTGCGCCGCCACGGCCGTGCGCAACGTCGTCTCGATCTCCTGGTCTGCGAGTTTGCCGGCGTACGCTTCGTCCTCGTTGCGGAACGGGTTGAAGAACGCGGCGAACGACGTGTCGGTCAGTCGCCTGATCTGCCGGAACGGCGTCGGATCGATGCCCAGATATTCGGCCATCACACGGGTGGCGATCGGCGCCGCGTAGCGACCGATCGACTCGACCTCGAATTCGGATACTTCGAGATCGTCGAGCAGCGACGCGACGATCGCCTTGATGCGCGGCTTGAACCGTTCTACCGCAGCAGGGCCGAATGCGTCGCCAACGAGATGGCGCAAACGCGAATGCTCGCGATCGTCCATGAACGGTGCGGGTTGCGGATATCGAAGATCGAGTTGGCCGCGCCAATGCGCGAACGTACCTCGATGCCCCTTTGCCGGGTCGGTGAGCAGACCGTCGTCGCGCAGTATCGCCGCCGCGTGTTCGTGCGACGTGATCACGCAGCGGTTCAGTTCCACGTCGCGATGCACCGGCTCGTGCGCGCGCAGTTCGGCCAGCAACGAATACGGACCACCGAGAAAGTGCGGATCGAGCGGCGTCAGTCGCAGGCCCGTCGGAGGCGGCGTAGGCGCGTCGTCTGCGTCGGTATCGATCGGGGTTCTGCCGTGCTCGGCCATACCGGATGCGGCGTTCGAATGAGGGTTTGGCGAGCCTAATCCAGGTACGCGTACGACGGCAAAGGAAAGTCGTTCGGGTACGACGGCGACGGGAAGGCGGAGTGAACGTCCCCTCAGCGGGGCAGGTTGTCGGTACGCGCCATGCGCCCGAGGTAGCCGCCGTGGTGGCGTTTGCCCCAGTCGGCTTTCGTCACGCCTTTCTGTTCCATCAGCGCGACGGCGACTGCGTCGCTGATCGCCAGCATCACTGCCATGCTGCTGGTCGGTGTGAGCCCTAACGGACACGCTTCTGCGATATCGCCCATATCCAGGATCGCTTCGCAGTGGTTGCGCAGTTCGGAATCGGGGTGCGACGTGACGCCGATGATGTGCGTGACGCCCAGGTGGCGCGACAGTTCCAGGATCTCCAGCACTTCAACCGATTTTCCGCTGGTGGAAAACGCGATCATCACGTCGTCTTTGCCGACCAGGCCGAGGTCGCCGTGCGCGGCTTCCGCCGGATGAATGAAGTCGGCCGGGGTGGCCGTGGAGCACAACGTCGCGGCGAACTTGCGGGCGATGTGGCCGGCTTTGCCGATGCCGGTGGTCAGTACCTTGCCGCGACACGCGAGCAGGATTCGAACCGCTTTTTCGAAATCGTCGTCGATTTTGATCGAACGAATCGCGTCTGCCTCTGCTTCGATCACGGCGCGCATCCGGTCTTTGATTTCCATGTCGTCGGTCGCCGTATTGAGTCGGCCGGCATGGTGTCAGAAGCCTCCGCCACGCTCAAGTTACGCGGGCCATCGCGTTGACAAGCCCGGTGTCGTCGCGGAGAGTCGCTGCGACCTGCGAACCGGGAAGCGCTCCAGCGCGATGAGCGAATCGCTCGCATTGATGCCGTGGCCGCGTCGCGTGACGCGGACCGAAACTGCGCTCGAACTGAGCGCGGCTGAATGGACGGTGGAATGGCTCGGCGTGCGGACGCTGAGACTCGAACGGACGGCCGCGCGCCTCACGCAACGCATGGCGCGCAACGGTGGGGGCGGCGCGACGCTCGCGATCGATTGCGCTGCAGCCTCGGCGCCGTATCCCGATCTCGACGACGACGAGTCGTATTCGCTCAAGATCGATGCGTCGCAGGCGCTGATTACCGCTGCAACCGAATGGGGTGTGTTGCGCGGGCTCGCGACATTGGCGCAACTGACCGCATCGCGTCGAACGTTGCCGGGCGTGCTCATCGCCGATGCACCGCGTTTCGCCTGGCGCGGCCTGATGGTCGATTCGGCCCGACACTTCATTTCGGTTGCAACGCTGTTGCGCACGCTCGACGCGATGGCGCTCGTGAAACTGAACGTGCTTCACCTGCACCTGACCGATGACCAGGGGTTCCGCTTCGCCAACCGCGCCTTTCCGGAACTGGCAGCGCGGGCGCGCGGCGACGACGCGTACACCGAAGACGATCTGGGCGACATCGTCTCGCACGCCGCCGAACTCGGCATTCGCGTGGTGCCGGAGATCGACGTGCCGGGTCACACCACCAGCTGGCTCGTGGCGCATCCCGAGTGGGGTACGCTCGACGAAACGCGGACGGTCTCTACGCGATTTGGTCCGCACAGCGCGTGCCTCGATCCGACGCGCGACGAGGTGTATGAGGCGCTCGGTCGGCTGTTCGACGACGTCGTGCGGGTATTCCCCGACCGCTTCGTACACATTGGCGGCGACGAGGTGAATCCGAAGTGGTGGCAGGAGAGCGCCGCGGTGCAACGTTTCATGCGCGATCACGGCATCGCCGACACCGACTCGCTGCACGATCTGTTCAACGAACGGCTCGCCGATCTGCTGATCGATCGCGGCCGGATGCTGATGGGTTGGGACGAAATCGCGCACGGCGACCTGCCGCGCACGTCGATCGTGCAGAGCTGGCGCGGCGGCGCGTCGCGCGATCGCGCCGTTGCGCAGGGTTTCGACTGCGTATTCTCGGCTGGCTACTACCTCGACTTCTTCTATCCGGCGGATCTGCACTACGCGTACGACCCGGAGAGTCCGTCCGAAGAACTGCTTCGGCTCGATGCGCGTGTGCGCGCCGATCCACGGCTAGCACACGTGCGCGACGGCCTCGGCTGGGCGAGCGAATTTGCGGGTCGAAGCGCGGTGGACGCGTCGTCGAGCGATTTGCCGCCGGGTCGCGTGCTCGGCGGCGAAGCATGCATGTGGGCCGAGATCGTCAACGACGAGATCTTCGAGGGGCGCGTGTGGGGCCGGCTGCCGGCGGTCGCAGAACGGTTGTGGTCGCCGCGCGCGTTGCGCGACGAAGCGGACATGTACCTGAGACTGTCGCAGTTGCGTCCGATGCTCGCCGCGTTTGCGGACGTCGACATCGAAGCGCGGCGACGCGAATCGTTCGAACGCATCGGCGTCGACGCGGTGGAACTCGCGGGATTGCGCGATCTGTTCGACGCGATCGAGCCGATCAAATGGTATTCGCGTCTGCTGGGGTCCGCGGCGCTGAAGGCGCGGGTAGCGGGCTCCACAGAGAAGGTGGAGCGGCCCTACACCGTAGCGACGCCTCTCGATCGGGTTCCCGATCTCATCGAGCCCGCCAGCGAGTGGATTCCGCGCTTCAACGCGGCCGTGAGAGCGGTGATCGACGACGCGGGCGAAGCGGAGGACATCGCGCTGCTCGAGGCAACCGCGGCGCGGTGGCGTCGTCAGCGCGACGTCGTTGGAACGGTAGGTGCGCGCGTGCCGGCTATCGCCGAACTCGAGGCGATCTCCGCGCAACTGGCGCGCCTCGCGGACGTCATCGACGCGGGCCTGACGGGAACGCTCGGCGAATCGCACCGGACGCTCGTCGCGGCGGCGCGCGAACCGTTTGGTGAGTTGCTGATCGCGGCCGTTCCGGCGCTCGACGAATGGCTGCAGGCCTAGAGTGGCGGAAGCCGAAGAACGGTTGCTGTCGATCGCCGCCGCATTTGCGGTGAGCGGCGTACCGGTGCGCGCCGACGCTCACACCGGCGGCCACATCAACGACACCTGGTTCATCGCAACGGACCGCGACGCGCGATACGTGCTGCAGCGGATCAATCCGCTCGTGTTTGTCGATCCGGCCGGCATCGCCGCGAATACCGCGCGTGTCATCTCGACCATACAGCGCACTGCACCGGGCCTGGCGCCGCCGTTCGTGTCGGCGCGCGACGGCGCCGCGGTGGTGCGCGACGACAGCGGTACGTATCGGATGCTGGGATTCGTCGAGGGACGCAGCCTCGGCGGGCTCGAGTCGGTTGCGCAGGCATCTGCCGCCGGCGTTGCGTTCGGCCGTTTTCAGCTCGCGCTCGCACACTATGACGCGAGCTCGCACGTGGTGCCGATTTCGCGCTTCCACGAACTCGAATGGCAGTTGGAACGGTTCGACGCGGTGTTGCAGAAGCCCGTGCCGGAACGACGCGCCGCGGCCGCCAACGACATCGCCAGGGCGCAGCGAGACGGATTGCGCGTCACCGCAGAGTCCCTCGGCCCCCGCGGCATGATCCACGGCGACGGTAAGGTGACGAACCTGCTGTTCGACGCCGAGGACCGTGTGTGCGCGGTGCTCGACTTCGACACCGTCATGGCGGGCACACTCAGCTGGGACTTCGGCGACCTGGTGCGGTCTGCTGCCGCGCTGGGCGACGAGGACGATCCCAGAATCGACTTCTCGATCGAGCGCTATCGCGCGCTGGCGACCGGCTACGTGCGCGGGGCGGGCGATCTGGTGGACGCCGATTTGCGCGCGGCGCTCGGTGCGGTGCCCGCGTACATGGCCTATATGCTCGGCCTGCGCTTCCTCATCGATTATCTCGACGGCGACGCCTATTTTCGGGTGGCGCATCCGGAGCACAATCTGGTGCGGGCGCGCAGCCAGTTCCGGTTGTTTCAGTTGATGGTCGACGCGCGCGCCGAACTCGACCGCATTGCCAGAAAGGCCTGAACCGTGTCCATCGATATCAACGGCGTCGCGCACATCTACATCACCGTGCAGGATTTGAACCGCTGCCGGCCGTTCTATGGCGCGCTGCTCCCGTACTTGGGCATGGTGTGCCTGGTCGACACCGACGAGCTGTACTACTGCATCGGCGGCCGCACCGGCATCGGCATCCGCGCGGCGTCGGCGGAACACGCGGGCACGCCGTTCGATCAGTATCGCGCCGGTTTGCATCATCTGTGTCTACGCGCGCGCAGCGCGGCGGACGTCGACGCAGTGGGTCGCTTCGTCGCCGACCTCGGCGCGCGGATCGTACATCCGCCGCAACTCGACGAATGGGCGCCCGGTTACTACTCGGTACTGTTCGAAGATCCGTGCGGGACGCGCCTCGAAGTCAATCATGTGCCGGGCAAAGGTCATCTCGCCGACGACGCGCGCCCGCCTCTCAACGCGGGCGTGCAGCAGCGCCTGAGCGACCCATGAGCCCCCTGCAATCGAACTGAGCGCAAAGCGGGCGAGTGCGCTTACCGCGTAGTCGAACCACGCCGCCACCGGCGGCAAATGCAAATACGTGTGCGGAACGCGGCGATCATCCGACCACGGATCACAAGAACAATCGGAGTTGCGGATCTCTCGCTAGCCGGCTCATAGTCGAACGGTCAACTCTCGGACACTCACGTTGGCCGAAGCAGCGCCTCATAATCGTCATCGAGCCTATCGCGGGACGGAACCGTTCGTGTTCGTCAGCTACTCGCACGACGACAAGGCGGCAGTAGAACAGGAAATCACTGCACTCGCTGGGCGAGGCATTCGCGTCTATTACGACGAAGGCATCTACCCGGGTCACGCATGGCACGAAGACCTCGCGCACGCGATCGAGACGTGCAGTCTGTTCCTGATGTTCGTGACGCCGCGTTCCGTTGCGTCGCGCAATTGCCAACGAGAACTGGCATTCGCGCTCGACCGCGACCGGACGGTGCTGCCCGTGCTGCTCCAGCACATCGAGCTTCCATCATCCATTCGCCTGCAGATCGGCAATCGTCAGGCGATCATCCGACCGCAGTTCACCGAGACCGAGTTTCGCGACCGGCTCGCAGGCGCCGTCTTCGACTGCGTGAACGGGGTCACCGATGCGCCGGCGGCCGTACCCGTTCAGTTGGACGGGCCACGACGCAAGCGCAACGTCCGCCCCGCGATTGTCGTGTCGGCCGTCGTTGCGGTGCTGGCAACCGCATTGGTCGTGCTCATTCGCGATAGGTACGAACAAACAGAGCGGACACAGGCGCTCGGCGAGATCTCTAAGCTGGTGTCACAAGACCGATACGCCGCGGCTTTCCGCCTCGCACGCCCCTTGGTTGAGTCGTCAGGCACCGATACCGATCCGGCACTTCACGAGTTGTGGCGCCAGATCGTCGTCCCGATCGCTCCGATGGTTTCCCAAACGGGCGCAACCGTCTACTTCAGACCGTACGAGGAGACCGACGGAGAGTGGCTGGAGGCCGGCTCGACGCCGGTAGCGAAGCCGATCGACGCGCCCCGCGGCGTGCTGCGGCTCAAGATCGAAAAACCCGGATTCCGTACGAGCTACGTCGCCGTTGCGAACCCGGGTCCGCTGCTGCAAGCGGCCGACGCCCTCTCGGCGATCATGGGAGAGGCCGTCCCCGCCACGCCGTCGATCGAACTCGTTGCCGACGGCGCACTCGGCGACGACATGGTGCTCGTACCCCGTTCGAACATTCCGGTATTGCTCTCGGGCTGGTCCTCCGCCTTCATGGGAGATCATCCATACGACATCCCGGCCTTCGCGATCGGCCGCACGGAAGTGACCAACCGCGATTTCAAAGCCTTCGTCGACGCCGGGGGCTACGACAACCCGTCCTACTGGCAGGGGCTCGAATTCGCCGAAGCCGGACGCAAACTCACGTTTGTGGAGGCGCGGGCGCAATTCGTCGACGCAACAGGACGTGCGGGTCCGGCGGGCTGGCAACTCGGCAGTTTCTCGACCGGTACCGGTGATCTACCGGTCGGCGGTATCAGCTGGTACGAAGCGGTCGCCTACGCGCGCTTCAAAGGGCAGGCGTTGCCGACCGTCCATCACTGGTTGCGGGCGGCATTCGCACCGTTGGAAGGCGGGTTCCCAACCGCGCCCGCGGTTGCGAATTCGAGCCGGTTCTCGGCCTCGGGACCTGCTGCCGCGAACGCAGACAAGGGTCTCGGACCATGGGGCACATTGAACGCCGCCGGCAACGTGCGCGAATGGGTGTGGAATTTCGTCGGCGATGAGGCGCTCGCGTTGGGCGGCGCCTGGCCAGATTATCCAGCTACATACTCGATAACCTACACGACGCCACCGATGCATCGATCGCCGGAATACGGGATGCGCCTGATGCATGTGCTGGCGGATGCGCCACTCGACGCGGAACTCCTCGCACCCATTCAACTCTCGTTCGACTCGCCGGTCGCGAGCCGCGAACCCGTGTCCGACGACGCGTTCGCCGCGATGCGCTTTCAGTTCACGGCGACGCATCGCACGCCGACGTCGGTAGAGATCGAGCAAATCGCCCAAACGGACGCGTGGGTCGCCGACGAAGTGCAACTCCGCTTCGCGAACGCCGAGCCGTTCACCCTCTACATCGTCCGCAGTCGCGACCACAGAGGCCCACTGCAGCCGATTGTGTACGGCCCAGCCGGCGACGCAGCTGGTTCAGCCAAACCGAACCGCGCGATTCTCGACCAGATGAGCGTGGCCGACTTCGTCGTGAACGGTCGTCGCGCGCTGGTGTGGCCCATCTGGGCGCACACCTACCAGCGCTTCGAATCGATGGCGAATGACGCGGACGGCCGTGCCGAACAGGAGCGTCGAGCGCCGGTCGCCTGGCACCAAGACCTCGTAACGACGCTCGATTATCTCGCGACGCGCAACGACATCGACGCGCAACGCATCGGATACTTCGGATTCAGTTTCGGCTCGGAATTTATCGCGCCGCCATTGCTTGCCATCGAAGGGCGCCTGAAGGCGGCCGCATTGATCGACGCCGGTTTGTGGAACGCGAACTCGCTGCATCCCATGTATGATGGCATCAATTACCTCCCGCGCATCACGACACCGATCCTGGTGGTCAATGGGCGCTACGACACCATCCTTCCCTTCGAGAGCTCGCAGAAGCGGTTCTTCGATCTGCTCGGCACGGCTCCGAACGACAAGCGTTTCGTCAGCTATGACGTCGCCCACATGGCCGCGCTCGGAAACGAAGGCAAACGCGAGGTCGCGGACTGGTTCGATCGATATCTCGGGACTGTGCGTTAGCAGCGCCTGCGTCTGAATCGTCTGACGACGTGACCGAGCCGCACTCCGCGACAGCCGATACTGCAATCAATAGAACAGAATCGGGTTCTTGCGGACGAACGTCGGGTCGATGACGTGCTTCAGCATGAAGTCGGCCACGTCGGCGCGTGAGATCTTCGCGTTGACCGGCGGGCGGAGGTCGATGCCGAAGCGGTAAACGCCGGTGTGCGGGCCGTTGGTCAGCCACGGGGGGCACACGTTGATCCAGTCGAGGTCGCTGTTGCGAACCAACGCGTCCTGGTTCTCTTTGTCGCGAAAGGCGTGGCGGTCGAGGGCACGCAGGCCGTTCGCTACCAGCTTGCCGAGCGCGCTCTACCGGTTGCGCGCCTCGCCGGTGCCCACGCCCGAAACGTTGAGCAACCGCCGCACGCCGAACTTCTGCATCGCCGGAACGATGGTGGCGGTTGCGATCGTGCATACCTGGTCCGGTACGCCCATCTTCACCCCGAGCGACATCATTACGACGTCTTGTCCGTTGACCACGCGTTCGACGTCTGTCGCGCTCGCCACATCGCCAACGACGACGTCGAGGTTCGGATGCGTTTGTGCGACCGAGCCCGGTGTGCGCACGAACGCCGTTACGTCGTGACCGAGGTCGAGCGCTTGCGAAACGAGGCAGGTGCCGGTGAGCCCGGACGCGCCGAAGATCGTCAGTCGCATCGAGCCGTCTCTACGCTTTTACGAGGAAGAGGCCGCGCTGTGCAGCACGAACCGCACCACCGAAGCGACGATCACGACGAAGACGATGGTGAAAACGATGCCGGCGATGATGAAGTGCAGCGGTTTGCCCCGGCTGAAATCGCGCTCGCGATTCGCGCGACTCTGCACACCGAATGCAGCAGCCGCGGCGCTGCCGGCGATCTGCCAGAACGTCAGCGGCTTTTCCTCGGGTGAGGGTTCTTTCAAAGGTTTTTCGTTCATGCGTGCGTACTCGCCGTAGGTTCGTTTTCGATACGTGTGAGCCAGTAGTCGGCGTCGAACCTGTCGTCGCCGAGCAGGTAGCGCCACATGCGGACGCGATTCAGATACTCGAGACGTCCGGTGTCGGCTTCGAACCACGGTTCGGGCGTCGTCAGTATCGTGTGCACGCTGTTCGGATCGGGCGCTTCCTTGATGAGGAAGATCGGGCGCTGGCGATGGTGGTCGTTCAGCAGATCAGACGTATCCCACAACCGCTGTTGCCGCACCGTGGGATTGATGCGGATCTTGAACATGTAGCGCAAACGGTCGGAGCGATTGACGCCGCCACCGTGCCAGATGCCGTGATGCAGAAACAGCAGCGTGCCGGCGGGACACACGACGTGCTGCTGGCCGCGGATGTTCTGATAACGCGCCACCGCCGCTTCGCTGACCAGGCGCAGGTGCGTGCCGGGAACGAAACGCGTGCCGCCCATCTCGCGCGTTACATCGTGCGGGTAGTACATGATCTGGACGTCGAACGCGCGACGCGGATCGATCGTCGAATCCTGGTGCGTGTGCTGCGAAACGTTCGGCAGCCCGCGCGCTTCGTAGAACTCGGGCGGAAACGTCACGTGCAGGAAGTGATGATCGAAGGTTGGATTCGGGCCGACCAGACTCTCGATGGCGCCTTGCACGACCGGCAGCTCCAGCATACGCGTGATCGCGGACTGCTTCGGGTAAGCCTGCGCCAGCGGCGTACCCGCCGGCACCGCCGGGATGCCGCTCGCCGACAGCAGCTTCGCATAGGCTTTCCGCACACTCTCGCCGCGTTGCGGCGCTCGCCCCACTTCGTCGAGGAACTGCTGGTTGATGTCCTCGGGCACCGCGGCGTCGAAGCGCAGGAATCCGCGGGCGACGAAGCTCGCCATCTGCGCCGAGCTCAGCAACACGCGGTCAGCCATCGACGTCCACCCATTGTTCGAACAGACATTCGTACTTCAGATACGACGTGGTGAACTCCGATCCGGGCGCGTGCGCCTGCAGCGGTGCGATCTGCAACAGCCGCCAGCCGTCGCGCAACGCGGCGAGACCGCTCGCATACGGCGGTTCTTCCGCGTCGCCGGCCATGTGCTCCGATTTCGCCGTGCCGTCGTACTGCGCCCACGCAATCACGTTGGAGTCGAGGGCTGAGTCGGCGAGATAGAGCACGAGTACTTTCTGACGTTTCATGAGGCCGCGAAGGATAACGAAAGCCTCGGGTCGTTGCATCGCCACGCGGCCGCCGTCACGCTACGCGTCTTTCGAAACAGGCTGGCCGAATGCATCTCTTTGGAACGCGCGCGGGCGCCGTGCCGGTGTGGGAACAACCGGAGTGCATTGCGCTGAATCGCCTGCCCATGCGGGTGCCGTTGACGTCGTATCCGTCGGCCGATGCCGCACGCAAGGGCGAAGCGTCGCCGTGGCGCATGTCGCTCGACGGAACCTGGCGTTTCAAGCTCGTCGACTCGCCCCGCGCCGCGCCGGACGACTTTGCGGCGGCAGACCACGACGACTCGAACTGGGTCGACATCCGCGTGCCGGGCACGTGGGTGAGGCAGGGCCACGACCATCCGCACTACACGAACGTGGTGATGCCGTTCCAGTGCGAGCCGCCGCTTGCGCCGGAGCACAATCCCACCGGGCTGTACCGGAGAACGTTCACGTTGCCGGCGCAATGGCGCGAACGGCGCGTGGTCCTTCACGTCGGCTCGGCCGACAGCGTGCTGATCGTGTACGCGAACGGTGCCTTCGTTGGACTGTCGAAAGACTCGCGGCTACCGGCAGAGTTCGATCTAACGCCGCATCTGAGGCGCGGCGAAAACGTGCTGGCCGCCATGGTCATCCGCTGGTCAGACGCGAGTTACATCGAAGACCAGGATCAATGGTGGCAGCCCGGCTTTCACCGCAGCATCGAGTTGTACTGCACGGGACGGACCTACCTCCAGGATCTGCGGCTGACGGCGGGCCTTGCTGACGACCTGAAGGCGGGCACGCTCTCGATCGACGGCGAAGCGGCTGGCGTTACCGAAACCGGCTGGACGCTGCGCTACAAGGTGGAAACGCTGAACGGACGCGCGCTGGTGCGCAAACCGCTCGGCGGCGAAGTGCAGATGTACCGCCATCATTCGCATCGTGCCGCGAGCGTGTCGTCGGCCATTCATACCGGCGCCGTCGTGCGCGCATCGGTCGAGATCCGCGGCATCACCGCGTGGACGCACGAAACGCCGCAGCTTTATCGCGTCGTCGCGGAACTGGTCGCGCCGGATGGCGTCGTGATCGAAGCGGTGGCGCAGCGATTCGGTTTCCGGCGCATCGAAGTGCGCGACAAGGCGCTCCTCATCAACGGCGAGCGCGTGTTCATCCGCGGCGTGAACCGGCACGAGTTTCACCCCGTGCACGGCAAGACCTTCGGGGTGGACGACATGCGCGAAGATCTCGTGTTGATGAAGCGCTTCAACTTCAATGCCGTCCGTACCGCGCACTATCCGAACGATCACCGCTTTTACGACCTGTGCGACGAACTCGGTTTGTACGTCGTGGACGAGGCGAATATCGAAACGCACGCGCGGTTACGCAGCCTCGTGCACGATCCGCGCTACACCCTGTCGTTCCTGACCCGGTTCCAAAGGATGGTGTCGCGCGACCGTAACCATCCCTCCGTCATCATGTGGTCGCTCGGAAACGAGAGCGGGTATGGACCGGTGCACGACGCGATGGCGGCCTGGTCGCGCGCCAACGACCCGAGCCGGCCGCTGCACTACGAAGGCTCGCTGTTCGTCGCGTGGGGCCAGTTTCAGGGACGCGCCTTCGAGAAGTCGTTGGCCGAACGATGCGACCTCGACGTTCCCGCGTCCGACGTGATCGCGCCGATGTATCCGGCCATCGACGAACTGGCGCATTGGGCAAAAACCTATCGCGGCGGGAAACCGCTGATCATGTGCGAGTACTCGCATGCGATGGGCAATTCGAACGGCAGCCTGAAGGATTATTGGGATCTGATCGAGTCGCAGCCCGGATTGCAGGGCGGCTTCATCTGGGACTGGGTGGATCAGGGATACCTGGAACACGACGCCGACGGCCGCGCCTACTACGGTTTCGGCGGCGACTACGGCGACTCTCCGAACGACGCGAACTTCTGCTGCAATGGCGTGGTGTGGCCCGACCGCACGCCGCATCCGGGCATCTGGGAACACCACCGGATAGGCCGTCCGTTGCGCGCGCGCCTCGTGCAACGCGCGCCGCTGCGGATCGAGATCGCGAACTGGAACAACTTCGTCGATAGCGGCGGGTACCGCGTTCGAATGATCGCGCTCGTCGATGGCGCACCGGTCGCCGAACAGTTGCTGACAGTGCCTTCGATCGAGCCCGGCGCGAACCGGACCATCACACCGAAGTTCCGCGCGCCGCATCTGCAACCCGGTCAGGAGTTGATGCTGCGACTCGTCTACGAACTGAAACGCGATCAGGCATGGGCGGACGCCGGCCATCAGGTGGGCTTCGACGAATTCGCGCTCGGGCGCGGCGCGACACCGCGCAGGCGTGCCGCGCCGACGCCCGCGCCGATCGTTGCGCACGAGAAAACGCACGTCGACGTCACCGCGTCCGACCTCGCCTTGAGATTCGACGCAGCCACCGGTGAACTGACGCAGGCCGCATTCGCCGGGCGCGCATTGCTGGCTGCGCCGCCGTGCCTTTCTTTTTGGCGCGCACCGACCGACAACGACGGCGTGCGACTCGCGCCGCGGGTGGGCGGAGTGCTGGCGAAATGGCAGGCCTGGAACCTGGCCGACGCGCGTTCGCGCGTGACGAAGATGCGAGTCAGGCCGTTTCAAGGCGGTGCATTCACGCTGGAACGTACTGTAAACCACCAGATGCGCAGTGGCGCAGCAACGATTCGCCAACGCGAGCGTTGGGGGGTGCTCGGCAACGGCGAGATAGTGTTGCGTCAGGAAGTGCAGGTCCCGCGCGAGTTCGACGATCTGCCCCGGCTCGGTGTGCTGTTGCGGCTCCAGGGCGGACTCGAACAGCTGCACTACTACGGCCGCGGCCCTGAGGAAAACTACGCTGACCGGCAGTTCGGCTACCCGCTCGGCCGTTACGACTCTACGGTGGACGACGAGTACGTGCCGTATGTGACCCCTCAGGAGCACGGTAACCACACCGACGTCCGCTGGCTGGCGCTGACGGATGGCACGCTCGGGCTGCTGTTCCAGCCCGATGAACCGGCGCAGTTCTCCGTCAGCCATTTCACGGCCGCCGATCTTTACGCTGCCCGACACACGGTCGATCTGACGCGACGCGACGACATAGACGTGCACCTCGATCACCTGAACCGCGGTGTCGGCACCGGCGCGTGCGGTCCCGATACCTTGCCGCAATATCGGATCGGCGCGGGTACCTATCGATTCGCGTGGCGGATGCGCGCGTATCGATGTGCCGAGCGGCAGCCCGACGAACTGGCGCGCGAGCGGTTTACAATCGGCGCTGATTAGCGGAAGGAGAAGCGATGCGTTACGAGCGGCATCCGCGCAACACCGGGTTCGCGTGGCACTGCAGCGAGCCGCCGTTCCGCCGGCTGAACGAAAAGCAGGTGCGGGCGTATGCCGACGAGGGCTACGTAGCGGTGCGCGATGCGTTCACGGCGCAGGAGGTTGCGGCCGTGGTCGCTGCGATCGACCCGCTCGAAGCGAAAACCGAAGCGTTCCTGCGCTCGCGCGACGACGGCAGGTTCGGCATCGCGCGCGCGGGCGAGATCACTTTCCGCCCGCACCTCGTCGCACAGTCGGCGCAATTGCGCGAGTTCTCGCGGCATCCCGTGCTGCTCGATCTCTGTCACGATCTGATCGGAGCCGACGTGCGGCTCTATTGGGATCAGTCGGTGTACAAGAAGCCGGAAGCGGACAAAGAATTCCCGTGGCACCAGGACAACGGCTACACGTACATCGAACCGCAGCAGTATCTGACGTGCTGGATCGCGTTGACCGATGCCACGATCGACAACGGTTGCCCGTGGGTGGTGCCGCGCCTGCATCGGCTCGGCACGCTGCAGCATCGCTGGACGCCGCTCGGCTTCGAGTGCCTCGAAGACGTCGAAGGTGCAGTTCCGGTCGAAGTGAAGGCCGGGTCGATCGTCGTCTTTTCGAGCCTGACGCCGCACCGGACCGGGCCCAACGTCACGGCGCAGGTGCGCAAGTCGTACATTCTGCAATACGCGCCCGATGGCGCCGTCGCCTATCCGCAGGGCAAAGACGCAATCGCCTGCGACGCGGCCGACAGGCAATACAGAGTCTTGAAAGGAGGAAGGGCCGCATGAATCGGATTGCGATGGTGATAGGGGTCGCGCTTGCCTTGACGGGATGCGCGGCGTCGTCTTCGCGACCGCCCGAGATCCTCTCGGCCGGTGGGCTGGCCTATCCGGCGGAAGCGCAGGACAAGAAGGTCGAAGGCTATGTTCGGGTGACCTACGACGTATCGGTAGACGGCAGCGTGACGAACGTGCGCGTGATCGACTCGAATCCGCCGGGGGTGTTCGACGACGCCGCGGTTGCGGCGGTGCGCGGATGGCGCTTTCATCCTGCGATCAGCAACGGCAAACCGGTAGTGAAGGAACTGGTGAGCCGCGTGAACTTCAAACTGGGCGAGAGCGAAGGATATGCCCGCTGATTCCGACCGCATTCTCATTACCACGGTACTGCTGAACGCGCCGGTGCAGGCCGTCTACGCGGCCTGGACCCAGCCGGAGCACATGCGTCACTGGTTCGGCCCGAAAGGGTTCACGGTCTTCGCGTGCGAAATGGATGCGCGTCAGGGTGGCAGTTGGCGCGTAGGCATGACGGCGCCCGAGGGCACGCAGCACGTGGAACTCGGAACGGTGCGCGAACTCGTGCCGGGTCAGCGGCTGATGCTCACGCACGCGTGGCTGCGCGACGGCAAACCCGGACACGAAACGACCATCTCGGTAAAGCTGGCCGATGAACGCGGCGCAACGCGCATGACGTTCCAGCAAGGCACGTTCGAATCCGTCAAGGCGCGTGACGAGCACAACGATGGTTGGACCAGTGCGTTCGCTTTGCTCGCTGAACACCTGTTCGGCATCGCGAGTCCGGAGAGCCTCGGACGCCCCGGCGTGGTGTCGGAACTGCTGCAACACGCACGGCCGCATTTCGATGCGTTGCGAGCGCAGGTCGAAGCGAAGCCGAAATCCGAACCGAAAAAGCCCGACGCGTGAGCGCCGCGCGATTCGACGCTCGACGAGTGCTTCGCGCCGTTGCGGTGTCGTTGGCGCTCGGCTTGGCCGCCTGTTCGTCGTCCGTCACGCCGGTGCTCGGGTGCAACGCGGCCGATGGCATCGAGCCGGTGTGCGACTTTCGCAATCCCGAAGACATCGTCGGCGTACCGCCCGGCGACTGGCTGCTGGTGAGCCAGATGGCGGAGGCGGATGGGCGTCAGGCCGGCAGCATCGCCGCGTATCAACCCGGTAGCGGCCGGATCGACGTGCTGTTTCCGGTCGGAGAGTTCGACGACGTGCGCGACTGGGGCGATCCCGCTTGCCGGCCGCCATGGATCGAGCAGTTCGCGCCGCACGGCATCGACATCGAACGACGCGCCGACGGTACCGAAGAGTTGCTGGTGGTCAACCACGGTGGCCGCGAGTCGGTCGAGTACCTTCGTGTGGAACGCAGCGACGAGGGTCTGGCATTGCGCTGGCGGGGCTGTGTCGAGGCGCCGGATCATGCGTTTTTCAACGACGTGGTGGCGCGCCGCGATGGCGGTTTCTGGGCCACCGACATGATGCCGAAGAACCACCAACTGTGGGCTGCGATCACCGGTTCCGTGTTCGGCGCCGACACCGGCAAGGTCTACCGTTTTACGCCGCGGGAAGGCTTTGCGGTTGAGCCCGGCAGCGCGATGCCGTTTCCCAACGGAATACAGAAGGGGCAGGACGAGGGTTTCCTCTACGTCGCGAGCTTCTTCGGCAACGAAGTGCGTAGGCTGGATGTGAAGCGCGGCGAAGTCACCGGTCGGGCGCACGTCGAACGGCCCGATAACCTGACGTGGAGTCCCGACGGAAAACTGCTCGCCGCGTCACTCACCGACTCGCTGACCGAAACGATGCACTGCCGCGAGGTGCCGGTAGGCGCCTGCGGTGCGGCGTTCGAAGTGGTATCGATCGATCCTGGTTCGATGGACCCGTTCGCGATACTCGGTCATCGCGGCACACCGATCGGCGGCGTTTCGGTGGCGCTTCGCGTGGGCGACGTCGTGTACCTCGGCTCGTCCGCGGGCGACCGTATCGCCCGCTGGCACGTCGTCGGCGAAACGCCGTAACGCGTTCGACGCAGGTCAGAAGGCTCAGCCGACTGCTTCTGCCACGCGGCGCCACAGTTGCTGCAGCGCGAGCGTCAACAGCGGCGACGTCGGTACCGGAAACGAACCGTAGCCCAGCATCATCAACTCGCGTTCGAGATCGAACCACGCGAACTGACCGTGAATGCCGAGCATCGTGAACTGCCGCTCCGGCTCGATCACCCAGAACTGATTGCGGTAGTGGCCGTTCGGAAACCGCAGCGAACGTTCGACGGCATTGAACGCGCGATGGGCTGCCGCGTTGTGCGCGCACGTCTCTGCAATGAACCACGCGGGTACGACTGCCTCACCCGACAGGTTGCGGCCGCAATCAATCATCACGCTCGCCCAGCGCGCGAAATCGCGCAGCGTCAGGCTGAGCTGGCCCTCGGCGATTGGAAAACCCAGCGCGTCGGTGTTGAACCAGCCGACCGACTCCGCGCCGGTGCGCTGGAACAGCTGCCGTTCCAGCAAAGGCAGAATGGGCTCCTCACATGCTTGCTCCACGGCCATCATCAGCGCGTTCGTCAGCGGCGACGCGTAGTTGAAGCGGGTGCCGGGTTCGGCCACTCGCTGCGTCATTTTCTCGACCAGCCAGCGCCGCGCCCCGATTACCTCGTTGGCAGGCGTCGGGTAGTAGCCGACGGCGCGGGCATATGAGTAGTAGTCGCTGTTCCGGTCGTCGTACGCTTCTACGTATTGCAGGCCCGGGCACATGTCGAGCACGTGCTGCAGCGTCACGCCGCGCCAGCCGGCCACGTTGCGCAATTCGGGCACATAGCGATCGAACGGCGCGTCGACTTCCATCTTCCCGGCGTCGATCGCTTGTGCGAGCAGCATCGTGGTCAGCGATTTCGTCGTCGAATGCTGCACGTGATGATCGGTCGCCGTCATACCGTTGCGGTACGACTCGTGCACCACTGCCCCGCGATGCATCACCAGCAGCGCGTCGTTGAACAGCCGGCGCTCGAGAAACGTCGCGCCGTCTATCGGCTTCCCGGTCAGTGGATCGTCGTACGTGAGTGCGTTCACGTCGAGCGTGCGCGCGGCACGTGGCAACGGAATCGCCACGCCGGGCTCGAGGTACACCACCGGCATCATCCGGTCCATGTGCAGCTGGCTCAGCGCGAGGTGCGGAGCGTGATCCCAGTTCGAGCGGTCGATGCCGAGTTTCGCGTCGATGACGCCGTCGACGGTACCGGAGCTGACGACTCGCACCATGGGCCGTGCGGCTCAGTCCGGTCGTTCCAGGCGCACGGCGTACTCGCCGGTGAAGCGCGCGGCGTCGTTGCCGTTCGCCCGGATGACGCATTCGAGGTT
>DATJGR010000257.1:0-12632 GCA_035494855.1 Pseudomonadales bacterium | reverse complement strand
CAAAGCCCTGTATCGATGCGAGGAATGCGGTGAGCCTTTCGACTACTTCAAGCCGCACTGAGTCGTTGGTGAAGCTGCCGATCGTCGCGACACGGATGATCACAGACGATGCAATGGCAGTGCGATTTGCGCTATCGCGCGAGGTGGCGCCCGCGTTCGCGTTCCAGCAGGGTCAGTACCTCACGTTGAGCGACGTGGTGGACGGCGAGACGTTGCGGCGTTCGTATTCGATCTGTTCCGCGGTCGGCGATCCGGATCTGACGATCGCGGTGAAGCGCATCGATGGCGGCAGGTTTTCGGAGCACGTGCATCGCAATTTCAAACCCGGAATGTCGGTGGACGTTGCGCCGCCGGCGGGTGAATTCACCACGCAGTTGCAGCCTGAGCAGGCGCGCAGCTACCTGTGCATCGCGGCGGGCAGCGGCATCACGCCGATCCTGTCGATCGTCCGTACCGTGCTCGCACGCGAACCGCGCAGCCGGGTGACGTTGTTGTACGGGAATCGCCGCACCTCCACGATGATGTTCCGTGAAGAGCTGTGTTTCCTGAAGAATGCGTACCTCGATCGCCTGCAGTGGATCAACGTGATGAGCCGCGAACAGCAGGAAACCGATGTGCTCAACGGCCGCATCAACAACCGAAAAGGCGGCGAATTGAACCGGCGCCTGATCCGCATCCGCGCGTTCGATCAGTTCTTCCTGTGCGGACCTGAAGCGATGATCTCCGAGGTGGCGCGCGGGCTGCGCCGCGAGGGCATCGGCGAAGAACGCATCCACTACGAGCTGTTTCACGCGTCGGCGCAGGACGCGCGGGCCGTCATCGCGAAACACCACGCGCGCGCGGAACGCTTTGCCGGTTCGCTGTCGGAAGTGCGCGTGCGCGCCGGCGGCCGCGAGATCAGTTTCGAACTCGCGTCCGACGGAGAGAACGTGCTCGATGGTGCGCTCGACGCGGGGCTCGAAGTGCCGTTCTCCTGTAAGGGCGGTGTTTGCGCCACATGCAAGGCGAAGCTGCTCGAGGGCGAAGTGGAAATGGACCTCAACCACGCGCTGGGCGCATCTGAGGTCGCCGCCGGTTACATCCTCACGTGTCAGGCGCATCCGATTTCGAAGCGCATCGTGGTCGACTACGACGCGGTGTGAGCGTCGCGCATGAACGCAGGGGCGAAGGCCATAGCGCCTGAAGCAACGCTGACACAGCTGCTGAAGCGAACGAAACCCGCTGCGCAGTCGCTGATCGTCACGCTGTTCGGCGATTGCGTGTCGCAACACGGCGACAGCCTCTGGCTCGGAAGCCTGATCGGCTTGCTGGATCTGTTCTCGATCAACGAACGATTGACTCGCACCTCGGTATACCGGTTGGTGCAGGACGATTGGCTGACGGTGCAACGCATCGGACGCCGCAGCTATTACCGCTTCACGACGCATGGGCAACGCGAATACGAGCGCACCGCGGCGCGCGTCTATTCGAGTACGCGCCCGGCCTGGGACGGCACGTGGACGCTCGCGATACTGCACGATGTGTCCGGCGCGGCGCGCGAGACGTTGCGAACCAGCCTCGGCTGGATCGGATTCGGACAGTTGGCACCGGGCGTGTTCGCGCGGCCGTCGGCGGACCGGCAAGGTCTCACCGATCTCATCGAAGAGCAGGCGCTCGAACGGCACGTGCTGGTGATGGCGGCACAGGCCACCCCGGCGTCCATTGCCGAACTCGCCGAGGGGCGCTGGCACCTGCCGGAACTCGCCAGGCGCTATCGACGCTTCCTCGCCGACTTCGAGCCGCTATCGCAGCTGTCGGCGCGGCTCGATCCGCAAACGTGTTTCGTCGTGCGTACGCTTCTGATTCACGAATTCCGGCGCATCGTGCTGACCGACCCGGATCTGCCCGATTCGTTGCTGCCGCCGGGTTGGCCCGGGCACGCCGCTTTCGAACTGACGAAAGCGCTGTATGCGAAAGTGGCAGAACGTTCGACGCGCTTCGCGCGGACACTGGAAAACGAAGCAGGTGCGCTGCCGGAGCCGCGCGCGGCGTTCCATCGCCGTTTCGGCCGCTCAGCGCGACGCTGATACGCCTGTGTCGAGCCGCTCGAAGCCGCGGAAGCGGATGCGTTGCCGCACCGGAGGAGGACGCGCCAGTTCCAGTGTCGGAAATTGCTCGAGTAGCGCACCGATCGCGACCTTGCCTTCGATGCGGGCGAGCGACATGCCCACGCACGCGTGGATGCCGCTCGCGAATGCGAGGTGGTGATTCGGCGTGCGCTCGATGTCGAACCGGTCCGGTTTGTCGAACTGCGTCGCGTCGCGATTCGCGGCGCCGATGCACAGCGTGATCTGGGTGCCTGGCTCGAACGTGACGCCGCCGATTCGCGTGGTTGCCGACACCTCCCGATTGCCGAGCTGGTTCGGGCTGGCGAAGCGCAGCGTCTCTTCGATTGCGCCTTTGATCGATGCGGGACGTTGGCGCAGGCGTTGGCGTGCGCCGGACTCGGTCACGAGGCAGTGCACGCCGTTGCCGATCAGATTGGTGGTCGTTTCGTGTCCTGCATTGAGCAGGAAGATGCAGTTGTGCAGCAGCTCGGTTTCGCGCAGCTCGCCGCGGTCGTGTAGCGCCGTTAGCGTCGACAAAACGTCGTTCGGCGCGCCGGACGGGTGCGAACGGCGGTACTTCACCAGCGCGCGGAGGTAGTCCAGAAACTCCGTCACCGCGCGATTGCCCAGGTCCAGTTGTTCCGCGGTCAGTTCCGGCTCGAGCGCGCCGAGGATCGCCAGCGACCAGCGCCGCAGGTTGTCGCGGTCTTCCTCCGGAACCGTGAGCAGGCTCGAAATGATCTCGACCGGCACGCGCGAAGCGAAGTGTTCGATCAGGTCCACCTCGTGGCCGCCGGCGAATCGCTGCGCCAGTTCGTCGAGCAGCTGCGCCACCACGCGTTCGAGCGCCACGATCGTCGGCTCGATCGTTTTCGGCTTCAGCGCTTCCGCCAGCGTCGAGCGCACGCGCGTGTGATACGGCGGATCGTTGAAGACGAGGCTCGTCGTGTGGTGGCTGAACAGCGGGCTGGCGCCGAACTTGGGTCTGAACAGACGGCGTTTGTCGGAGCTGAAGTTCGAGTTGCGATATACCTGCAGACAGTCGTCGTAACGGGTCACGAGATACGAACCATCGGGACAACGATGGATCGGGTCGGTGTCGCGAAGCGCCGCGTACCACGGAAACGGATCGTCGATGAATCCGGCGGGCGGGTGCGCGAGATCGAAGTGGGCGATGTCATCGGCAGGGGGAACCATACGCTACTCCCCTACCAGCCAGTCGCAGACCGCACGTCCGTTAGGCGCCAGCGCGCGCCCGAGGAATGCCGTCAGCGATTCGATCTCCGCGACGGCCTGATACGGCGGATTCACGATCAGCAGTCCTGATCCTGTTGCGCCGCGGGCAGTGGGCTGATGCGGATCGAGCTCGATGCACAACGTCTTCGGCGGACCGAGATGTCTGTAGCGGCGTTTCAGCGCCACTGGATCGTGCTTGCCGTGAAGGGGATACCACACCAGGTAGACGCCGTGACCGAAGCGCGCCAGCGCCGACTTCAGTCCGTCGATCAGTCGCTGCGGCTCGTCCGCGAGTTCGTAGGCAGGGTCGATCAGGATCACCCCGCGCCGCTCGCGCGGCGGCAGCACGGCCTTCAGCAACGCGTATCCGTCATCGCATGCGATCTGCACGCGCGGGTCCGCGCGCAGCGTCTGACGCAGCGACGCATGGTCGGCCGGATGGCGCTCGCACAGCAGCAAGCGGTCGGTGGGGCGCAACCAGTGCGCGGCAATCATGGCCGAGCCCGGATAGCGTCTGAGCGACGTGCCCGTGTTGAGCGATCCGACGCAGTCGAGATAGCGGGATACGCAGTGCGGCATCGGTTCGCGCGGATGCGCGCGCAGCGGCACCACTCCGCCGCATTGTTCGCCGTCGTCATCGAGCGGATACAGCCCCGCGCCCGCGTGCGTGTCGACGTAGGCGAGTGGCGCGGGTTTGGCGATCACGGCATCGAGCACCGCCGTCAGCGTGCAGTGCTTGAACACGTCGGCGAGGTTTCCGGCGTGAAAGCCGTGTCGATAACTCAGCAATGCGGAGACTCGGTGGAGCTTCGAGGGCGGAAGTGAAGGCAGGTTACTGGGCAACCGTCGACGGGTCCACTCGGCCTATACTTGCGTGTCCCCGACTGGACGACGTCCTGCGATGCAGAAAAATGCCTCGTTCCTGGTGGCTGTGCTCGATCACATCCGAGGCCGGCTCGACCCGCGCGAGCACGACCTTGCGGTCGCGTTTACGCGGCAGTTCTGGTCGCGCGTAGCGAGCGAGGACCTCGAGAACCGGAACGCTGAAGACGCGGCCGGCATGACGATCGCGTGCTTCAGACACTTCCAACGACGCGCCTGGAACGCGGTCGACATCGACGTCGAAAACCCGCAGTACGAGCGCGACGGGTGGTCGTCGATTCACACCATCGTGCAGATCGCGCACCCGAACATGCCGTTCATCACCGACTCGGTGCTGATGGAATTGTCGCGCCACGGCCTGATCACCCATCACCTGCAGAACATGGTGTTTGCGGCCGTTCGAGACGCGAAAGGAAATCTGCTGGACATCGATGCTCAGGCGAACGAAGCGCGTGCGGAGGTGATGATCTATGCCGAGATCGATCGACTGGAAGAAGACCGACTCGCGCCGCTGGCCGCTCAACTCGACTCGATACTGAAGGACGTGCGCGCGGCGGTCGGCGACTTCCCTGCGATGAAAGCGCGCCTTCACGACATCGCGGCGGCGCTGAAGACCGCACCGCCGCCGCTGTCGGCCGAAGAAGTGGACGAGTCGATCGCATTTCTCGAGTGGCTCGAGCAAGGCAGTTTCACCTTTCTCGGCTACCGGGAATTCGACTTCACGGGTGGAACCATCAGGCAGGTTCCCGACAGCGCACTCGGCATTCTGCGCAACCGCGAGCCGTCGTCGGAGCGGTTGTTGGCCGAACAGCCCGACGATACGCGAGTGTTCCTGCTCGAACGCACGCTGCTCGCGTTCTCGAAGTCCGGCACGCGTTCGCAGGTGCATCGCCCGGCGTATCCGGACTACATCGCCGTCAAACGCTTCAACGCGGCGGGTGAGGTGATCGGCGAACAGGGATTCCTCGGCCTGTATACATCGGGCGTCTACACCGAACGACCGGACATGATTCCGTTGCTGCGCAAAAAGGTGGCGAACATCCGGCGGCGGTCCAGGCTCGACCCGCATGGTTTCGACGGCAAGATCCTCGCCCACGTGCTCGCGAGCCATCCCCGCGACGAGCTTTTCCAGAGCTCGGAGGACGAGTTGTTCGCAACTGCGATGGCGATCACGCAGATCCACGAGCGGCGGCGCACGCGGGTATTCCTGCGGCGCGATCGATATGGGCTGTTTTACACCTGTCTCGTGTTCATGCCGCGCGAGCTGTACAACACGCATTTGCGCGTGCGCATTCAGCAGCTGCTGATGGCGAAGCTCGGCGCCGAAGACGCGCCGTTCGATGCCTATTTCTCCGAATCGATCCTGGTGCGATTGCAGTTCGTCATCCGCGTGCCGCCCGGCACCAACGGACCCGTGGACATCGACGACCTGCAACGCTCGATCGTCGCGCTGACGCGCGACTGGTCGCAGGAGGTGCGGCAGGCGTTGTTGCAGGAATGCGGCGAAGTCACAGGTCGGCGTTTCGCTGAGGCGTACCTCGACAAGCTTCCGGCGGGGTATCGCGAGAACCGTTCGCCGCGCGCGGCGGTGGCAGACATTCAGGACATGGAGCAGCTGAGCGAGGAGCGCAATCTGACGATGCGGCTCTACCGCGCGCCCGAGGATCCGGAAGACATGTTCTTTGCGCGCGTCTTTCATCTGGGCGAGCCGTTGCCGCTCTCCGAACTGATACCGGCGCTGGAACACATGGGTGTGCGCGCAATCGGCGAGCTGCCGTATCGAATCAACGGCCGCGAACGCACCGTGTCGATTCACGATCTCGAACTGTGCGCCGGACGCCCGATCGACATCGCCGCGGTTGCAGAGCGGTTCGAGGAAACGTTCGTGCGTATCTGGCATGGCACCGCCGACGACGATTCGCTGAACCGGCTCGTGCTGGTTGGCGGCCTCGAGTGGCGCGAGGTCATCGTGCTGAGGGCGTACGCGCGCTACATGAAGCAGACGCTGTTTGGCTTCGAACAGGAGTTCATCAGCGACACGCTTTTCAAGCATCCCGAAACGGCGCGGCTGTTGATGCAGCTGTTCGTGCAGCGTTTCGATCCGGAGGGGAGCGGCGACGGTGCCGCGTTGCATGCCGAGATCGTGGAACGTCTCGATCACGTCGAGCTGTTGAACGAAGACCGGATCCTGCGGCGGTTGCTGGAACTCATCGAAGCGACCGACCGCACCAACTACTTCCAACGAACCCCGGATGGCGCGCCGAAAGATCAGCTGGCGCTGAAGCTGGCCCCGCAGCGTCTCGCGAACGTACCGGCGCCCGTGCCGATGAGCGAAATCCTCGTGCTTTCGACGCGCGTTGAGGGCCTGCACCTTCGCGCCGGTCCGATCGCGCGCGGAGGGCTGCGCTGGTCCGACCGACTGGAAGACTACCGCACCGAAGTGCTCGGACTGGTGAAAGCGCAGACCGTGAAGAACGCGGTGATCGTGCCGACCGGTGCGAAAGGCGGCTTCTTCGTGCGCAATCCGCCGCCTGCGCGCGACGCGCTGATGGCGGAAGCAATCGCGTGCTATCGACAGTTCATCAGCGGGTTGCTCGACGTTACCGACAATATCGTCGACGGCGTCGTGGTGCCGCCGCCGCGCGTGCGTCGATACGACCGCGACGATCCGTACCTGGTCGTCGCAGCGGACAAAGGCACCGCGACGTTCTCCGACTACGCAAACGACGTGTCGGCGCAGTACGGATTCTGGTTGGGAGACGCGTTCGCTTCCGGCGGCTCGAATGGCTACGACCACAAGAAGATGGGCATCACGGCGCGCGGCGCCTGGATTTCGGTGCAACGCCACTTCAACGAAGCAGGCATCGACGCGAATTCCGATCCGATCACGGTGCTCGGCATCGGCGATATGTCGGGCGATGTCTTCGGCAACGGACTGTTGCGCTCGCGATACCTTCGGCTGGTTGCCGCGTTCAACCACCAGCATGTTTTCATCGATCCCAATCCCGATGCGGCGAGCAGCTTCGTGGAACGGGAGCGGTTGTTCGCGCTGCCGAGGTCCGGATGGAGCGACTACGACACGGCGCTGATCTCGGCGGGCGGCGGTGTGTTCTCGCGTGCGCAGAAGTCGATTCAGATCTCGCCGCAGATGCGCGAGCGCTTCGCGATCGATGTCGAAAGCTGTTCGCCCGACGATTTGATCCACCGTCTGCTGAAGGCGCCGGTCGACCTGATCTGGAACGGCGGCATCGGCACCTATGTCAAAGCGAGCCGGGAAAGCAACGCCGACGTAGGCGACCGAACCAACGACGGCGTCAGGGTGAACGCCGGCGAGTTGCGGGCGCGCGTGGTCGGCGAGGGCGGCAATCTCGGCCTGACTCAAGCGGCGCGCGTCGAATTCGCGCTGGCGGGCGGCGGCGTCAACACCGACTTCATCGACAACGCCGGCGGTGTAGATTGCTCCGACCACGAGGTCAATCTGAAGATTCTGCTGAACCAGCTCGTAGCCGACGGCGATCTGACGCAGAAGCAGCGCAACCAGCTGCTGACCGGGATGACCGAGAGCGTGGCAGAGCTGGTGTTGACCAACAACTTCCGGCAGGCGCAGGCGCTGTCGATTGCCGAAAGACATTCGCGCGACAGGCTCGCGGAGTATCAGCGCTTCATATCGAGGATGGAGACGGAGCAGCGGCTTGACCGCGCGCTGGAAGGCGTGCCGTCCGACGAAGTGCTTGCGGAACGCAGAGTTCTGACCCGACCTGAGCTCGCGGTGCTGCTGTCGTATGCGAAAACGTACGTGAAGGAACGCCTGATCCGGTCTTCGATACACGCCGACTCCGTGATCTCGGAAACGGTGTTCGAGGAGTTTCCGCAAGTGATCCGCGAACGCTACACGGTAGCTGCGCGCAAGCATCGGCTGTATCGGGAGATCGTCGCCACGATCGTCGCCAACGACGTGGTGCACCATCTGGGGATTTCATCACTGGTGCACCTCTCCGACTTCGTTGGCGGTGAGCCCGAAGAGATCGTGCGCGCGTACTACGCGGCGGCCCGCTGCTTCGGAATCCGCGAGACTTTCCGCAGCATCGAATCGCTGGAGCGCGTGGACGGCGAAACGCGGCTCGACATGCTGCTTCAGATCACCCAACTCGCTCGCCGCGCCACCCGCTGGATGCTGCGGCACCGGCGCAACGCGCTCGACGTCGGTGAACTGGCGCAGCATTTCGCCGCCAACATCGCGCTTCTGTCGCCATCGCGTCTGGCGTTGATGGGCGGTTCCGGACGCGCACGCCGCGACGACCAGTTGCAACGTTGGACGCGCGCGGGCGTGCCGAACGCCGTGGCGGAGTCGTGCGGCAACGCCGGCGCGCTCGTAACGACGCTGCCGGTGATCGACGCGGCGGAGCGTCGCGGTGCGCCGCCGCAATCGGTGGCGACGATCTTTGCGAATCTGAATGCGACGTTGGCGATCGACTGGCTCGTCGATCAGCTGTCGCGAGTCGTGCCGTCGAGTCTGTGGCAGGCAATGGAACGCGATCTGCTGCTCGACGACCTGATGAGCGATCAGGCTGCGCTGGCAGCGCGGATTTGCAACGAAGACTGCGCGAGCGGCGGAGAGTCGGATGCCGTCGATCGGTGGGCAGCGCGGCAGGGTGCGTTCGTCCGCGCCTGGCGCGCCGTCATCGAAGGGCCGCAACGCGCGACGACGCAGGATTTTTCGCTGCTGTCGATGACGTGCCGCAAGCTCGGCGATCTGATCAGGACACTGCCAGCCTCGACGCTCTGAACGGAGAGACACCATGCGTTTTACCGACATCGAGTACGCGGTCGACGGCCACGTGGCGCGCGTCACCGCGAATAGGCCGCGTGTTCGCAACGCGCAGAGCCGCCGGCTGCTGGAAGAACTCGATGCGGCGTTTGCGCAGGCGAGCGAGGATCACAACGTGCGGGTGATCGTGTTGTCCGCCGCCGGCGAGCACTTCTCCGGCGGCCACGACCTGGGCTCCGAAGATGAACTCGAAGATCGCAAGACGCGACCGCTGGAAGACGGGCTGCGCGGGCGCTACGCGCATTCGCGCGAACACTTCGTCGACAAGACGCTGCGCTGGCGCGAGTTGCCGAAGCCGACGCTGGCAGCGGTGCAGGGCTACTGCATATTCGCGGGCTGGATGGTGGCGTCGGCGATGGACATCATCTTCGCTGCGGACGACGCAATGTTCCTGGCGGCGAATTTTCAGTACTTCTCGATTCCCTGGGACGTGCATCCGCGGCGCGCGAAAGAGCTTTTGTACGAGAGCCGCTTCATCGATGCCGGGGAGGCCGCCGAACTCGGACTGGTCAACCGCGTGGTGCCGCGCGCGGAACTCATCGCTGAGACGCTCGAATACGCGCACCGCATTGCCGCCAACGACCCGTTTCAGCTGCGCATGATCAAGCTCGCCGTGAACCAGATGCAGGACCAGCAGGGTTTCGCCGCGCACATCTCCGCGGCGCACGCGCTGCACATTCTGTCGTCCGAGGGCGAGAAGGACCCGAACTATGCGCTGAAAGTGCCTGAGGGTCGTCGTAGACCGATGGTGCAGCGCGCGTTCGAGAACTACGAACTCAACAAGAAGAAGCGCTAGGCTCCCGTATCAGCGCAACCGGGTCCACGCGGCCGCCGCCGCGAGCTTCCAGTCGGCGCTCCAGGGACGTCCGAACGACTCTCCCAGCGCGACGAGCGCGCGCTGCGTGGTGCGCGCATCCAGGGGGACTTCCTCGAGTGACAGCGTCAACGGTTCGATGCCGCACGTTTCGGCCGCCTGCTCGCAGATTTCCCGGAACAGCCAGCCTTCTTTACCGTGCGCGCGCATGTGCGGACTGGTGATTCTCTCGGGCGGGGTGTGCGTGTTCACGACGACGGTGACGAATTCGATCGCCTCCTGTTGCCTGACGGTTTCAAAGAGGCGCTTCAGCGCGGCGGCACCGATGCGTTTGGCAGTACGCACCGCTCCCGCGACCGATTCCGGATGTCCCTCGATTTCGAGGTGGTAGGGATGCACGGTGTTGCCGTCCGAGCGATCGGCCAGCGCCACTTCTTCGCGCAGGATCGGCAACGGTGCACTTTGCAACCCGGCGATGGCCACCGCCATCGCCTTGCCGGTTTTCACGCGCAGGCCGATCGATGCCATAGCGGGTCCCTAGAAGCGCCGGAACGACTCCGGATCGTACGCGCCGCAGCCTTCCTTGCCGAGGTGCAGGTACTGGTCCTTGTCGAACCACTCCCACCGGAACGTCTGGGCGTACAGCTCGCAGTGCTCGCGTTGGTCGGTGATGCTCGCGTCGGCGATGAGCTGCTGCTTGAGACCGTCGACCGTGATCACGTCCGACGACATCCGAATGCCCGGCGGCGTCGTATCCAGGATGATCGTAGTCTTCCCGTCGGTGCCCCACGGCAGCCATTGCACTTCGCTACCGTCGCGGCCTTTCGCGGGATTGCCGGAGTGTGCGAACTCCGCCCAATACGACATCATGCTGTTCGAGAGCTGATCGCGCGCCGGCGTTTTCGGATACAGATACGAGAGCCCGAGGCCGCCTTCGAATTCGCCGAACACGAACGCGATCTCGAGACCGTGCGCCGCGCCGAGCGCGGTGGCGAGGTCGTATCCCATCACCGAGTTCTCTTCGTCCCAATCGAACCGATAGGCAAAAACCTGCCCTGGTTGCGATTTCGAGAGCACCGTCGCGATGTTGTCGACGCCGCCAATGCGCCACGAATCCGCGCCGTATCGAACGTGTCGCAGGTAGCTCGCTTCGTCCTTGAGGCGCGGGAAGATCCACAAGCGGTTCTCGACCCAGCGCGGGTCGCGCACCATGAACAGGGCCGGCTCGTCGCGGTTGGTCCCGAGGATGACCGGCACGGCGTTGTACAGCGTTGGATCGGCGAACAGTTTCACGGCGTCGGACTCGAGCGGCAGCACCGCGCCGTCGCCGAACATCTCGGGCGCATCGATCATGCCGAAGCCGCCGCCTTCGTACAGCGTCATGATGTCGGCCGCCTTGGTGCCGAGCAGCAAGGTCCGCAGTTGTTCGTCGCTCATCGCGTTCTGTGCGGTTTTCGCCGCCGCGGCGTCGCTGGCTTTGCCATCGCGGACCAGCAAACGATCGACCACCTCGCGACTGCTGAACCGGTGACCGGGTACCGCGTCGTCGTGATAGTTCTCGGCAACGGCGCGTGGAGAGGCGAAGAAGCCGCCGCTTTCCACGATGGCGCGCTGGAATAATCCCTTCGCGCGCGGAGACGCCATCAACGCGAGCACGTCTCCGCCACCCGCCGATTCGCCGAAGATGGTCACGTTGTTCGGATCGCCGCCGAACGCGCCGATGTTGTCGCGCACCCAATTCAATGCTGCGATCGAGTCGAGCAGCCCGTAATTGCCGGAATTGTCTTCGGCGGACGCATCGGGGCTGCGCAATGCTGGATGCGAGAACCAGCCGAACGGCCCAAGCCGATAGTTGAACGTTACGACCAGAACGTCGTGAGCGGTGGCCAGATGCGCACCGGAGTAACTACCGCCGTGGCCGATGCTGTTGCCGCCGCCGTGGATCCACAACATCACCGGGCGTGCTTTGTCGCCAGTGGGCACTTCGCCGGGTGCGAACGGAGGTGCCCAGACATTCAGGTATAGGCAGTCTTCGTCGCCGACCGGTGCATTCGATTTCGGAGAACGACCCGCGCCGGAGAGCAGTGACGGAAACTGCACGCACATGTTGCCGATCGCAAGAGCGTTGCGCGGGGCGGCCCACGCCTGCGCCGGACGCGGTGCTTTCCAGCGCAGCTCGCCGACGGGCGGTGCCGCGTACGGTATGCCGAGCCAGACATTAGCACCGCGGGCACCGGTGAACCCAACGACTGGGCCGAGGGGCGTCAGGCGCAGTGTCGCCTGGTCGGCGACCGGTGGCGGTTCCCGATGCTTCGGCCAGAACGCGAATGCCAGGCCGCCGAGTACGATCAATACGACGACGGTATACAGGAACTTGCGCATCGTCTTTTCTCCGAAGAGATCGCTAGCCGGCCGTCGGCTTGCGGAACTTCAGGACGAATTGATCGGTTTTGCCGCGAATCGCGGGATCGAAGACTTTCAACGTGCGCGCGTCGTTCGGATTACGCAGCAGGTCGCTGGAGCCGACCAGTTCGAAACCTGCGGCTTTGACTTCGGACACGACGAACGCTTCGTCGATGCGATGCAGCGTGCCGACGTCGCGGTCGCCGGAACCGTTTTCCGCGGAATGGTCGATCACCGCGAAGATGCCGCCCGGTTTCAGGATCGTCATGAAGTTCTTGAGCAGAGCGGGTCTATCGGCCTTGAGATTGACGACGTCGTGATAGTTGAGCGCGGTGAAGATCAGATCGACCGAACCGGGCGCCAGACCCCACTCGCGATCCTC
>DATJGR010000256.1:0-6070 GCA_035494855.1 Pseudomonadales bacterium | reverse complement strand
TTGGGGAACGCCGATAACCTCGGTCGAAGACGCGTCGAGCGGCGACACGGTGGTGGCGCACCTCGACGACGGAACTCTCACGTGCGTCGTGCAGAACGTGCAATCGAATGCCGTTTGAACGAATGCGGTTGGCCGCGGCGGCGGCACTGGTCCTGTTCAGCGCATCGACGCAGGCAGTGGTTCGCGGCGGCGTGCAGGTCATTCCGCTGCCGGATGGAGCCACCAGGGCGCGCTACCAAGATCGGCCGGTGCTGGTCGTCGAACAGCCGAAACCCACTGCTATCATAGGAATCGCCCTCGACGCCGTGGTCGGGCCGCACGTGCTGGTCGTGGAGTTGGCCGAACGCGGTCGCACCGAGATTCCGTTCAAAGTTACCGACAAGGCTTACCCGGTTCAGCGGATCACGCTGGCGGACGACAAAATGGTGAACCCGCCCCCCGACGAGCTCGCGCGCATCGAACGGGAGGCGATTCTGCAGAACGAGCAGTACGACCGGTTCAGTCCCGTCGCTGCATCGCCGTTTCCGATGCGATTGCCTGCGGTGGGACCGGTCAGTTCGAACTTCGGGCTGCGGCGCATCCTGAACGGACAACCGCGCAACCCGCACGCCGGTCTCGACATCGCGGCGCCAACCGGCGCGCCGGTGATGGCGCCTGCGGCCGGCACCATCTCGTTCGCCGGGCCGCTGTACTTCAACGGCAACGCGATCTTCGTCGACCATGGCGGCGGCCTGATCTCGATGGTCTGTCATCTGTCGAAGATCGAGGTGCAGCAGGGAAATGCGGTGCGCAAGGGACAACGGATCGGCCTGGTGGGGGCGACGGGACGCGCGACCGGCCCGCACCTTCACTGGTCCGTTAGCCTGAACGGCGCGCGGGTCGACCCGTCAGCGGTACTGGCACTGTATCAACCCAAGCCCAAACCCAAACCCGCCAAACCATCTCAATAGCGCTACTTCTTGACGTGCCGCATCAGCCGTTTGCGGCTGGCCTTCTGTCGCGGCGTCAGCTCGTTACGACGCCCTGCATAGGGATTCGCGCCGGTCTTGTACACGATCCGTATCGGCATGCCGACCAGCTTCAGCGCGCTGCGAAAGCGGTTCTCGAGATAGCGCGTGTAGCTCTCCGGTACCGCGTGCGTCTGATTGCCGTGCACGACGATCGTCGGAGGATGCCCGCTCGCCTTGTGCGCAAAACGCAGTTTGATGCGTCGGCCGTTCGCGCTCGGCGGCGCGTGCTGCTCAACCGCTTCGGTCAACACGCGCGCGAGAAACGCAGTGGACACGTCGAACTGACCCGCTTCGTACACGCGCTTCACGTCTTCGAGCAGACCACGCACGCCGGTACCGTGGAGCGCTGAGATGCGATGAACCGGCGCCCACGGCGCGAAATCGAGGCGTCGTTCGAGTTCGGTCTTCACGCTTTCGCGCTGATCGCTGGTAAGCCCATCCCATTTGTTCACGGCAAGCACGAGACCGGCGCCGCGATCGATTGCGTAACCGAGCATGTGCAGATCCTGCTCGACCAGCTGTTCGCTGGCGTCGATCACCACTACTGCGACGTCCGCCGAGTCGATCGCTTCGAGCGCTTTCACCACGGAGAACTTCTCTACCACGTCGTCGACTTTGCCCTTGCGGCGCACGCCGGCGGTGTCGATCAGCGTGAAGCGGCCAACGTCGTGATCGAACGGAATCTCGATCGCATCACGCGTGGTTCCGGGCGCGTCGAACACCACTTGTCGTTCTTCACCGAGCCAACGGTTGATCAGCGTCGACTTTCCGACGTTCGGCCGGCCGATCACGGCGACGCGCATCCGCGGCGCGCCGTCGTCGACCACCGGCGGTTCTTGGACTTCGGGCGGCAACACATCGAGCAGGACCTGTTGCAGCGCTCCCATGCCCCGGCCGTGCGCGGCGGAGATCTGCGCCTGCGCCGCGAAGCCGAGCCGCGAGAACTCCGCGGCCGCGACATCGGTCGCGGCCGTGTCGATCTTGTTGATCGCGAGTACCACCGTGCGATTGCTCTTGCGCAACTGCCCGGCGATGTCGATGTCTGTCGGCGTCAAGCCGGCGCGCGCGTCGACCATGAACAGCACCACGTCGGCTTCTTCGATTGCAACCGCCGCTTGTTGCGCCATCAATCCGCCAACCGCCGTTTCATCGAACAGCCCGCCGGTGTCGATCAACGTGCACGATCGATCGGCTACGTCGGCGACGCCGTAGCGGCGATCGCGGGTGAGTCCGGGAGCGTCCGCAACGAGCGCGTCGCGGCGCCGCGTCAGCCGATTGAACAGCGTCGACTTGCCTACGTTCGGCCGGCCTACGAGCGCGATCACACTCCGCATGGTTTGCCTGCCGGTTCTTCTGCTAGCCCTTCACGGGCTCGACACGAAACGCGATGAGATGGCCGCCGTTGCCGATGCAATACACGATGTCGTCGGCAACGACCGGCTGCGAGCGGATGCCGTCGCCGTCGAGTTTGCGTCGGCCCACGAGATGTCCGTCGAATTGCGACAGCACGTGGATGAAACCCTCTTCGTCGCCCACCACCAGATACGAGCCGACAGCCGCAGCGCCCGACAGGCCGCGCTTGAACAGCGCGCGCTGCTCCCACGCCACGCTCGACGTGCGCTGATCGATCGCTGTGATCACGCTCTTGTCGTCCACGACGTAAACGTTTCCGGTGCCTTGCGCCAGATCGACGTAGCTCGATGCATCGCGCTCCCACAATACGGTGCCGTCGGACGGACGAATCGCAGAGAGGCGACCCTGAAAACTCGCCGCGTAAACGGCGTTCGGCGTGATCACCGGAGTGCCGTCGACGTCCACGATGCGATCGAGTTCGGAACGACCCTGCGGCAACATGACGCGCTGGTCCCACACCGGCTCGCCGGTGCTCGCGCGAAATGCCGTGACTTTGCCGTTGGCGAAGCCGGCAACCACTACGCCCGACGAGTAAGCGGGCGATCCGGTGCCACGCAGCGTCAGTACCGGCACCGGCGTGTCGAACGTCCAGCGGCGTGCACCGTCCTTGGCCTCGAGCGCGACCAGACGTCCGTCGGACGTCTGCACGAACACGAGTCCGTCGCCGGTGGCCGGCGTCGACAGTACTTCGCTCGATACACGAACGCGCCACTTTTCTGAACCGTCAGCGGCGGACAACGCGATCACCTCGGCGTGCGTCGTGCCGAGTACGACGAGCCCTTCGCCGGCTCCGACACCCCCAGTGACGAAACTCGTGTCGCGACGATCGAACGGATTCATGAACGAGAAGTAACCCCTCTCGTCCTTGCCGATGCGTGCGCTCCAGAGCTTCTTACCTTTGAATCGTTCGCGTGCTTCCACGTATCCGAAACCGTCGGCCGCAAACGCGCGATCGGCGAGCACGCCGGGCGGCATGCGAACGAATTGCTTACCGAGGCCGCTGCCGACCGAACCGCCCCACAGACGCTCGATCTTCACTTCGGCCTTGTAGCTCGTCAGTTCCGCGGGTGCATCGGGATCGATCTTCTTGTCGACCCACGGCAACCACGAGAACCAGCTGCAACCGGCACTCAGCAACGCGACGCTGACGAGCCCGCAGAGGTTACGGTGCAGGCGCATCGGTTTTCGGTGCCTCCGCTGGCGCCGCTTCGGGCTTGGCGAGATCGACGATCTTCATCTCCAGCACCGGCTGCGGCTCGCCTTTCTCCGCAGCTGCTGCCGCAGCCTGATAAGCCTCACGCGCCTCATCCACCTTGTGCTGGCCGAGCAGGATGTCGCCCTTCAATTCGGCCACGTACGAGCGGAAGCCGGCACCGGTGATCTTGCGCAGTGTGTCGAGCGCCGCGTCGGTGTTGCCGGCCTGTACCTGGAGACGGGCGACGCGCAACCGCGCGACGTCGCGCAGGTGCTCGTCCTTCACGTCGTTCACCACGGTTTCGAGGTACTCGGTCGCCTTCGCGAAGTCCTGCGCCTCAGCCGCATCGTGAGCGCGATAGAACAGCGCGAACGCGCGATAGCCGCTGGTGCGGAAATCGTTGTCGAGCGTTGCGAGAATCGTCGCGACCTCTTCCGGCTTCGCGTCGCGCTGTCGCGCGTCCAGATAGCGTTGATACGTGGCCGAGGCGGCTTCGTCGCGCGTCCGGGTGTAGTCGTTGTACCAGCGCCAGCCGATGACGGCGCCGATGACCAGCACCAGCGTCACGATCATCGATGTGCCGTTGCCTTCCCACCATCGGCGCAGCACCAGCACCCGGTCGTCGTCGTTCATGTATTCCGACACGCGTCAGTTCCCTCCGTCGATCCACGCGGCCAGTCGCTCGATCAGCGCGGTTGGCGACAACCGCTCCTGAGGCGAATCGGCGCGCAGCCATTTCAATGTGATCTCGTTGTTCGCCACTTCGTCTTCGCCGACGATCAGGGCCCACGCCGCCCCGCTCGCGTCCGCTCGCTTCATCTGATTCTTGAGTTTGCCGCCACCGGCGTTCGTTCGCAGCCGGACGTCCGGCACCGCGTCGCGCACGCGCTGACACACCGACATCGCCCAGGTCGTGTGCGCGTCGTCGAGTATCACGCAGTAACCGTCGATCGGTTCGGCACGAACGTCGAGCGCCATCGCTTCGTGCAGCAGTACGAGCCGGTCCACTCCGATCGCGAACCCTGCCCCGGGAGTGGGTCTACCGCCCAGTTGTTCCACGAGGCCGTCGTAACGACCGCCGGCACAGACGGTGCCCTGCGATCCGAGTGCGTCGGTTACCCATTCGAACACGGTATGCGTGTAGTAATCGAGCCCGCGGACCAGACGCGGATTGATCACGTAGCCGATCTGCAGCGCGTCGAGCAGGCGTCGCAGTCCGTCGAAATGCGCCTTCGACTCGGCGTCGAGGTGATCGGACAACGACGGCGCGTTCTCCAGCAGCGCCCGCGTCTTCGGGTCTTTGCTGTCGAGGATGCGCAACGGATTGCGCTCGAGGCGACGCTGGCTATCGGGATCGAGCTCGGCGCGCAGCGGCATCAGATAGCTCACGAGCGCGTCGCGATACGAGCGTCGCGAACTCGCCGAACCGAGCGTGTTCAGCTCGAGACGCAGTTCGCGCGAAACTCCTAGCGCCTGAAACAACCCCGCCGACATCTGAATCAGCTCCGCGTCGAGGTCGGGGCCCGTCATGCCGAACGCTTCCGCGCCGATCTGCTCGAATTGCCGATAGCGTCCCTTCTGCGGGCGTTCGTACCGGAACATCGGCCCGCGATACCACAACCGTTGCGTCTGATTGAAGATCAGGCCGTGTTGCAGGCACGCTCGAACGCAGCTCGCCGTACCCTCCGGCCGTAGCGACAGCTGCTCGCCGTCGCGGTCGAGCAGGTTGTACATCTCTTTCTCGACCGCGTCGGTCGCTTCGCCCAGACCGCGACTGAACAGTTCCGTTGGCTCGAGCAGCGGCAGCCGGATTTCTTCGTACCCGAACGACTCGAGTGCGCGAATCGTGGTGCGTTCCACGTTCTGCCATCTGCGCACTTCCGGCGGCAGCAGGTCGCGCATGCCTCTGATCGATTGCACGATGACGCTCCTACTGACCGAGAACCAGCGTGCCGACGTTGTTTCGCGTATGCGGCGACAACGCCACCCGCTCGTCGTTGAACGCCAACGTCACCGCGGGTGCGTTGCCGAGCAGGATGTGGAACGGCGGCCGTCCGATCAGTTCGAGCGCGTCGCCGGACTTGCTCAAGTCGCTGTACAGGCTGACGCCCTGCGCGTTTTTGATCTCCACCCAGCAGTCGTCGGTGAATGCGAACTTCAGACGGTCGTTGCCGTCGCTGGTGATCCGGTGTGCGCCCCGATCGTCGTGCGACACGGGCCGAGGGTCGCCCGCCGCGGACGCCGATACGGCGGATGTGCCGCCCGCAGTCGGCGCGGTCGGTGATTCCGTTGCAATGGTTGCCGACGTCTCTCCTGCCGATGCCTGCGCCGGCTTCGAAAGCACCACCTCGGACGGCCCGGCGGGTTGTCGAGCGGCGACGGGTACCTTCGGCTCCACGTCGGGCCAAACCGCCCATAACACGATCGCCACCGCGCAGATCACGCCGGCCAC
>DATJGR010000255.1:0-6966 GCA_035494855.1 Pseudomonadales bacterium | reverse complement strand
GGTGCCGCGGACCGATTTCTTGTTGAAGTCCGGGTTGTCGTCGAGCGTCACGGGCGTAAAGATGAACGACTTCGGCTGCGCCAGGCGGCCGATGTTGCTGTAGGCGCCCTCGGCCACGAACGGCTGCAGGTAGGCCTCGAGTGTCATATCGCGCGTGAACGAGTACGTCGTCCGCCCCGTGATGCTGATGACGTGCCGGCGCAGACGGCCGAAGACGTACTGATCGTCTTTCTTGTCGCCGTCGGTGTCGAGGTTCTTGATCCACTGCGCGCTGTCAACCGCCGATGTGTATTCCGTGCTCACGTATCCGATCAGCCGTGTCGAGATCTGGAACCGCACGTCGGGCACCACCGTCCGCGCCCAGCCGCCGTTGCCGTCGTGCGACGTCTCGAGTCGGATGCCGATGCCGTACTGTTTGCGCGAATCGCTGCCGTAGCCCATCGCAAAGTAGCCGCCGCCCGCGCGCGCGACTGGTGGACCACCACGTGTTTCGAGGTCGTCGTAGTGGGCGAGATTGTGGTTGCGGTTGACGAAGACGTTCGAGAAGTTGGTGAAGCGCACGTTCGCGAAGATCCCGACGACGTGTGCGAGGTTCAAGCCCCCGGCGGTCCAATCGTGCCCCGTATAGGTGTTGGTGAAGACCGAACGGATGATGCCGTGCGGATCGGGCTGGGACAGAAACAAGTTCGCGTTCACGTTCTGCTTGTTCGGGCGACTCTCGAGGAACCCCAGTTCCGTGTTGTGGAACGCGCGATCGAATCGGTCGTAGTGGAGGCCGAAACCCGCGTACTTGCGGTTGAAGTTCAGGTTGGTCGCTCCGCCGAGGCCGTTCTTCTTCACGCCGTCGACTGGCGCCTGCGTCCCGACCCAGTGCGCGTTCCAGAACAATCGGTTCTGATCGCGCCGCACCGTCGCGTCGCCGCCGAGCGTCAGCGAGTCGAGGTCTTTCTCGCGTGCGACGCTGGTGGCAACGAGTCCGACGTTCGAGGTGTCACCGAGAATGTTGCGCAGCACGCGGCCAACGCTGTAGACCGACCGCGGCTCGATGAGCTTGCGTTTGCGGACGAGCGCCTCGATCCCGGGAGTGTCGGTGATCTTGTCGTCGACCACTCCGTACTCACGCGACGTCACCGCCGTCAGCCCGCCGTAGGTCCATCGCGAGTTGCGTCCCGTCACCTTCGCGGCGCCGAGGATCGTCGTGGTGTCGGCCTTCTGCACGAGCGTCTCGTTGTCGGCGAGCGCGAAGTGATTTGGCTGCTGGCCAATCCGGCGTGAATAGAAATCCGGAAACTGATTGAAATTCGAGTTGCTCAGCGACTGGCTGTCTTCGAGGAAGAACGGCCGCTTCTCCTGAAAGAACGTTTCGAAGACCGACAGGTTCAGGACGGATGGATCCGCCTCCACCTGTCCAAAGTCGGGATTCACAGTGGCGGCAAACGTCGCGGATGACCCGAGGCCAACGCGAAGATCGAATCCGACGTTGCCGGCACCGGATGAACCCTCGCCGCTTTTGGTCTGCAGCTGCCCCAGCACATAAGGGGTGAACTCGAGACGGCGCGGCGGCGTCAGGCGATCGTCGAAGAGCAGGTGGCCAAATCGCGAAACAACACCCTGCGCGCCGCGCGGCTTCGCGACCCACCAGTCCTGCTCGCCTCGCGCGAACACATCCCGACGGATGTTGAAGCCCCACACCGTCTGGTTACCCGGCTGCGAAGGAAACCGCATCTGTGAGAACGGAATCCTGAACTCGGCGTTCCATCCCTGCCCCGTCTGCAGCGTCGCCACTTCCCACACGGCCTCGTAGTCGTTGTTCGTCTCGGTGTCTGAGACCTGCAGATAGTCGTTCTGCACACCCGACGCGTTCACTTCGAACACGTACGCGTTCTGATGGTCGTGCGCCGTGTCGAACGCGATGAACACGCGGTCGCTCGGCGGTGCGCTGCCGCGCCGCCCGAGTCCGTCACGCAGTTCGGATATGTCGTGCATCGACATCTGCACGGCAACGTAGAG
The DNA here is from genome assembly GCA_035494855.1 of Pseudomonadales bacterium. Taxonomy (GTDB): domain Bacteria; phylum Pseudomonadota; class Gammaproteobacteria; order Pseudomonadales; family Azotimanducaceae; genus DATJGR01. The sequence continues at coordinate 4,956 of DATJGR010000255.1, read as the reverse complement.
GTAACGGTCGTCGTATGCCACGCGGACCGTCGTCGACTCGGTCGGCGGCATCATGTTGTCGGGATCTTCCTGCGTGAGATCGGCGATGACCTGCGCGCGCATCCACGCTTCGTCGTCAACCCGGCCGTCGACGCGGATGGAAGTCGTGCTCGGTGAAATGCGAAGGGCGTGAAGTTCCTTCCCGACCTTATCAGGCGCCGCGGGCTCTGCTTTCCCATTGGACTGTGCGAACAGATTGCCGACGCAAGCTCCGCGTGCGAGGAGAATCCATACCAGGGTGACGGCGGTCCAGGCGGACACGCGCATCGGTGTTGCTGGTGTTAGACGCCGTTTGTGGAAATTTGGCTGACCGCTGCGGCTTGGAGGCAGCAGGTATCAGCTATGAGGACAACCGCTCCCGAATCTGAGCGATGTGATGGTGCAGATGGTTCCGGTAGCCGATGACGATGGCCTCCAGCGGTACGGCAGCATCGCCGCCGATGGCGCAAGGGACCGAATATCTTGAGGGCGGAATGCGCTCTATCACGTCCGCGAGGTGCAGGTTGAGATGCGTCCAGAGCGCTACAAGGTGCGCCCAGTCGGCATCCTGATAACCCTGTGAACTGACCCACTGATTCTGTTCGTAGCCCGGAAACGTCAACGCCTCGACCTGCTGAGCGCGAACGAAACGCTGATGGTTGTTCGCCGCCGAATCGATTAGATGACCAAGCACTTCCTTCGGCGACCAACTTCTCGTGTCCGCTCGATGATTGGCGGCATCGGATCCCGCAACGAGCAGCTCTCGAGAGAAACTGGCTGCGATCAGACGCAGCTCCGACGCAACCTCGGCAACGGTCACTGCGGTGGCAACGAGGTGACGTATGCCGCGAGCGCCATCATGTCGTCCTCGTTGAGCTTCGCGACGACGTCTTTCATGAGCGGCGCCCAGGTGCCGTGCCGCGTGCCGACCTGCATGTCGTACATCTGGCGCGCGAGGTAGCTCGCCTGCCGTCCAGCGATTGCGGGCACCGGGTCGAGACCGCGCAGACCGGGTCCGTGGCAGATATCGCAGCGAATGGTCTTGCCGTTGCCGCCGGTGGTGGCGAGCATCTCGCCTTTCTTCAACGTACCTGGCGGGACGTACGCGGTGAACGGCGACCGTGGGTTGCGAAGGATCTGCGCATCGTCGGGATCGTCGGGCATCTCGATGAGCCGGTTGCTGAGCGCGACCTTCTCGCTGCCTGCAGCGGGCAGGAACAGGTTGTTCGCATTGGGTGCGAACTTCGGAATCATGCTCGTTTCGACGACTTTGTTCTTCGGGATGTATTTGATCGCCGCGAAGTACTCGGCCGCCTGTTTCCATTCTTCCGGTGTCATCGCCGCCGCCATGAGCGGCATCTCCCACGCGTTCGCTTTGTTCTTATCGCTCGTGTGGCGCAAACCATTCTTGAAGTCCGCCATCTGGTTCATGAAGTACTGAACCGACGTGCCTGATACGGGTGCATTCTCCGGCTTGCCGGTGCCGTTCGGGAAATGGCAGAGCGCGCACGCACGAATGCCGCGGCGCTGATCACCGTGAGCAACGATCTCCGGCATCTTCGGATGGTCGCCGGGGTACCAGTCGACCGGACCGTAGTCGTTTGCGATTTCAGTGACCGTCCACGCCCCTGTGCCTCCGGGCAGCATGCGCTTGCGGCCGTCGTCAGCCGGTGTGCCGCCACGCGCGCAATCGACCGGGCGCTGCACGGTGCACTTCTTCGAATAGTCCGACTCCGCAGGTGGCGGATCGACGTATCCGTACGCCCATAAGGGCATCCCCGCCGCACGAAGCAGCATCGCGCCAGTGGTTGCGAGCACGAATCCAAAGGCGAGCGCGCCGATGACTTTCTTCATAGCGCCATACCATAGCATGGTGCCCGTGCGCTCTCGTGTGTTCGTCACTCTGTACCTGGTGTCCGGCGCCGCGGCCCTGCTCTACGAGGTCGCCTGGCTGCGGCTGCTGACCATGACGATGGGGCACACGACTGGTGCGGTAGGCGCGGTACTGGCGGCGTTCATGGGTGGGCTTGCGATGGGTGCCTGGATCGCCGGCCGCTTGACCGACGGATTGGAGCGGCCGCGTGCGCTGCGCAGTTATGCCGCGCTCGAGGGCGTCATCGCGCTGTTCGCACTCGCGATGCCATTTGCGATCGGTGCCATCCGTCCATTGCTCGCATGGGCCTATGCCGACGGCGCTGGCGGCGCGCTGTTCGACCTGACGCGGCTTGCCGCGTCGATCGCGCTCATCGCGCTGCCGGGCGCCGCAATGGGGGCCAGTTTTCCGGTCGGTGTTGCTGCAATCCGGGATTCGGCTCGCCCCGAACGGAGTCGACGGGGATTCGGGATTCGGGATTCGAGAGGTGCCCGTGGAGTCGCCGAACTGTACGCCGCAAACACGATCGGCGCGGCGATCGGTGCGGCGCTCACGGGATTTGTACTGCTGCCTTCGCTTGGCTTGTTCGGTACGACGATGTTCGGCGTCGCCCTGAACCTTGTTGCTGCAGCCGGTGCTCTCGTTCTGAGCCGCACCCAGGAACCCACGAACCTCAAAGAACCCACAGAACCCGCCGAACGGGACCCCCTGAACCTAATGAACCCTATGAACCCAATGAACCCACGGATCATCGGCGCGATCGCCGCATCCGGGTTCGTCGCGCTCGTCTACGAAGTCGTATGGACGCGGGTGCTCGCCATGACGCTCGGGCCAACGACGTACGCGTTCAGCGCGATGCTCGTCGCGTTCATCGCAGGACTGGCAATCGGGGCCGCGATCGCCTGCGCGATGCTGCCACGCACGCGCCGCCAAGCGGTGTGGCTCGGGCTGTCGATCATCGTGGCAGCAGCCGCCGCGCTGGCTGCGGGCATCGCTGCCGACCGGTTGCCGATCGTTATCGCGCGCACGGCCGGCCGGACCGATGCCAGCTTCATGTCGGTGTTCGCGCTCGACGTGGTCCTCGCGGTTGCGATCCAGTTGCCGATGACGATCGCGCTCGGTGCGGCGCTGCCGTTCGCGATTGCCGCGGCGTCGGTATCCAGAGACGCGGCGCCGCGCACCGCAGCGGTGATCTATGCGTCCAACACGGCCGGGGCGATCGCCGGCGCGCTTGCCGGGAGCTTCATCCTGATCCCGCGGCTCGGCCTGCAACATTCATTACAGCTCGCGTCCGGCATTGCCGTCGTTGCAGGTCTCGTTGCCTGCCTCGCTCAACCGGAGGATCCGGCGCGGCTGCCACGGCGCGAACGGCGGTCTCGGTTTGCGGCCGCTGCCGCGGCGATCGCCGTGTTGGCGCTGGCGGCGCTGATGCCCGCCTGGAATCATGGACGACTGGCCAATGGCGCGTATCGGCTGGCGCCGGCCCTGGCCGCCGGCGATATCGAAACGGCTCTTGAGGCCGGTGACCTTCTGTACTACCGTGAAGGGGCGGCTGGGACCGTCTCGGTGCGACGGCTGCTTGGCGTGACGTCGCTTGCGATCGACGGCAAAGTGGACGCCTCCAACGGCGCCGACATGCTGACGCAGAAGCTGCTGGCGCATCTGCCGCTGCTGCTGCACGACAATCCGCGCTCGGTCTACATCATTGGCCTTGGCAGCGGCGTCACGCTCGGCGCGGCGCTGCGTCACCCGATCGATCGCGCGGACGTGTCGGAGATCTCACCGGAGGTCGTCGCCGCCTCGGCGTACTTCTCCACGGAGAACCACGACGCGCTGGGCGACGGGCGCATCAGGCTCATTGTCGGCGACGGACGATCGCATCTGCTGCTGTCCGATGATCGCTACGACGTGATCGTGTCCGAACCGTCGAATCCGTGGATGGCGGGCGTCTCGACGCTCTTCACACGCGAATTCTTTCAAGCGGCTCGTGCGCATCTTCAGCCGGGTGGCATCCTCTGCCAGTGGGCGCACACCTATAACATCAACGATGCGGACCTGCGATCGATCGTCGATACGTTTCTCTCGACGTTTCCGGACGGAAGTGCCTGGCTGGTCGGCGCGTCAGACGTTCTGCTCATTGGGTCAACGTCACCGATACGTGCGCTCGAGTCCGGTATCGCGGCCGCATGGAACCGGCCGGGGGTTGCCGAAGATCTGGCGCAGGTCGCAGTCTCGGACGCATTCGGGGTCCTGACGTTGTTCATCGCACGCGGCGGGGATCTCCACCGCTACGCCGCCGGCGCACGCGTACAGACGGACGACCAGCTGGCGCTCGAATATTCCGCGCCGCGCGCGATCTACGGTCGATATCAGACCAGCAACATCGATCACTTGCGCGCGACCGCCGCGGCCGCCGCATTACCGGCCGCGATCGCCGGCGTACGCGCATCCGCAGACGCAGCCAGCTGGCGTAACCGTGCCGCGATGCAAATGAAAGCCGATGCGCCGGAACTCGCATTCCAGGATTACGGCGAAGCACTGCAGATCGCGCCGCAGGACCTCGACGCGCTTGAACGTTACGTCGGCGCCGCCGCTGCCAGCGGGCAACTCGATGCGGCGGAGAAGTACCTGCGCACCCGGATCGCGACGACCGACACCGCCCCCCTCAACGTGGAATTGTCGCGAGTGCTCGCGGCACGTGGCGATCTCGACGATGCCGCCGCGGCGGCGCAGCATGGCGCTGCACTCGATCCCTCGAGTGAACGAGCGCTCGATCAACTCGTCACCGTTCTCGCTGATAACCGCAACGATGCGGCCATTGAACAGCTGGTCACGCTGCTCGTTCGGACCGGTGCCACACGGCCCGTCACGCTGTACGCGCAGATGCGCCTCGCCCACATGCGCGGACGGTTCGCGCAGGCCAGGGCATTTGGCGAACGACTGGCTTCGACGGAGACGTCCGAGGAGAATGTGGCGCGCAACTCGAACCTGCTCGGGCTCGCCTACGACGGACTCGGCGATCACGATCGCGCGCGACAGATGTTCGAAGCGTCGCTGCGGACGGC
>DATJGR010000254.1:0-6611 GCA_035494855.1 Pseudomonadales bacterium | reverse complement strand
CACGGACGCATGCACCAGCTTCGGATGGCGCGCGTGAAGCGTCGCGACATCGAGCCCCATGCGTTTGAGGGCCGACGTGCGGAAGTTCGTCAGGAACACGTCGCACTGGCCGAGCAGCCGTTCCACAACGCGGCGGCCGAGTTCAGTGTTGTAGTCCAAGCAGACGCTGCGCTTGCCGCGGTTCATCGAGATGAACTGCGCGCCCATGGCTTCCGGGGGCAACGTATTGTTCGCGCCGCGGTGATAGCGGCTGCCATCACCCACGGGCGGTTCCACCTTGATCACTTCGGCACCCATGTCGCCGAGGAACATCGCGGCGCCCGGTCCTTGGATCGCCGTTGCCATCTCCAGAACGCGAATGCCGCTCAACGGTTCCGTCATTGCGATGCTCCCGCGCGGGCCACCGGCCAGAGATCAGAAACCGTCGTTGCAAGCCAGCGTACGATCGCGGCGTTGACGTCGAGCGGCTTCTCCTGCGCCATCCAATGTCCCGAGTAGACGACGGTTTCACTGAGGCGCCGGCAGTACTTGCGCATCGGCTCGGCGAGCCGCGACGTGATGCACTCGCAGGTGTAGTCGTACTGCGCGGCGACGAAGAGCACCGGCATGTCGAGGTAGCCGCCGTTCGCGGCGCGTGCAGCGTAGGCGCCGTTCGCCGCGTGATTCATGTAGTACGAGTTCGGACCGAAGAAACCGTTGCGCGTCAGCGCGCTCGCATACGCGCTGACGTCGGCTTCTGTTACCACGTCATCGTCGCGCGGCATCGACGGCATGTTGGCGCCAAACCAGCCGCCGTTGCGTCGCACCATCGCCGTACCGGACGGCAGCCCGAACCCGCTCGGGTCACCCTTACGGAACAGCAATTTCACCAGGTTGTACGGATTCGATTCCATCGCGCGCGTGGCTCCATCGAAGTCCTCCTGGTAATGCAGCTGATACTCCCACTGCCCGGCCGGATACTGATCGGCCGGATAGATGTCGCGGTTGATCAGTTCGAGACAGGGCTCGAGTCCGCGCTCGAGCGTGTAATACGGCACGCACAGGTTGGCGACGCCTGCACACCGGTCCGGATGGTGGCTCGCGATGCTCCATACCACCGGGCTGCCCCAATCGTGACCGACCCACACCGCGCGTTCGCGCCCCAACGAATCGATCAAGGCGATCATGTCGCCGACGATGTTCTGCAGCGCGTAGGCTTCGTGCGTGCGATACACCGACGAACGGCCGTAGCCGCGCATGTCGGGCGCGACCGCGCGGAATCCGAGCGCAGCGAACGCCGGCAACTGGTGGCGCCAGCTGATCGCGAGCTCCGGCCAGCCGTGCACGAACACGATTAACGGCCCGTCGCTCGGTCCCGCCGCGAGATAGAACGTCGTATGAGACCCGGCCTTGACGGCGTGCTCGGTCACTTCGAGAGGTGGGGACATCTTGCATCTCGGCAATGAAGCGACCGCCATCCTGCCTCATCCGCTCGGCGCGACACTAGTGCTTGGGTTGGAGCGTCTTCGCTTTGACGGTTGGAGTGAGGAGTTCGGTGCGCCGGATACGCACGAGAGCACATCCCTGGCACTCGCCCCCCGCCGTCCTGGCGCCGGGCGGTCCGGCGAACCGAACCTCCTCCACTCCCTACACGAAATCGAAGCCACCAACTTCGTTGAGGGTGCAGATCGAAGCGATGACGCTGTAGCGCGCCGGCCCCTTCGGTCGCTAACCTTGCAGCTTCGACGCGAACCTCCGGAGAATCGACGTGAGCACGCTCAAGCAGGTAGCCCCCGCTTTCCTCAAAATGGCGCACCAGATCGTGTGGTGCAGCGTCGCCACCGTCGATGCGGACGGACGGCCGCGTTCGCGCATCCTGCATCCGATCTGGCAATGGGACGGCCGCGAACTGATCGGCTGGATCGCGACCGGGCCGACGCCGACGAAGCGCGCGCATCTGAACGCGAGCTCGTACGTGTCGTGCAATTACTGGACGCCGTCGCACGACACCTGCGTGGCAGAGTGTCGCGCCACCTGGGCGTTCGACGACGACACGCGCAAGAAAGTGTGGCGGATGTTCAAGGAAGGTCCGGCGCCGGTCGGCTACGACCCGGCGATGATTCCGGGATGGGACTCGCCGACATCGCCGAACTTCGCCGCGCTGTGTCTCGAACCGTGGCGGCTGCGGGTGTTCCCCGGCACCGTGCTGATGGGCAAAGGCGGTGACGTACTGACCTGGACCGAGTGACGCGCGCGCTCAGTCGGTCTTCGATCCTTTCGTAAAGAACTGATGCAACTGCCGGTCGTGCCGGCTCGCGGCCGATAGCGGACCCGGCCGCACCCAAGGCTCCCACTTCGGCGGCGAACCGACCGGCTTGTCACCCATCACCGTCACGCGCTGGATGATCCGCTCCCCGACGAAGTCGTTCAGCACGAAATGTTGCGTGCAGCGGTTGTCCCACATCGCGATGGTGCCTTCAGTCCAGCGGTATCGCACCGTGAAACGCGGATTCGACACCCACTTCGTCAGGTAACGCAGCAGCACGTCGCTTTCGGTGGCGTTCATCTCGACGATGCGCCGCGTGAAATGTTCGTTCACGTACAACGCCCGACGACCCGTGAGCGGATGCACGCGTACCACCGGATGCACCGCCATCTTGTCCGGACGATTGTGCGGCAGCGCGTCGTGCAACGCAGTCAATCCGTCGCACAAGTCGCGCATCGGCGCCGACAGTTCCTCATACGCCGCATACAGGCTCGCCCACATCGTGTCGCCGCCGGTCGGCGGACACTTCACCATCTTCAATACCGACAGCAGCGCCGGCTCGCTCTGAAACGTGATGTCGGTGTGCCACTCGTCGGCAACGCCGCCGTGACTGGCCGCCAGTTCGAACAGTTCGTCGTGCGGCGTAAACGGATTCTTCAGATTCGGATGGCCTTCCAGTTGACCGAAGTGGCGGCCGAACGCGACGTGCTGGTCGATCGTCAGATCCTGTCCGGGAAAGAACAACACGAGGTGTTCGAGCAGCAGCCGTTCGATCGCCGCCACGTCGGCCGGGGTCACGCGCGCGAGGTCGACACGACGCACTTCGCCCCCCAGCGCACCCGCCAGGCGGGTCACGTTCCACTGCGTGTCGTTCGCTCCGGCGTTCACGTCAGAACTGCTCGCCGGCCGCGCGCCGCTTCATCATTTCCTGCATGTCGAGCGTCATCGGTGCACCGCGCGCGAGAATCGCGTCGACGCGTGCGCGCACGATGGGATCCCACGCGGGGTGCGGCAGAATGTAGAAACGGTTCTCCCTGATCGACTCGAACACGATCTCGGCAACGTCCGACGGTTGCTTGCCTGCGGCGAGCATCGCGCGGCCCATCTCCTGCATCTCCGGCGACGGTTGCGCTCCGGATGCCGCTGACGACAGTTCTTTGGGGCGGTGCCGTTCTGCATCGAAGATGTTCGTGTTGACGAAGCCGGGGCACAGCACCGACGCGCCGATCTTCGCGCCCATCATCGTGAGGTTCTGGTGCAGCGTCTCCGTCAACGACAGCACGCCGTGCTTGCTGACGCCGTACGTGCCGCCACCTGGCATCACACCCGCGAGCGACGCGGTGTTCACGATGTGACCTTCCTCGCCATGCGCGAGCATCCCCGGAACGAATGCCTGAATGCCGTAGAGCACGCCGTAGAAGTTGACCCCCATCACCCACTGCCAATCGCGATCAGACACTTCCCAGATCGGTTTGATGCCGCCGGCCATCGCCGCGATGCCGGCGTTGTTGCACACGATGTGCACCTTGCCGAACTCGTCCGTTGCCCGCTTCGCGAGCGCTTCCACCGATTCGCGCACCATCGTGTTGGCGACGACGCCGATCACCCGGTACTGCCGCTGCTCCAGTTCCTGCACCGCGCGGTCGAGCGCGTCTTTCTCGATATCGGCGAGCACCACCTGCATCCGCGCCTGCGCGAAACGCTCGGCGAGCGCGCGACCGATTCCGCTGGCCGCACCGGTGACGACTGCGGTCTTGCCTTCGAACTGTTTCATGCTCCATCTCTCCCGTAGGTGACGCTTCCGACCCGATGCCGCGCAGCATAGCGACGGCGTTGCGACGTTGCACACCTCACCCGGCTTCCGGCAGTATCGACACCCCAATTCCCGTGTGACGTTCCAGCACGCCTGCCTTCAGATCAGGAGAGAACAATGTCGAATATCCGTGCCAGTCTCGCAGTCATCGCCGCAACCGTTGCCATTTCGGGTTGCCAATCGAACCAACAGATACTCGCGGGTTCGCAACAGGAGGCGGTCGGCGTCGCCACCAAGCGTGCGCAGTTCGAGTTCAATTGTCCGCAGGCGACCGGCTCGGTGCTGTCGAGCGAAATGGTTCAGCCTGCGATCAACGGTCCGCTGATTCGCGGCCCGGAGCGCGCCGAATACACGATCGGCGTATCGGGTTGCAATCAACGCCAGACCTACGTCGTGATCTGCCCGCAGGACGGATCGGGCGGTTGCTTCGCTGCCGAAGGCAACAACTGATCGGATCGAAACCGCACGAGGACACGACATGCAGCTTCGACGTTTCTCCCCCGCGCAGCTGTTCGCCGCACTGGGTCTGATCGCGGTCGCTCTCGCCGCGTACGCCGCCGCACCGCAAGACGGTGCGTATGCCGCCGCCGAAGAGACCGCCGCGCGGAATCAGGCGGCGCTGCGCCAGTACACGTGGATTCAAACCACTCAGATCAGCCTCAAAGGCGAGGTCAAAGCGACGAAGGTCGAGTCGGTGCTTTACGGGCCCGACGGTCAGCAGCAGAAAACCGTCATCTCGGCGCCGCAACCGAAAAAGGAACCGGGGCTGCGGGGCCGCATCGAAGCGCACGAAGAGGACGAGCTGAAGAACACACTCGAGAGCGCTTCGGTTCTTGTGCAGAGCTATGTGCCGCCTGTGCCCCAGAAGCTCCAGGCCGCAGTCGCCGCGGGCAACATGCAGATCCTCACCGCGCAACCCGGTCAGGCGATTCTCGCGTTCTCGAACTATCAGCTGCCCGGCGACTCGCTGACGCTGACGATGAACCTCGAACCCCGCGTCATGCAGACGATCGACGTGTCCACGTGGATGGGCTCGCCCGACAAGCCGGTGACGCTGGTCGTTCAGATGCAGCAACTGCCCGACGGCACGAACTACCCGCAGCTGTCGACGCTGACGATCCCGTCGAGCAATCTTCAAGTGATGGTCAACAACTCCGACTTCCAGAAGGTCGGAGTGTGACGGTATTGCGCGTCGCGATTGCCAACAGTCGTGCAGAGGCGCAGTAGCGTGGCGGCGCCGCTCGACGACGTCAGCGTGATCACCATCGAGAGCTGGATGGCGGCGCCGAGCGCGAGCGCGATCCTGGCCGATCTCGGCGCGGACGTGATCAAAGTAGAGCCGCTGACCGGCGATCCGATGCGCGGCTTGAGCCGTCCAGCGAAAGTCGACGGCGCATTCAAGAACTACGATCTCCAGTTCGACGTAGACAATCGGGGCAAGCGGTCGATCGCGGTGGCGCTCGATACCGACGCGGGCGCCGACCTGGTGAGGCGACTGGTCGCCGGCGCCGACATCTTCATGTGCAATCTGCTGACTCACCGGCAGGCGCGCTTCGGCCTCGACCCGGCGAACCTGCTGAAGATCAACCCGAAACTGGTGCACGCGACGTTAACCGGCTACGGCACCACCGGGCCGGAAGCCAAGCGCCCGGGTTACGACGTCACCGCATTCTTCGGTCGATCGGGTCTTTACGACTCGAGCCGCGAAGGCGACGACGGCACGGTTCCGATGGCGCGTCCCGCGCAGGGCGACCACACCACCGGGCTCGCGATGGTGGGTGCCATCCTCGCGGCGCTGCGGATGGCGGAACGCACCGGAACGGGCCAGGTAGTGGAAACGTCGCTGTTCGAAACCGCCGTGTGGACGCAAGCCACCGACTACGGCGTCACCGCGGTGGACCGCTCACCCGTGCGGCGTCGCGCGCGCCATCAGATGCTGACGCCGACCGCGAACCGTTATCCGTGCGGCGACGGCAAGTGGGTGGTGTTGAACATGCCGGAGGAGTCGGCGTGGCCGCGTCTGTGCAAAGTGCTCGGCCGCGAGGAATGGCTCGCCGACGAACGTTTCAAGGATGCCCGCGGCCGCTATCAGAACATGGCAGAGCTCGTCGACGGCGTAGACCAGACATTAGCCGCAAAGAGTCGCGACGAATGGGGCGCGATCTTCGACGCGAACGGCCTGATCTGGGGACCCGTCCTCGCGTTGCACGAAGTGGCGATGGACCCTCACGCCGCCGCCATCGGACTGTTTCCGGAGATCGACCATCCGGAACTGGGACCTTATCGCACCGTGAACGCACCGATGCGCTTCCAGACGGCCGACGTGAAGCCGCGATCTCCGGCCCCGAAGATCGGCGCCGATTCCCGCGACGTTGTAAGGTCGTTGGGGCTGACGGCCGCGGAAATCGATGCGCTGATCGAACGGAAGATCCTGCGCGCCTAGTTGCGCTCGACAGGCCCTGCCTCGACGCGTTTGGCGGAGCCGTTGACGATCACCGTTCCGGTCGTAACACCCGCTGGTTGCGGAGCGCCCTTCATCACCCCGACGGCCCG
>DATJGR010000253.1:0-10730 GCA_035494855.1 Pseudomonadales bacterium | reverse complement strand
GCGCGGAACGCTTCGAGTTGGGTGCGCCGGCCGGCCGGCTGATAGCTGTACAAGAGCGCGCGGCGCTGCTGGTCCGAGAAGTTCTGCGCCGACTGATGCACCAGCATCGGACCGAAGAACACCACCGTGCCGGCCGGCACTTCGAGCGGAACCGGTTTTTCGTTAGGGTAGGCGGACGCGTCGACTTCGTTCGCGGCGAAGCGATCGCCGTCGGTGCGGGTCTTCCACATGCCGGCGCGATGGCTGCCGGGAATCACGAACAGACAGCCGTTGCCGATGTTCGACTCGTCGAGGAACAGCATCGCGGTGGCCACTTCCTCGGCGTTCTCCGCCGGATGAATCCAGTACGGATAATCCTGGTGCAGCGGATTCACGCCGCCGTGGCGCGGCCGCTTCAGATTGAGTTTCTCCGTAAACAGTTCCAGTTGCTCGTGGCCGATGATGTCTTTCATCGGCTCGACGAAGCGCGCGTCGTAGCCCCACGTCTTCAGCGCGGGCGACAGATGCGCAAACGGCTCGATGCCGTGCACGATGTCGCTATCGCCCTCCCACTTGATCACCACCCCGTTCGCGTAATCGGAATCGAAAACGTAGTTGCTGACCTTCACGCGTTGGCCCTCGCGGTGGCGCACGAGGCGATCGACCAGTTCTTCGCTCGCATCGATGATGCGAGCGCACTCGTCGGCATCGAACGCGGCTTCGCGCACGACGTATCCGTTCGACGCGTACTGCGCGCGCTCCGCTGCACTCAACCTGCCGACCCGTTGCGACTGTGCTGACATGCCGGTTCCTCTGAAAACGATTTCACCGATATGGTAGGTTACGAACTTCCGGTTTACGGAGCAAACGCAGGAGGTCTCATGGCGAACCCGAGGTTCGAACCTTCGTCCGTCATCGCCCGCGAACGGCTCGACGCGATCGACGCCGGGTACGCGCTGCCTACGCAGTGGTTCCGCGACCCCGACGTCTTTGCGCTCGAACTGGAGCGCATTCATCGTCGTGCGTGGCATTTCGCGACGCACCTCGGCGATCTGCCACACGACGGTGACGTCTATCTGCGCAACGTCGCCGGCGTGCCGGTCGTGCTGGTACGCGACGAGGGCGCCGTACGCGGTTTCCTGAACGTGTGTCGGCACCGCAGTCACCCGGTGGTGATCGAAGCCGGCAATCGCAAAGTCCTGCAGTGTCACTACCACGGCTGGAAGTACCGCCTCGACGGCAGCCTGCTGAACGCGCCGCACAGCGAAGACGACGCGCGCTTCAATCCGGCGGAACTCGGTCTCGTTCCGGTCGCCACGCACGTGTGGGGACCGATGATCTGGATCAACCTCGACCGCGATGCGCCGTCGTTCGACGAATGGGTCCGTGGCATGCCGGAACTGATGCAGCAGCGCGGGCTCGACGTCGATCAGCACGTATTCGGCTTCGACAACACGTGGGAGATGGACGCGAACTGGAAAGTGTTCCAGGACAACACCATCGAGTGCTATCACTGCCCGACGACGCATCCCGAGCTCGCGCGCGTACTCGAGATGAAGCAGGCAAAACAGGAATTCCACATCGGCAACCGGTACTGGATTCATCACCGCATTCCGTTCCGAGACGGCATCACGTCCGGCATCACGTTCAAGAAAACGCCAGGCGAACAACTCAACTATTTCTACTACTGGGTGTTTCCGACGACGTATCTGCAGCACGCCGGACGTGGCTTCGACATCGGTTCGGTGGACGTGATCGGTGTCGACAAGATCCGTTTCCGCCACATCTGCTTCCTGCCTCCGGACACGCCGCCCGAGATTCTCGCGAAGGGGAAACGGCAACTCGATGCCGACGCGACCATCGCGCAGGACGTCGAAATCTGCAATCGCGTGCAATCGGGCCACAACACCGGTCTCGCGCCCACCGGCCGCTTCGTCGCGGCGCCGGAGTTCCTGCTGGCGCATTTCCAGCGGCTGGTCGTCGAAATGGTGTGCGGAGACAGCGCGGCCTGATCGGCTCGTTAGAGCTTCAACCTTGGCATCACGAAGCAGTACGCGCGATACCCGAGTTCGGTCCACGCCGTCGGCTGCGGTGGTTGCCCCGGCAGCAGCGGCGGATTGCGCGGTGCAAACTCGACACGAACGGATATCTCCGACCGGCCCTTCGTGAGCTGCAACGGCAACAGGAACTCTTCGTCGCGAAAACGCCGGTTCGACGTGATGACGCGCGGACTGCTGGCCCCGAGTTCGCCGTCGAAGTATGGAAACGAGTGATAGACGGTGTTCGAACCGGCGGTGTACCAGACGCCGGCTTCGATCCAGCCGTCGTCGGTGCCCACCGAAACGAGCGCGCGCTGGTTCGCCCATTGGTAATCCAGCGTCCGGCGCAACATCACGCCGTGATTGTCCGGACGAATCCGCACGACGAACTCCGATGCACCGAGCGTTCTGCGCCCCTTCAGCGTTTCGGCAGGAAAGATCTCGATCGTTGCAGGGCTCTCCCGGAGCACCAGCACTTTGCCGATAGGCGCGCGCGCGTCCTCACGCAGTTCGAACGCCCCGGCCCGCATCGCCGCATCTGGCGTCAGCACGATGTCGTCCGCGGTCGCCTCGAAATCGGCAGTCGGGCGCGTCGCGCGGGCTCCGCTCAACAGAATCCGCGCGATGGCCGCCTGGCCGATGCGAGGTTGAACGCGCAGGCGCTGCGTGCCGTCACGCGCGAACTCGACCACCGATACCGGCCCGATCGCGGTTTGAAATCGGTAAGTGCCCGACGCGCGACCCACGTTCAGGAACCCGCCGAATCCGGTGTATTCCTCTCGCGGCCGACCGCTGCCGATGTCGTCGTTGATTTCCACCCACACCGCGGCGTCGAACAGGCCGTCGCCCGCGCGCAGCTCCACCCAGAGGTGATACCGGCCGCGCTGCGCCTCGAACCGATACTCCACGAAATGCTCCGGCGCGACCTGCGGCCGCGCGATCGCCGCCGACAGGTGATCCGGACCGAGTTCGTAACGCGACGTGACGTCGTACGGCGCGGTCGCGTCCGGCGAGCGATAGCGATGCTCGCGTTCGCTTTCGAGATCGCCGACCTGCATCGAATCGGTGAGCACCAGATTCGCACTCGGCAATCCGTACCAGTGCGTGACCGACCGGTAATGCTCTACCGACTCGTTCTCGCCGCCGTGCTCGAAACAGATCTTCGCACGCTGCCCGAACGGCATCAGGTCTCCGAGCAGGAAGCGATAGGCGGAATGGATCAGTTCGAGCGGGCTCTTCGCCTGCTTCGCGTCCACCACGCCGACGGGGTGGCCCGCCAACGGCAGGGTCATGGTGCGACCACCCCAGTAGTCGCCGCCACCGCCCCACTCCTCCGTACCGGTGCCCTGCACCTGCGGCGTTCGACTGTCGTCGAAGTAGAAACGCGGATCGCCCTCCAGTGTGGTCAACACGTTGCGGTCGGTGAACACGAACGACGTACCGACGAGGCTGCCGCACCAATCCGTCGAACCTTCGAGGTCGCGCGTGTCGAGGAACACCAGATCCTCGCCGAACGACGGCTCACCGTGGTTCCGGTACGTCGCGTGAAAATAGCCGACGTGATTCCAGGGCCCCGTGTACGGTGCATATCGCACCACCCATCGCACCTCGTCGATCGGCGCAATCCCATCGGCACCGATCCACTCGAACTTCGCCGCACGGAAGAACGGCATTGGAAACTGACAACTCAGAACCACCCGTCCTGCAACGAAACGTATCGCCATCGGCAGTGCTTTCACCAGCCACTCGCGCCCGGTGGGGTTGTGCAACGTGCCGGCACCAAACAGCAGATCGAGGGGCGCATCGACCGACGCGTCTGCGCGGTCGTCCCACGTGATCCGCAAACGCACGGCTCCGAAGTCGACTGCACGTCCAACCGGTGCGGACAACTCGACGTAGTTGACGACAGCGGGGCCGTCGCGCAGTTCGCAGATCGTTCGCGTTAATCCACCCACCGACGACCTACCGGCGCGGCTCACTCCTCCCGCTGCCTGATCGGATCCGGCATTCGCCAACAGGTCGAGTACGTCGCGATCCGGTACGTTGCACGGTTGCCATGGCGCGAGCGGACGGCTCAACGCGAGCCCCGGCACGAACTGGTGGTAGATGTAGTAACCGGTGCCGTAGTACGTGCGCGAATAGGCGAGGCGCAGTCGATGGAGGAACGCCATCGGCACCCAATTCAGATCCGCGCCGTGGGTCGTCGCGTAGGTGTACGTCAGCGGCGTCGGAAACGGCGCTTCCGGCAGGAACACCGCGCCGTCGAGCTTCTGCGTCGGATCGCGCGTGGTCGATTCTTCTACCACGTGATCGACACCGTCGATCTCGTAATGCCACGGACTCCCATGCCAGTGATTGGTGCGCACGAAATACAGCACGCCGCTGCCTTCCACATCGAGCGTGACGTTGAAATCCTCCGCCAACTGGTACAGGTAGTGCGACGCGTCCGCCGTGTTGTTGTGACCGGTGCGGTCGAATGTCGAGCGCATGTACGCGCGGACGCCGATGCGTTGCTGCGCCCACTGTTGCCACTGGCGATACGCATCGAGCGCCACCGGCACGGCCGGCGGTGCGTCGGCGTTCATTCCGGTGTGCGCGCTCATTCCGCCGCGCACCTGGTCGCAGCGAGCACCCAACGTTGCCGGGTTGCCTGCGCTTGGAGCACGCACTCACCGCCGTGCTTCAACAGTACGAAGTGCACCGGCTCGCGCACTTCCCGTCCCATGATGCGGGTGTTCTGAGCATCGCGGTGCACGGCGGGCTCGATGATCAACTGGCTGCTGCGCGTGAGTGCATCGTCTGCGAGCGTTACGTCCGCACCGTTCAGCGCCGCAGTCACTGCGCGATGCAGCGCTGCCCGACTCGCGCCGTCGGGGTCGACGATGCGCGCTGGCCGATCATCGGACTTGCACGCGCACAGCAGCAACGCCGCCGCGATGGCGCCAACGCATTCAATCAGCCGCAACTGTCACCGCCTCATGATCCGGTTCTGCAGCCACAGGGGCTTGTGTATCACGCCGTCGCCGGACACGCCTGAAGAGAGCGCGGCGGTGCCGGGCGGCGCAAACCCTGAGGGCGTCGGACACGACGGCGCTTGCCGATACGTTAGCGCCGTCGCAAAGCGTTGCTCCATCGGATCGCCCAACGCGTGTGTGTAGTCGTCGCCCACTGAGCATCCGTCGACGAGTTCGCCTGGCGTACCAACGGTGTTTCGCGGCGAGAATCCATCCGGGTAATCGCTGAAGCCGGCGTTGTTCTCACCTTTGAATTCGACTGTGAAATAGGTCGTCCCGCAATTGTCCTGCGGATAAAAGCCATAAGGTTTGCCGCATGTCGTGGAGCCGATCTGAATTACCTCTACACCGATTCCTCGGAGCGAGTTGATGATCGACTCGCTCGCAGAGCACGTGCCCGTTCCGGTCAGCACGAACACGCGCGCCAGGTCGAGTTGCGGTAACGCGGTGCCAGACGGCGTCGAGAATCCGCCGGCGGTCGAATGGAACGGCACCGGCGTGAGCGGTTTGTTCGTCACCGGATCGGTTGTCGGGTGCTTGTTGTTGAACACGGTCCTTTCGAACGTCTTGCCGGTGGTGCGCGCGCTACCGGCGATCATGTATGCCAGTTCGCTCGCGATGTCGAGAAAGCCGCCGCCGTTGTAGCGGATGTCGAGCACCAGATCGACGATTCCGGCGGCCTTCAGCTGGTTCACCGCATTGATCAGCTCCTGTTCGGCGGTCGCGATGTGATCGTTGAACAGCATGTAGCCGACCTTGCCCGACGTCGTCGTCTCCGCGTGGACGTTCTGTACCGGGACCGACGTGACATCGACCGAGGTCATCGCCACGGAACGCGTCGACGCGGCCCCCGGATCCTGCACGAGGAACGTGTGGCTCTCGCCGGCCGCAGCCGGGAACAGGCCGGCATTCAGCGCATCGACGCCCGCCGCGGTGCCGTCGTTGACCGCATCGATGCCGTCCACTTGCAGCACCGCTGCGCCGCGAACGAGATTCACCGCCGGATCGACCGCCGGAGTACCGGGATCGGTATACGCCACCACGATCTGACGCGGCGGCCGCGACGCGATGAGCGACCAGGTGGCGCCATAGCCCGCGCCCGTGCCCGACTGCGCGAAATCTTCGAAATCGCTGGTCAGCATCGTGAAGTGGAACTGATCCTTCGGCTTGCCCGACGCCGTTGTCGCCGTGGTTTTCAGCAGATCGAAATATTCCGGCGTCGTGTACAGCGACGGATCGCGATCGACGATTTCGTTGTACCAGAGATACAGATCGTTGCTCCACGAGCGCAGCCAGTTGTTCTGCGTGAGCACCGTTCCCTGTTTGTCCGGAAACGGCTTGCCACTGACAGGATCGTTGCCGCTGCGCGGATTGACGCACTGTGCCTCGAAGTTGGCGGCTGGATTGAACACGCCAGCTGTCCAACCGCCCGACGGTGGTGCGCCGCCTCCACCGCTACCTCCTCCACCACCACATGCCGTCAGCCCGATTGCGGAACCGACGCAGATCAACAACCACAGTGGTACAGCCTTCATGCGCGAACTTCGACTTCGACTCGGTGAACAAGAATTCACTGTACGCAAGCGCTTGTCGATAGGAGCGACTTCGGAATACCGTGATTCGGTCTAACGAGACCAATCTGTCATGGCCGAACACTCCACCAATCTGACAGCGTCGATCTGGAGCGCACTCGAAGGTGATCGCACCGCACTCGAAGGGTTGCGCTTCGGCGCCTCCGGCAATCTCCCATCGGCGTTCCGAGTGACCGATCTCGCGAGCGCATCGATCGCGGCTGCATCGCTCGCAGTCGCAGAATTCACCAGCTTGCGTACCGGCACGATGCCAACCGTCGACGTCGATCGGCGCCTCGCATCGTTCTGGTTTCGTTCGTCGATCCGGCCGGTGGGGTGGTCGTTGGCCGCGCCTTGGGATCCGATCGCCGGCGACTATGCGACGCGCGACGGCTGGATCCGCCTGCACACGAACGCGCCGCACCACCGCGCGGCAGCGGAGCGCGTGCTGGGAAATCACGCAGATCGGGAAGCGATGTCGGAGGCGGTGAAGGGCTGGACAAAAACCGAGCTGGAGTCCGCCATCGTCGAAGCCGGCGGTTGCGCGGCTGAGATGCGGTCGGTAGACGAGTGGCGCGCGCATCCTCAAGGCATGGCGCTGGCCGCCGAACCGCTGGCGCGGCTTACGCCGACCGAAACCGCTCCGCGACCGACCTGGAGAGTGAAACCGTCGCGCCCGCTCGAGGGAATCCGCGTACTCGACCTTACGCGGGTTCTGGCAGGACCGGTGGCGAGCCGCTTTCTCGCTGGCTACGGCGCGAACGTCCTGCGCATCGATCCGCCGGACTGGAACGAACCCGGCGTCGTCCCCGAAGTGACGTTGGGAAAGCGCTGCGCACGCCTCGACCTGAGAAACGCTAACGACCGCACTCGGTTTCAGACGCTGCTGCAGTCGGCCGACGTGCTGTTGCATGGTTATCGCGCCGATGCGCTAGAGCGGCTCGGCTACGACGCAGCATCGCGAGCCCGCGCGAATCCCGGTCTCGTCGACGTGAGTCTGAACGCGTATGGCTGGTCCGGTCCGTGGCGGAACCGCCGCGGCTTCGACAGCCTGGTGCAGATGAGTGCCGGTATCGCGGACGCCGGCATGCGCACGATGGCGGCCGAGCGGCCGACACCGTTACCGGTACAGGCACTCGATCACGCCACCGGCTATCTGATGGCGGCCGCGGTGGTGCGTGGTATCACCCGCCGCATGACCGGCGGATGCGGCATGCGCGCGCAGTTCGCGCTCGCCCGAACCGCGCGCCTGCTGATAGAACAAGGCGATCAACCGAGTTCGTCCTCGGTGGCGCGCGAAACCGAGGGCGATCTCGCTGCCGGGGTCGAACCGACACCATGGGGTGACGCACGTCGATTGTCGCCGCCTGCGTCGATAGACGGCACGCCGATGCGCTGGGAGTTGCCTGCCGCCGAACTCGGATCGTCCGAACCGGCCTGGCGTTGAGCTTCGGCGCGGAACGCGTCAACGTCGTCGAGGATGTCGGCCAGATACTGGTAACGCAGCTCGCGCACGCGCACCCATCGCCGATACCAGTCGCGCATGTCGCGCAATGCGGCGTGGTCCTGCGCAGTTCGAGTCCATTTGTCGCGGAGCGACGTCACCATTGATTCCATGATCCTTCTCCAGTGTCCTTTCATCCCGGATATCCTTCATGCGGGTGCAATCGTATGACGTCTCTCCTGACAGCGATGTGACAGTAGCCGACACGAATGACCCAGAAATTCCGATCTCTCCTGACAACGGTGTGTCAGTAGCGCACTGGGCGATGTCGGTTGCGGTGGTAGCATCGCTGCCATGAGACCTGCTGACCGCCTGTTCCAGATCGTGTTGCTCCTCGGCCGTGGCCGCGTGCTGACGGCCCGGATCCTTGCCGACCGGCTCGAGGTGTCGGAGCGCACCATCTACCGCGACATCCAGGACCTGATGGTTTCGGGTGTACCGATCGAGGGCGAAGCCGGCGTCGGTTACTGCTTGCGGCGCGGCTACCAGATTCCGCCGCTGATGTTCGACGAGCAGGAACTGCAGGCGCTGGTGTTCGGCGCAGACGTCGCGAAGTCGTGGGGCGACGTGCGAATGGCGCAGGCGGCCGATCGTATTCTCGCGAAGGTCGACGCCGTGCTTCCGGAGCGCCTGCGGCCACAGCTGCATTCGCAGCGGCTGGTTGTACCCGACGTGCGGATGTCCGAATCGACCACCCGGATGCTCGGCGAGGTGCGCGACGCCATCAACAGCCGCATGCGCGTGTTCGTCGAATACCACGATGTCAGCGGCGAAACGACCGAACGCATCGTCTGGCCGCTGACGCTCTCCTATTGGGGCATGAGCTGGACGCTGGGTGCATGGTGCGAGCTGCGCCAGGACTTCCGCAATTTCCGCGTCGACCGCATCTCGTCCGCGCGCGGTTTGCGCTCGACCTATCCTGACGAACCCGGCAAGCGGCTCGAAGACTACTTCGCTTCGTCCGCCTGCGGTGGTCGCACCAACCGCGCGCCCCAAGAAATCCGTCAGTGAGTTCGCTGTCGCGGCGCGACAGCCGCGCGGCCGCCCCCCCGATGATGATGGCAGGCGTGATGGCCACGCTGCTCGTGGGCAACCTGCTCAGCAGCCTTTCACCCATGTACATCGGCTCGCTGATGGAGCACCTGCATCTCACCGAGTCGGATGCCGGGCTCGTAATGACGGTGGAACTGATCGCGGCGGCCGCATCGCTGACCGTGTTTTCGCGCAGGCTGGTCGCCTTTCCGCCGTTCCGGCTCGCTGCGGTGGGTACGGCCGTCGTGGTCACTGCGCAACTCGCATCCGCGTTCGCGCCTCATCTGCCCACGCTGCTTTGCGTGCGCGCGCTCTCGGGCATCGGCGCTTCGTTCGCTCTGCTTGCGGCCAGCATTCTGATTTCGCGCCGACCGGATCCCGATCGCTACATCGCAATCGCGATGGTCGGCACCACGCTCGTGTTCACCGCCATCATGGGCATCTGCGGCATCGCGATTGCCCGATACGGCCTCCTCGGTTTCTACATGGTTGCGGCGGGCAGCGCGGTGCTGGTGCTGCCGCTGTTCATAGCGATAGATTCAAGGGCGTACGCTTCCGATTCGCCTGCAAGCCATTCCACGCCGCTTCCCCCAACGATCCTCTCCAGCCGCGGTGCAACGATCGTCGCGTTCGTAATCGCGATCATCGGCCTCACGTTCATCGGTCAGGCCGCCTGGAGCTTCGCGCAACGAAGCGGCACCAACGCCGGAATCGCAGGACCGGAGATCGCCGGCTGGCTCGCCGGATCGAATCTGCTCACGGTGCTGGGCGCGATGGTTGCGGTGTGGGTGTCGAGCCGCGTCACCAGCGTCGTGCCGTTGCTCGTCGGCGTGCTCGCCACCGGGCTGACGTGCGCGATGCAGATCGGCGCCGAGTCGAGTCTCGCGTTCGAATTTCCCGTGCTGCTGAACGGCTTCGCGTTCGGTTTCTCGACACCGTTCGTGTTCGGCACCGGCGCACGCATCGATCGCAGCGGCACCGTCGTCGCCTACCTCAACAGCGCGGTCCTGTTCACCCAGGCCGCCACACCGCTGTTCGCCGGCGAACTGATCGAATACGGCTCGTATCAATCGCTCGGCATCGTACTCGGCGTCGGCACCGTGCTCGCAACAGCGTTGATCGTGCCGGCCTGTTTGATGGCGCGGGAGTGATGAGTGGTGTTGATGGAGCTTCGGGTTGGTGTGGTGGAAAGGAGCTTCGGGTCGGTGTTGGTGGAAAGGAGCTTCGGGTCGGTGTTGGTGGAAAGGAGCTTCGAGCGCGGCGGAGGTGGGTATGTGCTGCGTCGGACGCGCTCGAGCCATCCCTGGTCGCTCCGCGCGCGCCATCCATGGCGCGCTAGGGTCCTCCGCAACACATACCCACCTCCGCCTCGGATCATGTCTCCATCGACAGTGATCGGAGAGTTTGAACGCGCGCTTTGCGCGCGTTCTCATCGGACAAGTCAACGGACGGTGCCAGCACCGGCAGACACGTTGCGAGCGGAGTCGAATGGTGCGGATCTCGAGTACGTGAGCGGTGGGTGATCGGTGTGGAGGGCATCCGGGGCCATGGATGGCCCCGGATAGAGATGAGATGGACGCCGCCCGCTCTT
>DATJGR010000252.1:0-13646 GCA_035494855.1 Pseudomonadales bacterium | reverse complement strand
TTCGTGCTGGCGATCGGCCTGGTGGTAGACGACGCGATCGTGATGCTCGAAAACATCTACCGCTACATCGAACAGGGCATGGACCCGATCAAAGCCGCGTTCGTCGGCTCGAAACAGATCGGGTTTGCGATCGTCGCGATGACGTTCACGCTGGCCGCCGTGTTCACGCCGATCGCGTTCAGCGAAGGAAAAACCGGCCGCTTCTTCACCGAATTCGCGCTGACGCTCGCGGGGGCCGTCGTCGTTTCCGGTTTCGTCGCGTTGACACTGTCCGCAACGCTCGCATCGAGAATTCTGCGCCACGAGACGAAGCACAACGCGATGTTCAACTTCGGCGAGCGGGTGCTGCATCGCATCGCCGAGCTGTACCGCGCAACGCTTGGTCTTGCGCTGCGCCAACGTCCGATCGTGATCGCGTTGATGCTGCTGGTGGGCTCCGCATCGGTGCTGTTCTATCGGGGCCTGCCCGCCGAGCTGGCGCCGATGGAAGACCAGGGCACGGTAATGGTGTTCGCGATCGCTCCGGAAGGCGCGACGCTCGATTATCTCAACAGCTATACCAAGAAGATCGACGAGGTGTTCAAGTCGATCCCGGAAATGCAGCGTTACATGATGATCATGGGACGTCCGACGGTGAGCAACATGATCTCGTACACGTCGCTGTCGTCTTGGCACGAGCGCGAACGTACGTCGCAGCAGGTTGCAGCGAGCATCATGCCGAAGCTGATGAGCATTCCCGGCATCCGCGCGTTTGCGGTGACCCCGCAATCGCTCGGCGGATCCAACGGCGGCGGTATGGCGATCAACTTCGTGGTGCAGACGTCGGAGTCGTATCAGAAACTCGACCAGTACATCGCGCAGATCCTCTCCCGCCTCGCCAGCAGTCCCGCGCTGGTGAACACCGATTCCGATCTGAAGCTCAACAAGCCGGAACTGAAGGTGGACGTGAATCGCGACAAAGTCGCCGCCGTAGGCGCCAGTGTGGTCGAGATCGGCCGCACGCTCGAAACGATGCTCGGCGGCCGCCAGGTGACGCGGTTCAAACGCAACGCTGAGCAGTACAACGTCAAGCTGCAGGTGGCCGACGTGAACCGCCGCGACCCGGACGATCTGACGAACATCTACGTGCGCGGCGGCAACGGCGAGATGATCCAGCTGTCGAACCTGGTCACGGTGCGCGAAGACGTCGCACCGCGCGAGCTGAATCACTTCAACAAGCAGCGCGCCGCTGTGATCTCCGCGTCGGTCGGCGACGGTTACACGCTGGGGCAGGCGCTCGACGTGCTCGAGACAACGACGCGCGAAGTGATGGGTCCTGCCGCGCAGATCGACTACGTCGGCGCCGCGCGCGAGTTCAAAGACTCGTCGTCGAAAATCTACGTGACGTTCCTGCTGGCGCTCGCGTTCATCTACCTGGTGCTGGCGGCGCAATTCGAAAGCTTCGTCGCACCGTTCGTCATCATCCTGAGCGTACCGCTGGCGATGGCCGGCGCCCTGCTCGCGCTGAAACTCTCCGGTGGTTCGTTGAACATCTACAGCCAGATCGGACTGATCACACTCGTCGGTCTGATCACGAAACACGGCATACTGATCGTGGAGTTCTCGAATCAACTGCGCGCGGCGGGCAAGCCGATCATGGAAGCGGTGCTGGAGGCGAGCGTGATGCGTTTGCGACCGATCCTGATGACCACCGGTGCGATGGTGCTCGGGGCGGTACCGCTCGCGATGGCGACGGGGCCTGGCGCCGAAGCGCGCAACGACATCGGTTGGGTCATCGTCGGCGGCATGACTGTGGGAACGTTGTTCACGCTGTTCGTGGTGCCCACGGTGTACACGTATCTGGTTCGCCGCACGCCGCATCTGGTCGCGCTACAACGCGACGCGCTGGTTCCGGGCGAGCCGGCTCTTGCGACGCTCGGCTGATGCGCGGCGACGATTGCGCCTCCCGCTCGTCGCACTCGCGCTCGCCGGTTGCGGTCCGGTGCCGCAGGAAGAAGTCGCCGCGCCATCCGCTGCGATGATCGACGTCGCGGAACTCGGCGTGAGCGATGCGCAACGGAAAATGGCCGGCGGCGAGGTCACGTCGCACGAACTGACGCAGGCCTACCTCGACCGGATCCGGGCCATCGACCGGCAGGGTCCGGCGTTGAACTCGGTCATCGAACTGAACCCCGACGCGCTGCAGGACGCCGATCGCCTCGACGCCGAACGCACCGCCGGGAAACTGCGTGGACCGCTGCACGGCATACCGGTACTGCTCAAAGACAACATCGACGTGGTCGGCATGGTGAACTCGGCCGGTTCGCTGGCGCTCGCCGACAACCGTCCGCAACAGGACGCGTTCCTGGTGGCGCGCCTGCGCGCCGCCGGCGCGGTTCTGCTCGGTAAAACGAACCTCAGCGAATGGGCGAATTTCCGCGGGAAGCATTCGACGTCCGGTTGGAGCAGCCGCGGCGGCCAGACCCGTAACGCCTATGTGCTCGACCGCAATCCGTGCGGGTCGAGCTCCGGGACGGGGGCCGCGATCGCGGCAAGCCTCGCGACCGTCGGTGTCGGCACCGAGACCAACGGCAGCATCCTTTGTCCGGCCGCGGTCAACGGACTCGTCGGACTGAAGCCGACGGTCGGTCTCGTGAGCCGGCGCGGCATCATTCCGATCTCGGCGTCGCAGGACACCGCCGGCCCGATGGGCCGAACGGTGGCCGACGTTGCGGCCCTGCTCGCCGTGCTGGTGGCTGCGGACGACTCGGATCCGGCGAGCACGCAGGCGAAGTCGCACGCCGCACCGGACTACACCGCGTTCCTGAATCCCGGCGCACTCGCCGGCAAACGCATCGGTCTCGTGCGTCAGGCGCTTGGCTTCAACGCCGACGTCGACGCTGCAATGGAGCGCGCCGTCGCCACCATGACAACGGCCGGTGCAATCGTGATCGACGTGAAGGTCGACGGCTATCGCGATTGGGAGGCTCCGGAGATGGTCGTGTTGCTCTACGAATTCAAAGACGGCCTCAACGCCTATCTGAAGGCGGCCCGCGCAAAACCCGGATCGCTCGCCGACCTCATCGCGTGGAATCAGGATCATCGCGACACCGTGATGCCGTGGTTCGGCCAGGAGTTCTTCGAGATGGCGCAAGCGAAAGGTACGTTGAAGGACGCGGCCTATCGCGAGGCGCGCGCCAAGGCCCGCAAGAGTGCCGGCGAGGCCGGTCTGTTCGCAACGCTCGATGCGAATCGCGTCGACGTCTTGATGGTGCCGAGCGCGAGTCCCGCCTGGATGACGGACCTGTTGTTGGGCGATCCCCGCGGCGGCGGTGGCGGCGCCGCGATGGCCGCCATTGCAGGCACACCGAGCGTCACGGTGCCGATGGGCGAATCGCACGGATTGCCCCTCGGTCTCGCGCTGATGGGCGCGGCGTACAGCGAAGCGCAACTGATCGGTCTCGCCTACGCGTTCGAACAGGCGTCGCACGCGCGCAAGCCCCCCCAATACTTCGCGACACTCCCGGGCACGGCGACCGAACCGAAGGCTGACGGTGCGCACTGACGATCTGCGCATCCGTCGCGTTCGGCCGCTGATCGCACCCGCGATTCTCGCAGAAGACGTTCCGCTCACCGACGCCGCTTCGACCGTGGTCGCTAACGGACGGCGCGCGCTGGAAGCGATCCTGGAGAGTCGCGATGCGCGCCTCGCCGTGGTCGTTGGGCCATGCTCGATCCATGATCCGGTTGCCGCGATCGAATACGCGGAGCGTCTCAGGCCGCTCGCCGACGCAGTTGCCGAGCGACTGTTGCTGGTCATGCGCGTGTATTTCGAGAAGCCGCGCACGACGGTGGGATGGAAGGGCCTGATCAACGATCCCGATCTCGACGGCTCGTTCCACATCAATAAAGGACTGCGCCTCGCGCGGCAGTTGCTGGCCGACATCTCTGCCATCGGCCTGCCGACCGGAACCGAGTTCCTCGACACGACGTTCGGTCAGTTCTACGCGGAGCTCGTCGGCTGGGGCGCGATCGGGGCGCGCACGGCGGAGAGTCAGATCCACCGCGAGCTCGCGTCGGGTCTGTCGATGCCGGTCGGCATCAAGAACCGCACCGATGGCAACGTGCAGGTAGCCGTCGACGCATTGCTAGCGGCATCGAGCAGTCACCTGTTCCCATCGCTGACGAAGGAAGGCGCGCCCGCCATCCTCGAGACCTCCGGCAATCCGCACTGTCACGTGGTATTGCGCGGCGGCAGCGAGAGCGGACCGAACTTCGACGCGCCCGCCGTCGCGGCGGCAGCGCAGCTGCTCGCCAACGCGAACCTTCCGCAGCGGCTGATGATCGACGCGAGCCACGGCAACAGCGGCAAGGATCCGGCCCGGCAGGTCGACGTCGTCGACGCGGTGATTCGACAGAAACGCGGCGGCGATCGCGCGATCCGCGCGTTGATGATCGAGAGCCATCTCGTCGGCGGCCGCCAGGATCTCGGCGGCGCGCTGCGATATGGGCAGAGCGTCACCGACGCGTGCCTCGGCTTCGACGAAACAGCGGCCTTGATCCATCGTCTGGCGGACGAAGTGGCGCCGCGGTAGTGTCGCGTCTGGGGGACGATGACGGGGGAAATACCACCATGCTGAGTCGCATCGATCGCGTAATGATCACCGCGCACGACGCCGCGGCCGTAGCGAATCGTTGGGTAGAACTGGTCGAAGCACGTATAGATCGGCGCGACCGCGTCGCGGTGCTCGGCGCCGACCGCATCGTGATCAGCGTCGGCGATTCCGAAGTGGAAATTCTGCAGCCGGTTGCGCCCGGGCCGGTCGCGCGCCATCTCGCCGCCGGAGGCGGCGCATTCGCAGCGGGTCTCGCCACGCACGACATCCATCACGCACGCCGGTGTTTCGCCGAAGCGGGCATCGTGCCCACGCAGATCGGCCAGCAATTCTTCGTCGATGCAGGCCGTCTGGGTATTCCGGGGCTGAACGTCATCGTCAGCACCGACGTGGAGCGGCCGCGCGTCGGCCTGATGACGACGCTTTACGAAGTCACGCATCTCACTGCGGATCCCGCCAGCGCGTCGGCCGCCATCGCGCGGCTGTTCGAACTCGATCAGCGCAGCTTCGTACCGATCCGCTCCGAACAGTTCGGATACGAAGGGACGCTGACACTGTTCGACCCACACGCGCTGCATCGGATCGAAACCATTCATCCGTTCGATCGCACCAAAACGATGGGACGTTACTTCGACCGCTTCGGACCGACCCTGTACATGTGCTACGGCGAGACCGATCGCCTGCCCGAACTGCGCGAACGGCTGAAGCAGCGCGCGGCGCGCGACTGGACAGGCAGCGACGACGATCCGAACGGACTGTTCGTGCATCCGCGCGCGCTCGGCGGCGTGATGCTTGGCGTTAGCCGCACCAGCTATGCGTGGACCTGGTCGGGCTATCCCACGCGCGTCACTGCGGCGTAAGTGGCAGCCCCTGGGTTACGGCGCTACGACTTCGGTGGCTGATTGCGCCCGATGAAATCTTCGGTGGTGTTGACGCGCGGATACGGTTCGTCCGGAACGTCGACACCGAGGAATCGGCACAGCGGCTCCCAACCCTGCTTCGCTTCGAACTCGAGCAGGCGCGACTCCGGCAACGTCGCTCTCACTTTCGCGACGTGCGCGTTGTAAACGCCGATCGCGTAAGACCGGTCTTCCACGCGTCCGTCGAACACACCTTTCCAGACCACTTCGTATGCCCACTCACCGGCGGCTTTCATCGCGGGGTCGTCCGCAGTACGCATCCGCGTCGACGACGGATAGATCGTGGCCATGACGCTCTGGTACCAGCTTTCGGGGTCGCGGGTGCTGAGGATGACTTTCGCGTTCGGATACAGCGCCGCGTGTTCCTCCCACAGATTGCACGAAGGCCAGTCGACGCTCGCGCGATATCCCTGATACAGCCGCTCCCAGTCGACACGCTTGCCTCGATGCGCGTCGGCCCACCACGGCAGGTGCTCCGGGTGCTGAAAAACTTCCATCATGTGGTAACACTTCACGAAGCCGAGCCGCTCGAGCGCGAACTTCAACGACAGCGTTCCGGTGCGCCCGAATCCGGCGCCGATGACTTCGAGCGGCATCTACGTTTTCTCCCGTTGATGGCGTTGCTGCGCCCACTCGCGCGCTTCGGGGCTCGACACCCAACCGATCGCATTCGCCAGCAGTTGCCGATAGTGCGGATTCGCGTACGCGCGCGGATCGTCGCCGCATTGCAGATAAACGATCGGGCTGTTGCGATAGTGCTTCACCCAACCGATCAGGTCGCTGCCGCGCGCGTGCTCCCAACCCTCGTTCGAAAACATCTTTCCTTCGCGCACCACTTTGGCCGCCGAGTAGAAGTTGTTGCGGACGAATGCGTGTCCGCTGCGCAAAAGCGGCACCACGTCGTCTTCGAACACTTCGTACAGATACAACTCGTCGGTGATCGAGAACGTCTTCGGCACATCTTTGGTCACCGGATGGTCCGCGACGACGCTCACCTCGTGCGTCACCTCGTGGCGATACCCGGAATCCTGGCGGCGCGTACCTCGTAGCTCCCCGGGTAGATAGAGGAAGCGGCCTCCGACAATCTCCGCGTATTTCGGCCACGCGGGCCATCCCGCCACGGCATGGTGAAGAAATACGAGACCAATCCCGGTATCCAACAGTTCTTCGATGTTGCGCTCGAGGTCGGCGGGCGGTTCGATAAAATCCGGCGGCCCGTCGCTGCGGAACCGGATGCCCGGCATGTCGTACAGCACGAATGCGTCGTAAGGCCGCGCCAACGACGGCGCGAAGAAGACCTGCGCTGCCGGCTGTTCGACGTGCGTCCATCCGATTCCGGCCAGCGAGTCGAACACCTGGAAGAATGCGTCGCGCTGGAACGGATGTCCTTTTGTGATCAGCAGTATTTCTTTGTCACGCACCGCTTCTCCCCTACAATTCGTCCTTAAACCAGCGGAGCCACCATGTCGCGTGCAGTGCCAGCCTCGAACTCGAATCGAACCTGGCAGCAGACGAAAAGTCAGAACACCCGCAACGCGATTCTCGATGCGGCCATCCGCTGCTTCTACCGATTCGGCTACAACAATACCACCACCGAGAAGATTGCCAACGAGGCGGGTGTGTCTCGGGGCGCCATGCTGCATCACTTTCCGTCGCGCGCCGACTTGATCAAGGCCGCGGTGCTGCACCTCAACGACAAACGCCTCGAGCTGTTCAAACGCGAAGAGAGCACCGTGCAGAGCGACGCGACTCACAGCCGCGTCGAAGAGGGCATCGACACGTACTGGCGGCAGCTCAACACGCCGTACTTCGTGGTATTTCACGAACTGCAGATCGCAGCGCGCACCGACCCCGAACTCTATGCAGTGCTCATTCCCGCGATCGAAGAGCTCGACCGCGCATGGGCGGTGACGGTGCGCGAAGTGTTTCCAGACCTGGCGTTGTCGCCCGAAATCATCCGCGCGAACTGGCTGACGTTGCTGCTGCTCGAAGGCATGGCGGCGAATCTACACACGCGAAAACTGACCAAGGTTTCAGAGGATCTGCTCGACTGGCTGAAGGCGGAACTGCGCCATCTGTTCGGCGATGTGCTCACGTCTCTCGATCGCGAATCGGCGAAAAAAGCAGCGCCCAAGCGGCCGAAAGCACGTGCCCGCAAGCGCGCCGCGAAAACATGACAGCCTGACTGTTTTGTGATGTACTCCGGCGTCGCCGCTGTTTTGCCGACGCTGGAGAAACCGATGTCCGCCGCCAAACAGATCCCCATCGCAGAGGGCCTTTTCACCTGGCCGTCCAACGATCCGCGCCTGCTCGGCAGCCGTTGCGGCGCGTGCGGCATCGTGACGTTTCCGGCGCAGAAGAGCTGTCCCGCGTGCTCGGGTCAGAACGTCGAGACGATCGAGCTCGAACGTCGCGGCACGTTGTGGACGTGGACGATTCAGGGATTCCTGCCGAACAAGCCGCCGTACATCGGCCCCGAAACGGCCGAGAGTTTTCGCCCGTTCGGCGTCGGTTACGTGGAGTTGCCGAATCAGGTGCGCGTCGAAAGCCGCCTCAAATGCAAAGACCCGTCGAAGCTGCGCATCGGTATGGAGATGGAGCTGGTCGTCGAGAAATATGTCGAAGACGACGCCGGCCGCGAGGTGATGGCGTATTTCTTCCAACCGGTCGCCGAACGCTAAAGGAGAACGCACATGGTAGACGTCGCAATCATCGGCATCGGAATCCATCCGTTCGGGCGCACCGACGGCGTTACCGGACTCGAGCAAGGCGTGTTCGCCGCACGTCAGGCGCTGAAAGACGCGGGGCTCGAATGGTCCGACATGAATTTTGCCTACGGCGGCAGTGCGGCGGCCGGCGCCGCCGACACGATGGTGTCGAAGCTCGGCCTCACCGGCCTCCAGTTCATCAATGTCGCGAACGGTTGCGCCACCGGCGGCAGCGCACTGCAGTCCGCGTACATGGCGATCAAGTCCGGCATGTTCGACATCGGCATGGCGGTCGGCTTCGACAAACACCCGCGCGGCGCATTCACGGTGGATACGCAGAGCGGCGGACTCGGGAAGTGGTATGGCGACATCGGCATGGCGCTTACGCCGCAATTCTTCGGCATGAAGATTCAGCGCTACATGCACGATTTCGGCATCACCGAAGACACGCTCGTGCGCGTGGCCGTGAAGAACTATCGCAACGGCGCGAAGAATCCGAACGCGTGGCGCAAGACGCCGCTCAGCTACGAAGAGGTGGCCACGTCGCAGATGGTGTGCCATCCGTTGCGCAAGTACATGTTCTGTTCACCGGCCGAAGGCGGCTGCGCGATGATCCTGTGCCGCGCCGACAAAGCGAAAGAGCTCGTTCGCAAGCCGGTGTACCTCAAGGCGGTCAGCGTCAAGACGCGGCCGTTCGGTTCGTTCGAAGTGTTCAGTCAATCGCAGGCGCTGGAGCGCACCGACACGCCGCCAACCGTGCTCGCATCGCGCGCCGCATTCGAGATGGCCGGCATCGGCCCTGACGAGATCGACGTGGCGCAACTACAGGACACCGAATCGGGCGCCGAGATCATGCACATGGCCGAAAACGGCTTCTGCAAAGACGGCGAGCAGGAACAGTGGTTGCGCGACGGCGTCACCGAAATCACCGGTCGTTTGCCGGTGAACACCGACGGCGGCTGTCTCGCGAACGGCGAACCGATCGGCGCGTCGGGCTTGCGCCAGGTTTACGAGATCTGCGCGCAGCTGCGCGGCGAAGGCGGCGAACGACAGGTGCCGCGCGAACTGAAGACCGGATACACGCACGTGTACGGCGCGCCGGGATTGTCGGGCGTCACGATACTCGCGCGCTGATTTCCAGGTGGCGAACGTCATGGTGGCGACGAGCCACGCACGCATCAGCATCACTGACACCGGCGGTCCTGGCGCGGTGGTGCTGCTGATCCACGGCAACTCGGCGTGCAAGGAAATATTCGCGCATCAGTTCGAGTCGCGACTGACGCAGCGCTACCGGCTCGTCGCGTTCGATCTGCCGGGCCACGGCGCGTCGTCTGACGCGACCGACCCGCAACGCACGTACTCGATACCGGGTTACGCCGACGTCGCGCTGGAAGTGCTCGAGCACCTCGCCGTCGATCATTTCGCCGTACTCGGTTGGTCGCTCGGCGGGCACGTCGGCATCGAACTGCTCGCGCGCGACGTCGACGCGGCCGGTCTCGCGATCACCGGCACGCCACCGATCGGCCACAACGCGGCGGACTTCGCGGCCGGGTTCCGCCCGCAACAACACATGGACCTCACCGGAAAGGAACATTTCAGCGAAGCGGACATCCACGCGTACGCGCACGAAACGGTGGCTTCGCCTGCACCGTTCCTCGAAGCGTCCGTGCGCCGCACCGACGGCCGCGCGCGGCGCCTGATGATGGAGGCCGCGATGGCAGCGCGCGGTGCCGACCAGCGCGAAGTGGTGTCTACGAGTCCTGTGCCCATCGCCGTGATCACCGGCGCCGAAGAACCATTCATCAATAACGACTACCTGCTGTCGTTTCCGTATCACAACCTGTGGGACCGAAAAGTGCACGTCATACCGCAAACCGGACACGCGCCGTTCTGGGAACGGCCGCAAGCGTTCAACCCGCTATTCGAACGATTCCTCACGGATGTGCTCAGCTGATGCGCGCGCTGCAACGGGTAGCCGCACTGACCGAGGTGATTCGCACCGGCGGCGATCGCGCGCAGGAACTGCGCCGCCTCGCCCCGGAAACGGTCGATGCGCTGGTGGACGCCGGCATGTTCCGTTTCACCCTGCCGATCGAACTGGGGGGCGAGAACGCGAGCGTCGGCGAGACCATCGAGGTGCTCGAGGCAATTGCGAAGGTCGACGCGTCCGTGGGCTGGAACGTGATGCTCGGTTCCGAAATCAATGCGATGGCCGCCGGCGGGATGCCGAAGGATCTGGCGCGCGAGGTCTATCTCGACAACCCGCGCGTCATCATGTGCGGCGGCGGCGGTCCCGGGACGACGCCGTCGCGCGCCGTGCGGCAGAAAGACGGCAGCTTTCGCGTTTGGGGCCAGACCACGTTCATCAGCGGCTGTCACAACGCCGAATGGTGTTTCATGGGCGCGCCGGTGATGGATGGCGACGCGCCGGAGATCGGCGCCAACGGGCAACCGATCTTCAAGATGTGGTTCCTGCACAAATCGCAATACGAGATCGTCGACACCTGGGACGTTGCCGGTCTGCGCGGCTCCGGCAGCCACGACGTGAAAGCCGATGGCGCGCTGGTCAGCGAGAAGTGGGCGCGCGTCGACCTGATGCTGCTACCAGCGCTTTACGACAATCCGGTGTATCGCATTCCGGTACCGCTGCGCCTGGCCTACAACAAGGCGGCCGTGGCAATCGGCGTGGCGCGCGGTGCGCTGGACGAATTCGCCGCGCTTGCGCAAACGAAGCTGCCGCTGATGTCAGCCGTGCCGTTGCGCGACAAACCGATTGCGCAATACCGCTACGGCGAGGCGGAAGCAACGCTGCGCGCGGCGCGCGCGTTTCTGTTCGAAGCGATGGCAGCCGTAGAAGAAGAGTTGCGGCGCGGCAGAGAAGCGCCGTCAGGCAACCTCACGCAGATTGCGCGCCTCGCGTGCACGTACGCGGCCAATGCATCGATGCAGGTGGTCGACACGGTGCACAACACGGCCGGCACGAGTGCGATGCGGATGCACAGTCCGCTGGAACGCAAACTGCGCGACGCGCACGGCTGCGCGACGCACCGCTGGGTCGCGCACCCGCTGTACGGCGACCTCGGCAGGATCCTGCTCGGGCACGAAGCTCCGCCCGAATTCGCTGGATGAGTCGTGACCGGTGCCCGGCACCGGCGTGACTCATTCGATCACTTCACGGTAACCGTGATCTGCTTCGACACCACCGGCGGGTCGTGCGGGATGTGCAGGTAGTTCGCGAACACGAGTTGCAGCGTGTGTTTGCCTGGCGGCAACGTCACCTGTGTTTCGGTCTGACCTTTGCCGAAATGCACGACGTGCTCGTTCGCCGGCAGCGGTTGCTTCATGTCCGGTGCTTCAGCGACGTCGATCAGCAGGTGGTGGTGACCGCTGTTCGGTTGATCGGTGCCGGCGGGTGCGATCGTCATGCCTTTCACCCCGAACTTCACTGTGAACGTCGCAGGCACCGTGGCGCCGTCGGCGGGCTCGACGAAGAACACGCTCGCGCCAGCCGGCGACGGCGACAACGGCACGTCGGCCGCCGCGGCCGCGAACGACACGAGCATCAGCGCAATCATCATCGGAAACGTTTTCATCATTCACTCCGTGAGTTATACCAGCCGATAGACGCGCGCGGCAGTATCGTGAAACAAGGCCGCCTTTTCGACTTTCGACGCGCCGGCCGTGATCTTCTTGAACGAGTTCCACAGCGTTCGGTACGAGCAACTCGCCTTGTCCACCGGAAAGTTGCTCTCGAACATGCACCGGGTCGGCCCGAACACGTCAATCGCGTGCCGGTAGTAGTCGCCGCTCGCGGTCACGAGTTCGTCGGACGTCGCCGGCCGGTCGCGCTTCTGGAAGCCGAAACCGTTGATCGGCATCGCGATGCCGCCGATTTTCGCCACGACGTTCGGGCATTTCGCGAGTTCGGAGAACGACTTCTTCCACTGCGCGAACACTTCCGCGCGCTTGCCTTCATAGGGACCGATGCCGAGCGGTCCGGCGAAATGGTCGACGATAATCGTCGTGCCTGGGAACGCGCGCGCCAGATCGGTGAGCTGCGGAATCTGCGGGTGATACAACCAGGCGTCGAAACTCAAGCCGCGTTTGCCGAGTTCCGCAAACCCTTTTCGGAATGTGGTATCGAGCAACAGCCCCTCAGTGGGGTTGGTGTGCGAATTGCGTACCTGGTCCGACGCGTCCCAACCCGCCGCGTGACGGATCCCCTTGAAGCGCGGACCCACCGCCATGTGCGCATCGAGCACTTCGCCCACGTGCGATCCGAGCGTGAGATCGGCCAGGCTCACGATACCCGCGCACGCGCGGATCGGTCCGTAACGGCCGCTGGCCGACATCGCCGCAACGCCGTTGACGAACTCCGTTTCGCCGACCGGCTTCATCGCTTCCGGCCCGTCCGCGCGATACATCGACGCGCATTCGACGAACACGGTCGACACGACGTTGTGCCCGGACCCCGTATCCAGCAGTAACTCGTCGAGCAGGTAGCGGCTGTTGGGGTGATCCCACAGATGGTGGTGCGGATCGCAGATCGGCAACTCCGGTTCGATGACGGGCTCCATTACCTGCGCAAGCCACGTTGCCTGATCCATAGTTTCCCCCACCCTGTTGTCAGAACCTCAGTAGCGCTCGATCACGTGCTTCGCGAAGTCGGAGTAACACTCGCGCGCAGCCGCCATCGGCGGCAGCAGCGTCACTTCCTTCAACCCGGCGCGTTCGTGCTCGCGCAGCATCGCGATGATCTCGTCGGGCTCTCCGACGAGCCCGCCCGACGCACGGATCAGTTCCGGCGTGATGAACTTGCGCTCCTCCGGCATCAGATACGTGCAGTGCCCGTCGTGCACCCGCAGATGGCGCTCGGCCTGCGGAATGCGATTGACGTGCGCCAGATATCGATCCCACACGTCGCGCACTTCCGGGCGGATGAATGCATCCGATCCGCTCGCCCGATACAGCTCCCACCAGAAGTGCAGGCTCGCCGACGCCATCGAACCGACCTGATCGATGACGCGATCGGACGTCAGTTTCTCGCCCGGCTTCAGCACGCAACTGAACGTGAGCGCCGCTGTGTGGAAAGCGTCATCGAACTCGCGGCCTGCGGTTTCCGCGCCCGCCCGCACCCGAGCGAGGTTGTTGGTAAACACCGCCTGCGGTTCACCGCCCGCAGAGATCCTGCCGTCGCCGTATGCACCGGCCGCAGCCAGCGCGAGCGGACCGTTCGCCGCGACGTAGATCGGCACCGGCTGCTCCACGTTGAAGAAACCCATGTCCTGATGCAGGAAACGGATCGGCTTCGTCACGCCGTTCAGCGTGTACTCCACCTCCTCGCCATGGAGCAGCGCACGCACCACGCGCAGATATTCGGCAAACACCTTCGGCTTCACCGCGTCCATGCCCATCACGCGCAT
>DATJGR010000251.1:0-9397 GCA_035494855.1 Pseudomonadales bacterium | reverse complement strand
GCTCCGCATGCAACGGGCAGCGTCGCGACACCGGCTCGAGCCGCGGCCGCTCGTCGAGCTGCCCGGCTTCATGGCCGGTTGGCAGCGATTCGGGAGAATGCCGACGGATGACGCACTCGCCGACACGCTGGAACGCCTGCGCGGCTACACCGCCGAGGCAGACGTCTGGCTGAACGACCTCATTGAGGCGCGTCACGTCGGCGTCGATACGAGGCAGGTGGACGAAGCCATCGCAGTGAACGGTTTCGCGTGGACCGGCCGCGGACGCGGAGTGGTTACGGTCATGCCACTGGACGATCTGGCACTGCTCGACGCGGTGGAAACACCGGCGCGCGATCAGGTCGAGAACGCGTTTCGCGATCGCACGGCGCGATACAGCTTCCACCAACTGGTCGATGCCTCCGGGCAATCCACCGATGCATTCAGCGACGCGCTGTGGAATGCCGTCTGGGCGGGCGCCGCCAGCGCCGACACGCTGGCGGTTCTGCGCGCCGGCAGCGCGCGCGACTACACGCTGGGTCGAACGGCTCCGGCACAGCCCCGGGCGGCAGGCTCCATGCACGCAAGTGCCCAACGACACCGCAGCGTCGCGCGACGGCACGCGCGCAGCGCCGGCTTCGGATGGCCCGGGCACTGGTTTCTGCTTCCGGACGATCCCCGCGACGACGACCCGCTGACCGCGCTGGAAACGGCGAAAGATCGCGTGCGGATCCTGCTCGATCGCTACGGGGTGGTGTGCCGTGAGGTCGCGAACCGGGAAGGCGGAGCGTTCCGCTGGGCCGCGCTGTTTCGCGCTTTGAGGATCATGGAGCTGTCCGGGGAGATCGTCTCGGGACTCTTCTTCGAGGGTCTCTCAGGACCGCAGTTCGCCGCCCCGGCGGCGCTGCGGAGCCTCGAACGCGGCGCCGGCACGGAATCGTTCTGGGTGAACGCAACGGACCCGGTCGCACCGACCGGCCTCGGCATCGACTGGCCGTACCCGATGCCGCACCGCCGCGTTGGCAACTATCTGGCGCTGCATCGCGGCGCGCTGGTGCTGACGGCGGAGAACTACGGGCGACGCCTGAATTTCGCGCCGGACCTCGACGACGTTGCGTTCGCGCCGGCGATTGCGCTGTTGACGCATCTCCTCACGGTCCGACGCAAAGTGCCGATCGACAGCATCGATGGCGCATCGCCGAACGAGAGCCGCTATCTCACGCGACTCGCTGACGTCTTCGATGTGGCGCACGACCACCGCCGCGTCGAACTCGTGTTTCCGGCACGACGCATAAGCTGACGCCGCATGATGGACTCATCGCTGCGCGTTCGACGGCACGTGCAGCGCGCCGCGCAGATCCTCTCCTCTGAAGCGCGCTTCCGTGAGCACCGCGCCGAGCAGATCCGCTTCGACCAACGTCGCTCCGTTCAACACGGCGCCGTCGAGACGCGCGCCGATCAGGTCCGCTTCGGTCAGATCGGCTCCCGAAAGATCGGCGGCGCGTAGATCGGCGTTCATCAGGTTCGTCGCGTGCAGCAGCGTGCCGCGGAGACTGGCGCGCGACAGATCTGCGCCGGTCAGGATCATCCCGCTCAGATCGGCGCCGTCGAATACCACCGGCGCATCGGGATGTTCGCGTCGCCATGCATTCCAGGACGGCGCGCCGTCCTTTAGCCGCCGCTGCAACGCATCGATCTGCTTCGCAGCCGCTTCCACCGCGTAAACGCGGCGGATGGCGCCGCCCGGCCGCACGACTTCGCGCTCGAAACGCATGCCGATTTTGTCCGCCACGCGTTCGGACGACGCGTTGCCGGGATCGATCAGCGCGACCAGCCTGGTGAGTCCGAGTTTCCTGAACGCGTGTTGCACCAGCGCCTGCGCGATTTCACTCGCATATCCCTGCCCCCACTCCGTTTGCGCAATGACGTACACGACTTCGATCTCGTCGGTTCCTTCGACGTCCTTGTGCAACAGTCCGCAGTGCCCGACCACCCGCAGCGTATCGCGTTCGAGCAATGGCCAGAGGTCGTATGCATCGCGGTCGGGCGATGTGAGCGTGGCTTCGAAATCCGCCTGCAGATCTTCGCGGTGGCGCGGGCCGCCCATGAAGTGCGTGACCTCGGGATCGGTCCACAGATCGAGCAATGCCGCGATCTCGGACGCCGAATGAAGTCGCCGCAACACCAGTCGTTCTGTATGAAGAATCTCCGGGCCGGACATCGTCGCATCCCTTCGTTTCAGGCGGCGCAGTCTACCTCGTGCCGCTGGTATATTCGGGCCACTCCAACTTTTTTTGGACTCGCACAATGAGCAGCAACGCAACGGTAGACAATCCATTCATCGATGTCTTCACCGCGCTCGAAACCTGTCGCGCAATCCGCTATCTGAAACCCGATCCGATCCCTCGCGAACTGCTCGAGCGTCTCGTTCACTACGCGACGCGCGCATCGAATCCGGGAAACTCGCAGTTGTGGTCGTTCGTGATCCTGCAGGACGCGGCCAAGAAGCAGCGCATCGCCGACGCCGTAGTCAAGGTCATGAAACCCGCGATGCAATCGCGGGAATCCGGCACCGGCACGCAGAAACGGATGTACGAAGGGGCGCTCCATCTGGTCGAATCGCTCGCGCGGGTGCCGGCGATCGTTTTCGTCTGCGCGAAGAACGGTTACCCGCCAGTGAACCCCAACATCGGCTTCGTGTGGTCCGCAGTGTATCCAGCGTCGCAGAACCTGATTCTCGCGGCGCGCGGGCTCGGACTCGGCACTACGTTCACGACGTTCCACATGGTCGCCGAACCAGTGGTGCGCGAAACGCTGGGCTTACCCGACGACGTGCTGATCGGCACTACGTTGTGCGTGGGTTATCCGGATCGGCCGTTCGGACCGGTCGCACGCAAGCCGGTCGCCGAGGTGATTCACTGGGACGGCTGGTGAAGCGGAGCCGCTAAGGTTTCCATTTGCGGTACGCCTCGTGCGCGGGTACGCCGCGGTGGTCGGGCTGAGCGAACTGAATCGCGAGCCACTCGAACCACTCCGCAAATCGCGGATGCGACTGCTCGGTGCGGATCGTTGCCACCCAGACGCCGAGTTTTCGCCACAGCACTTCGAGCAATCCGCCGGTGAGTTCCTGCGCGAGATCGAACGACGCGATCCGGCGATATACGAGTAGACCCATCGTCTCGTACATCATGCAGATCAGCAGCGCGGCTTCCTCCGTGGCCGGACCTTTCACGCGCAGATCGTCTGCCGAAATGTCGTCAGGCAGATTCCTGATGAGCGTGACGGAGCGACTGAACTCGGGGTTGTAGAACGACCGCATCAGCTCGACCGCGACCGCGTCGCGACGTTGGCCGCGAAACTCCAGCAATTGGACGGCTCCGAACACGGCGCCACCGATGATCGTCAGCGTGCCGAGAATTTCGGCGACGTTCGAATAAAAGCTCAGGTCGGCCACGAAAACACCCACTGTCGTTGTGTCGTTAGGATGCCCCAATCGATGCAAGCTTCGCGAGCAGATCGTCGCGGCCGATCCGGCACAGATTCGCGCCGTTGAAGAACGCGTCCTCCGTCACCTCGCAGTGCACGAACCCGGGCGGTTGCGCGCGCATCAGATCGCCGAGCGACGACGCCTCGACCTCGCAGACGATCAATCCGTGAAGCGGCGGATCGAACACATCGACGGCGAACACGCGGTCGAGGTGGACAACCCGATGACGGGTCTTGGTCAGCCGATCGCCGGCCAGCGCGTCGAACAGCTGATGCTCGTCTTCCGAGAGCAGAATCCGGCTGTTGGTTCTGAAATACGGCGACGACGACTCTGCCTTCTTCGTCAGCTTGATCGTGCGATTCCGCGATGCTGCGTCCGAGACCACCCGCAGCCGCAGGCGCGTGCCCTGCAGATACTTGTCCTCGATGCGGTCGAACTCCGTTTTCGCCGCGCCGCGCCAATCCGCGCCCGCCCGCACCAGAAAGCGCCGTTCGTACTCGACCCGTGTGTACTTCGTGTCGTCGGTGTGCATCGTCGCCGACGATAGCGGCTGGAAGACGGAATTACATCGAGAACTGAGCCGCGAACCGGCCTGTTCAACTCTGCTAAGGTGCGGTCTCATCCTGCCGATACCCAGATCATGGCCAAGATCCCGCTCT
The DNA here is from genome assembly GCA_035494855.1 of Pseudomonadales bacterium. Lineage (GTDB taxonomy): Bacteria > Pseudomonadota > Gammaproteobacteria > Pseudomonadales > Azotimanducaceae > DATJGR01. Next base: position 5,272 of record DATJGR010000251.1, on the reverse strand, counting down.
CCGTATGGTGCGTTCGCGAACCGCGATCCGAACGGCTCGCGGCGATGCAAACGCAGATCGGTTCGCTGGTAAGCCAGTGTCGCGTCGGGGCTCCGGATGCGCTCGAGGCGTTGCTCCTCGACGGAACGACGGTACCGGACGTGGTGCTGCTCGAGCGCTGGGATCCGGCATATGCGGCCGCGTTGGACGATCTGCCGCGCGTCTGGCTCGACGCCGGTGCCGCTGCGCATGACGAGATCGTCGTAGACGGCGCCGATGTTGCGCAGGTTGCCGCGACCCTCGTCACCGCCGTCAACCTCGGGCGCGCGAGGCTTATCCTCGACGCGCTGCAGTCGGCTCAGCGCCGGCACGTCGAGTCACGCCGCCAGCCGCTGCCCGACCTCGACGACTTCGCGCTGCACTTTCAGGCGCGCTGGAGCATCGATGGCGGATCGCTGATCGGCGTCGAAACGCTGCTGCGATGGAATGGATTGCCGGTGCCCACTCTCGCGCCGGAGGCACTCGTGGCCGCGGCCGAGCAGCGCGGCGACATGCGCCGGCTCGGCGACTGGATCATCCTGCGTGCCTGTCGCCATGCGGCGGAATGGCGTTTTCTGTGGCCCGACCCGATGCGGCTGTCGATCAACATCTCGCCGATGCAACTGGCCGCTGACGATTTCACTGAGGTGCTGGCGGGCGCACTGGACGACAACCATCTGGACCCCACGCTGGTCGAACTGGAGATTCCCACAACCGCGTTGCCGCGCCTCGCCGAGCGTCACGCCGGCATCGTCGCCGATCTGTACGACCTCGGCGTCGGCTTCGTGCTCGACGGAATCGGCAACGACGTGATCGATCCGAGCCTGCTGACCTGGCTGCCGTCGACGACCTGGAAATTCCATCGCGGCCTGGTGGCGCGATTACCGCGCGATCGTGCCGCCGCCGCACTGGTCGAGACGCTGGTCGACGCGGCGCACGCGCAGGGCATCATGACAGTGGCGGTGGGCGTCGAGCGGGAGGAACAGCGCGCGACGCTGGAATCGCTGCGCTGCGACGCGCTGCAGGGCTATCTGTTCGCCGAGCCGCTCGCGCCGGACGATTTCACGGCGCTGCTCGCAGCACACGCGGAGCGACAGCGAACCCGCGCATGACCGCCCGGCCGATTGTGATAGGGTGCGGCGATGCGCTGCGCACTGTTCACCCATCCGGATTGTCTGCTCCACGAGGCCGAGCCCGGCCATCCTGAGCGGCCCGCGCGGCTGGTCGCGATCCTCAATCACCTGATCGAGACCGGCCTCGAATCCGAGCTCGAATACGTAAGGCCGAATCCCGCCGGCATCGCCGAGTTCGATACGATCCACGACTCCGGTTTCGTGCGCTCGCTGTACGCCGCAATTCCGAATCACGGCATTGCTCACCTCGACGCCGATACCAGCCTCGGACCGATGACGGTGAACGCGGCCGAACTCGCGGCGGGCGCAGTTCGCGACGCGGTCGAACTGGTGCTGCGCGACGAGAGCCGACGCGCGTTCTGTGCGATCCGCCCGCCGGGACACCACGCCGAGGAAGACCAGGCAATGGGGTTCTGCTTCTTCAACAACGTCGCGCTGGGTGCGCAAGTCGCGTTGGCACAGCCCGGCATCGAGCGCGTTGCGATTCTCGATTTCGACGTACACCACGGCAACGGCACGGTCGACATCTTCCGCGACCGCCCAGAGGTGCTCGTCTGTTCGAGCTTTCAGCACCCGCACTATCCCCATCGGCTGTACGACCTGCAGCGGCCGAACATCGTCAACACGCCGCTGCCGGCATTCACGAAAGGTCTCGGCTTCCGCAAGGCCGTTGAGCGCGACTGGTTGCCGGCGTTGGCGCGTCACCGACCGAACCTGATTCTGGTTTCGGCCGGATTCGACGCGCACGTAGAAGATCCGCTGGCTCAGCTCGAACTCGTCGAGGACGACTATCGATGGGTGACCGACCTGATCGTATCGGAAGCGAATACGTACGCGCGCGGACGCGTCGTGTCAGTGCTCGAAGGCGGTTATGCGCTCGGCGCGCTGGCGCGTTCCGCAGCAACGCACGTCGAAGGGTTACTGGCTGGAACCTGATTCACGCGCGTAACGCCTGCTGCCCGCCGCCGTCGCAGTACACGCGCTCGCCGGTCAGATACGAGTTCCGCTCCGACACCAGGAAGCGCACCACGTTGGCGACGTCTTCGGGCTGGCAGACGCGGCCGAACGGCATCACTTTGTCGAGCTCGCGCAAATCCTTCACGCCTGCCGACGCCTTCATGAGGCGGCGTCCCATCTCGGTTTCGACGAGACCCGGCGCGACGATGTTGACGCGAATGCCGTGCGGTCGTTCTTCCTTCGCCAACGTGAACGCCAACGCCTCCATCGCGCATTTGCCCATGTTGTACGGTGCGCCGAACGCTCCGAGGCTGCGCGTTGCAACCGACGAAATCATCACGATGTCACCGCGCCCGAGGTTGCGCATCTTCGGAATCACCAATTTCGACAGGTAGTGCGGCGCGAACGCGTGACACGCCACGACGCGCTGCATTTCGGCGGGATCAGTATCGGCCACCGCCTGACCTCTGCTCGCGATTCCCGCGTTGTTGACGAGGATGCCGATCGGCCCGAGCTCTGCTTCGATCTGGCCGACCATCTCGCGGTCCTGCTCGAAATCGTCGACGGAAGCCTGATAGGCGCGCGCCCGGCGGCCGAGCGCTTCGACGGCCGCAACCACCTCGGCGGCCGCATCGGCGTCGCGCCGATAATTGATAGCGACGTCCGCGCCATCCTCCGCCAGGGCCAAAGCGATACCGCGGCCGACACCTCGACCCGCGCCGGTCACCAGCGCGATTCGTCCAACTAACGACATGACTGAGGCTCCGTGTTTGTTATTGGCCCTTGAACTTCGGGTCGCGCTTTTCGAGGAACGCTGCGACGCCCTCACCGAAGTCGCTCGTCCGGCCGGCTTCGCTCTGCAGACGCGACTCCAGATCGAGTTGCTGCTCGTACGCGTTCGTCCACGTTTCCCAATACGCGCGCCGGATCAGCGCGAGCGAGCGCGGCCCGTTCGCCAGTTGCCGCGCGATGCCCATGGCGCCGTCCATCAATGCAGCGGTGTCTTCGTACAGACGGTTGACCAGTCCCCACTCGAACGCTTTTTCCGCCGGCAGGCGCTCCGCGAGCAGCGACAGTTCGATCGCGCGGCCCCAGCCGATCATGCGAGGCAACAGGAACGTCGCACCGCCGTCGGGGATCAATCCGATTCGCGCGAACGCCTGCATGAAGAACGCGTTCTTCGATGCGCAGACGATGTCGCCCATCATCGCGAAGCTCATACCGACGCCGGCCGCCGCTCCGTTCACCGCGGTCACCATCGGCATCTGCAGGTCGCGGATCGCGAGCAGAAGCGGGTGATATCCACCGCGTAACGTGTCGCCGGCACCCGAGCCGGAGCCGGCGCTGTCCGCCAGATTGGCGCCGGAGGAAAAGCCGCGTCCTTCGCCGGTCAACAACAGACAGCGTGCACCGCGCGATGGACTGGCCACTTCGCGCACCGCCTGCGTCAGTTCGCCAAGCATCTGGGCGCCGATCGCGTTCAACACTTCAGGGTGGTTGAACTTCAGAACCGCGACGTTGCCATCGAATTCGAGTGATACGCGCTCGTACGCCATGACGTTCTCCTGGTGGCATAGCTGAAATGTCGAGCGTGATGTAACCGAAATGACGCACACGCGTCGAGAACTTTCCGCGGGCGTCGACTAAGCTCGCGCCAATGCAACGCGAACCCTGGCACAACGACTTTCCCATGACGCCCGCGCGCGTCGCCGAGGTCATCGCCGCGGATCTGCCGGAATTCGCCGATCCTCGCGTCGCAGCGCTCGGGGAGGGGTGGGATTTCACGACATTCCTGGTCGATGACGCGTGGGTGTTCCGGTTTCCGAAGCGACGTCAATGCGTGCGTCAGCTGACGCGCGAATTCAAACTGCTCGAAGCCCTCGCGGCGCCGCTCGCGCGACAGTCGATCGCGATTCCCCGCTATCGCTACCACGTGCAGAAGCCGGTGCTGTCGAAGCTGGCGTATGTCGGATATGCCCTGCTGCCTGGTGAACCGCTGGTCGAATGCGCGGCCCACTCACTCGACAGTGCGGCCATCGCCCGTCAGCTCGGCGCATTTCTCCGGCTGCTGCAGACTACGGCGCCGACGCGAAAGCCGCCCACATACCACGATCAGTTTCCATCCGACCTCGTCGATTTTCGGCGCGAACTGGACGAATCCAGCGTGGCACTGCCGCCTCTGATCGCAGAAGCCTGTCGAATCGCGCTCGGGCGCCAGCCCGCCGTCGATCGCGGGCCGCCGCGATTCCAGCACGGAGATCTCGGCGTCGAGCACATTCTGGTGGATCGCCGCCGCGGCGAAATCGTCTCGATCATCGACTGGGGCGACGCAGGATGGGGAAACCGCATCGCAGATCTGGTCGGACTGTGGGCCTGGGGCGGCGACGCTGCAGTGCGCGCTGCGCTGACCACGTGGGGTCAGACGCTCGGATCTGACGACTGGACTCGTCTGCGTCAATGGGGCATTGCGTATGCCATCGGATCTGCTTACTACGGATACAAAGACCGGCGCGACCCGTTACATGCCACTGCGTTAGGCTGGCTCGAACGCATGCAGAAGGCCGGACAGCTGGCCGACCCGGAAACACCCGATGCCTGACACCGATCTAGCTCCGATCAAGCGCATGATCATCGAGCGCGCCTGCGAGCAGCTTTCCATCGCGTATGCGCGAGCCGTCGACTTTCGCGACTACGACGCCTTCGTCGAGCTGTTCACCGACGACGCGCTCCTCGACCTCGGCATGCAGATCCGGGGCAAGCAAGCGATCCGCGAATCCATGCAGAAACGCTCCGACGAGATCCGGTCACGTCACGTGCTGACTAACATTTCAATTGAGGTGCAGGACTCGCAACACGCACGCGGCATCTCGTATCTCACGCTGTATCGACACGTCGGCACCGAGAGCTTGCGCACCGACATCCCGGTGGCGTCGACGGTTCCGACAGCAGTGGGACACTACGAGGACGCGTTCGTGCTGACAGATGCAGGATGGCGTTTCAAGAGGCGCACCCTGCACGTCGCGTTCCGCAATGCCAACGGCGCCAAACCCAAGCCGGCCGGGTGACCGTGGCGGCCCCGGCAACATATCCGGCAGCGACTATTGCCCGGATTTCGAGGCTGTGGCGATAATGCGATCCATGTCAGAAACCCTTGCCATCGAACT
>DATJGR010000250.1:0-28433 GCA_035494855.1 Pseudomonadales bacterium | reverse complement strand
GCTGAAGGAAGACCTCGGCCGCAGTCAGCAACCGGGCTGAGTTTTACGCGCGGGCCTGTGCGATGGCGGCGATCTCTTCGGCGGAGAGCGCCAGTTCGCGCGCGGCCCAGTTCTCGTCGAGGTGTGCAACCGAACTCGTGCCGGGAATCGGCACCATCGCGGGTGAGCGCGCGAGCAACCACGCGATGGCCACCTGCGCCTGCGATGCGCGGTGTCGAGTCGCGATATCGGCGAGCACGGTGGAAGCGGGCTGACCCGCGCCGGGCAGAGCCAGCGGAAAGAATGGCAGGAACGCCATGCCGTTCGCGGCGCACAGGTCGACGATGGTTTCCTGATCCTGCACCGCCATGTGCGGAATACGCGCGAGCGCGCGTTCGCCGAGCACGACGTTGTACAGGTTCTGAACGCCGGCGATCGGCGTGCGCGCCCTGGCCTGTTCGAGTTGCGCGAGCGTGACGTTGCTGAGCGCGATGTGGCCGATCTTGCCTTCCGCGCGCATCGCGATCATCGCGTCGAGCGATTCGAGAAACGGCACGTCGCTCTCGATGTAGCGAAGATGAACGTATTCGCAGCGTTCGACGCGCAGGTCGCGCAGGTCTTCTTCGCAACCGCGGCGCAGCGCTTCCGGCGAAATCGCCGCGATCCAGTTCTTGTCGGGCGTGCGCGCGCCTCCGAGCTTGGTCGCCAGCAACAGATCGTCCGGATATGGATGCAGCGTCTCGGCGATCAGCCGGTTTGCAACGTGCGGACCGTAGTACCACGACGTGTCGATGAGGCGGATGCCGCAGTCCATGACGCGGCGTAGCACCGCGCGTGCCTCGGCGGGATCGCGCGGTTCGCCCCACACCATCGGTCCGGGCAACTGCATTGCCCCGAACCCGACGCGGCTGACTTCTCTGCTGCCGATACGAATCGTTGCCGGTGCGTGTGCGAACGTGGTCATGCGTGCAAGCGTAACGCAGACCGCGTCACGACAATATGAACGCGCGAATCGTGTCGAACGCGGCCGCGTCGTCGCGAAACACACCGTGGCCGGCGCCGGGAAAGCGCTGGTAGGAGACCAGTTCGCTCGGAATCGCGGCGGCGATGTCTTCCTGACATTCGATCGGCGTGATCGGATCCTCCTCGCCGCCCAATACGAGCGTTGGGCAGCGGACGCGCGAGAGATCGTCCAGCATGTCGAAAGCCCAGATCTCGCCGGCGCGCCGGAAGAAGTGCTTCAACACGTCGAATCCCATGACAGCGCGGGCGGCGGCATCCGGATCGCGCGCGGGCCGGGTGTTGTACACCGGCATCGCCTGCGTGAGCCACTGTTCCGCGAAATCGGGATCGTCGATGGCGCCGTTGTACAGGCGGCGCGCCATCTCGCCGATCGTTTCACCGCCGCGTTCGGTGAACTTCGCGATGCTGCGCTCCATGCGACGCTGCATGTTCGCGGCCGTGCTCGACAGGATCAGTTTGCCCGGATGTTCCGGATGGCGCGTGGCGTAAGACATCGCGACCATGCCGCCGAACGACTGCCCCAGCACGATCGGTTTGTCGATCTCGAGCAGGCGGCAGAATTCGGCGATGTCGTCGCCCCATTGCGGCAGATTCCAGCGCTCGTGCGGTTCGCGATCGCTGCGACCGTTGCCGTGGTGATCGAGATAGATCACCTGCGCGATGTCGGCGAACGACGAGAACTCCGGTTTGAAACCGGAATGGTCGAACCCGGGACCGCCGTGCAACAGCAACAGCGTCGGTTTCTCGCGCATCGTCGTGCCCTCGGGCACCAGCTTCGCGCCCTCTACGTCGAAGAAGATCCGCGCGCCGTTCACTTCGATTCTCATGTCACTTCCTCGTCTTGTACTGGCGTTCGCCGAACAGCACCGAGCGGTGTTCGTCGCCGAATCCCTGCATGCCGCCGGCGATGGTCTGCTTCTGTACCCGATCTTCCATGAACGCCATGCCGATGCGAACCGGCTCGCGCACGAGCAACTGGTTCTTCCAGCGCCGCAGGTGCGACAGATCGCTATCGCGCGGCAGCGCCATCGATGCGGTATACGGAAGCAACGCGATGTCGGCGATCGAGTACTCGTCGGCGAAATACTCGTGTTGCGCGAGGTGCGCGTTCATGATTCCCATCTGCCGATCGATTTCGTTCCGGTAACGCGCGATCGCATACGGATAGCGGTGCTCTTCCTTCGCGTAGAACGCGAAGTGCGCGTACTGACCTGCGTACGGTCCCTGATTCGCCACCTGAAAGAACAGCCATTTCAACGTTTCGATGCGCTGCCGCGCGTCCGTTGGGACCAGCCGGCCGCATTTTTCAGCGAGGTAGATCAGGATCGCCCCGGACTCCCACACCGTGATCGGCGCGTTGCCGGGTCCGTCGGCGTCTATCAGCACCGGGTGCTTGTTGTTCGGACTCAGCGCGAGGAAGTCCGGCGCCAGTTGATCGCCCACCAGAATGTCGATGAAGGTTGCGTCGTAGGCGAGGCCGCACTCGTGCAGCATGATCGCTACTTTGCGACCGTTTGGCGTGGGGCCGGAGAGCAGATGGAGCGGGTTCATGCGGGTTTCGCCATGACGAAGAACTGATACCCGAAATACGTGGAGTAGTCCCGGTAAGCCGCCACCTCGCCTTCGGCACTCTGCAGCACCGTCGCGGCTGCAGCGTCGTCCGGGTACTTCTTGCGCAACAGTTGCGTACGCGCTTTCAGCGGGGCGTAGTAGTGATCCCACCATGCCGCTTCCGGCAACACGAAATCTCCCAACAGTTTCAATCCGGCGCGTGCGACGATTGCGCGGCAGGCGGGAACGTCGGTCATCGCCGGATACTCTTCCCAGTTGCGTCGCACCACCTCGGGTGGATCGGGTCGCAGCCACACCGGCTCGGTCAGCGCGATGCGCCCGCCGGGCTTCAGCAGCGGCGCCCATGCGGCGAGCGCGTCCGGCACGCCGACGATGTAGGCGGCGCCTTCGCACCACATCACGTCGATGCTGTTCGGCTGGAACGGCAAGGCGCGCATGTCCGCTAGGCGGGTCTCTATACGATTACCCGCGCCCGTGGCTTCGATGCGCCGGTTCAGTTCGTCGAGATACGGCTTGTGCGCGTCCGTTGCGACGATGCGCGCGTCCGGCAGCAGCTGCGCGAGGTCGAGCGTCTGCGCGCCGGGTCCGCAGGCGATGTCGACCAGCAGCGGCTGATCGGGCAGCGTACCCATGAGGCGCAGCGCGCGCGTCGTGCTGTCGCGGTTGCCCGGACCCTCGCGCGGCAAGTCCGTGTGCAGTTCGAAGAAGACACGGCGCTGGTTCGGATCGGACAGATTCAATGGTGGCTCCTTGATTTCGAGTCGGTTGCGCGTCTGCACGTCGCTCTTTCGCAACTTCTCCGCCGGCACAGCCGTCTAACGGCTCGCCGCTGCGGCTACGATCCGGCTGGATCAACGGATTCGCGCGGCGGTCGCGTATGAATCTGATCCGGAAGCCCGGATGATGGCCGCCGCGTTGCCGGAAATGAAGAAGCGAAACGGAGAATAGATGGTAGACCCCGAACAGGCGGCGACCGGTACGGCGCGAGCCGATGTCGCGCGTCCCCCGGCTGCGGCCCCGATGGGTCCAAAGCGCCTCCGGCACGTGAGCGGCGCCGCCGTAACGGCCCTCGTGCTGATCGCGCTCGGATACTGGTGGATGCAGCGGGCTCCCGCGCCGCATTACCTCACCGGCACCGTGACCCGCGGCGACGTGCAGCGCACCGTGACCGCGAGCGGAACCGTCAATCCGATGACGACCGTTCAGGTCGGCACGTACGTGTCGGGCGTGCTGCAGGACCTGCACTGCGACTTCAACACCGAAGTCAAAGCAGGCCAGCTGTGCGCGAAGATCGATCCGCGTCCGTATCAGTCCATCGTCGACCAGGAAACGGCCGCGCTCGGCACGGCACGCGCACAACTCGCGAAAGACCAGGCGAATCTCGCGTTCGCGAAAGTCATATACGACCGCGACGTCGATCTGCTGAAGCGCCGCATCGTGTCGCAGGAAACCGTCGACGCGGCGCTGAATGCCTGGCAGCAGGCGCAAGCGCAGGTGGCGCTCGACGAAAGCACGATTGCGCAGCGCTTGGCCTCGCTCAGCTCCGCGAAGGTGAATCTCGACTACACGAACATCATCTCGCCGGTGAGCGGCACAGTGGTGTCGCGCAACGTCACGCAGGGACAGACCGTGGCGGCCAGCTTTCAGACGCCAACGCTGTTTCTGATCGCAACCGACCTCACGCAGATGCAGGTCGACACCAACGTCAGCGAATCCGATATCGGCAACGTGGCCGTCGGCAACAAGGTGCTGTTCACGGTCGAGGCGTATCCCGACGAGACGTTCACCGGCACGGTCACGCAGGTGCGGCAGGCACCGCAGAGCGTGCAGAACGTCATCACGTACGACGCCGTCGTCGGCGTGCCGAATCCGAAGCTGCTGCTGAAACCCGGAATGACGGCCGCGGTGCGGGTGGTGACCGCAGAACGCAGCGACGTGCTGCGCGTGCCGAATCAGGCGTTGCGCTACACGCCGGCGCGCGCGAAACGGGCTGAAACCGCTGTGGATCCCAACAAGACGTCGGCTCCCGACAACCACGCGGTGTGGCGGCTGCAGGACGGCCAACCCGTGCGCGTTCCGATCGAGATCGGCCTTGACGACGATGCATTTTCCGAGGTCGTGCGCGGTTCGTTGGCTGCGGGCGACACGATCGTCCTGGGCGTTGCGGGTGCGACGGCGCCGGCGGCTGGCGGTGCGACCGGTACGCCGCGCATGCCGCGCCTTTGATCCTTCCCATGACCGATACAGTCATCGAAGTGCAGGATCTGGCGCGCACGTATCACGCGGGCGACGTCGACGTGCACGCACTGCGCGGGGTGAACCTGAGGATCGAGCGCGGCGAATTTGTCGCCATCATGGGGTCGTCGGGCTCCGGCAAGTCCACGATGATGGCAATCCTCGGCTGCCTCGACCGGCCGACTGCCGGCCGCTATCTGTTCGAGGGCGTCGATGTGTCGGCGCTCTCGGAGCCCCAGCTGGCGCGGATCCGCAGTGAGCGTATCGGCTTCGTCTTCCAGAGCTTCAATCTGCTCGCGCGCACCAGCGCGCTGGAGAACACCGCATTACCGTTGTTCTATTCCGGCGATGCGCCGCCGCGCGCGAGTGAACGCGCCGAGCGCGCGCGGCGCGCGCTCGAGCTGCTCGGGCTTGGCCACCGCGCGGGCAATACCCCCGCGCAGCTCTCTGGCGGCGAGCAGCAGCGCGTCGCGATCGCGCGTGCGCTGATCAACTCGCCCAGCGTGCTGCTCGCCGACGAGCCCACCGGCAATCTCGATACGCGAAACTCGCACGACATCATGCAGACGCTGGTGCGGTTCAACCGGGAGCAGCACGTCACGATCGTGGTGGTCACGCACGAATCGGACATCGCAGCGTATGCGGACCGCGTCATCACCATGCGCGACGGCGGCGTCGTTTCCGACGAACGGCACGACTCGATCGTCGCGCAGGCGCCGGTGTCGCGGCTGGAGATCGCCCCTCAACCCAACGGTGCGGCGACGCAATCCGGTGCGTCCCCGGCGCACGGCACACGCACGGCGTTCGCGCTGATGATCGGCGGCGCCGCGCTGCAGGCGCTCGCGCGCAACAAGATGCGTTCGGCGTTGACGATGCTCGGCGTTTTCATCGGCGTGGCGGCGTTGATCGCGATGGTGGCGGTGGGGCAAGGCGCCAACGACGCGGTACGCAAACAGATCGAGAGCCTCGGCACGAACATGTTCGTCGTGGTGCCGGGTGCTTCGTCGAGCGGCGGCGCGCGCGGCGGTTTCGGCAGCGCGTCGACGCTGACGGTAGCGGATGTCGAAGCGATCCGCCGCGAAGCGCCGTCGGTTGCCCAGGTCAGCTACATGATCCGGCAACAGGGTCAGGTGCAGTTCGGGGATCACAACTGGACGACCGTCGTACAGGCCGTGACTGCGAGCTATCCACCGATCACGAACTGGCGCATCGAATCGGGTCGCGCCATCACCGACGACGACGTATCGAGCGCGGCACTGGTCGCGGTGCTCGGCCAGACCGTGTATCACCAACTATTCGCCGAAGGCGACAACGCGATCGGCGCCGTCATCACGGTGAAAGGCATTCCGTTGCGCGTGGTCGGGCTCTACGCGAGCAAAGGACAGTCGGCGATGGGGCAGGACCAGGACGACGTCGTGATGATTCCGTTCACGACCGGCGAACGGAAGATCCTCGGTGTTGCTGCGCCTACGCTGGCCACGACGGAAAACGCGCTGTATCCGGCGATCTCCAACCCCTACGGTATCGCGCCGCGCCTCACCGGATTCGTCAATGCGATCTTCGTGCAGGCAACCGACAGCGGCAACGTCCAGAAAGCGATCGACGAAGTCACCGATGTGCTGAACGTGCGGCACCGCGTGCGCGCCGGTGCGAATCCCGACTTCAGCGTGCGCAACCTCAGCCAGATCGCAAGCGCCGCCGAGGGCAGCAGCAAGATCATGGGCGCGCTGCTCGCCGTCGTCGCGTCGATCTCCCTGCTGGTCGGCGGCATCGGCATCATGAATATCCTGCTCGTTTCGGTGACGGAGCGGACTCGCGAGATCGGCCTGCGGATGGCGATCGGCGCGAAGCGGATGCACGTGTTGCTGCAGTTTCTTGCCGAGGCCGTGATTCTCAGTGCTACCGGCGGAATTGCCGGAATCATCTTCGGAGTGGTGATCACCGAAGCGATCGCCATCGTGGCCGAGTGGCCGACGTTCATCTCGATCTACGCGATTCTGCTCGGCTTCCTGTTCTCCGCTGCCATCGGCATCTTTTTCGGCTACTACCCGGCGCGGAAAGCAGCGCGGCTGAACCCGATCGAGGCGTTGCGGTATGAGTGACCGCGCGCCTCGACGGTATCGTTGGGGCATTCCATTGATCGCGGTGGTGGTTTCCGGCTGTGCCGTCGGTCCGGACTTCACGCGGCCCGACGCACCGGCTGTCGATCGATACGATCAGACGCAGATGTTGCTGCCTGGCGCCGGCGACGGACAGCCGCAGCAGACGCTGCAGAGCGGGTCGGCACCCGCCGATCAATGGTGGCGCGCGTTCGGCTCGGCGCCTTTGAACGCGACGGTGGAGCTCGCCTTGCGCGGCAGCCCCACGCTGGAAGCGGCGCAGGCAACGCTGTCTGCTGCCAACGAGACGCTCGCGGCGACGCGCGGCGCGCTGTTTCCGCAGGTGGATCTCGGCGCCAGGACGTCGCGCGGTAACAGCGGCGGGTTGACGAGCACCGGTGGCGGCTCGGTGCGTAACCTCTACGACGTTGGCGGCAGCATCGGTTACGCGGTGGATATATTCGGCGGCACGCGACGCCGCGTCGAACAACAGGCCGCGCTCGTCGACTTTCAGCGCGGTCTCGTCGGTACGGCGTATCTGTCGTTGACCGGCGACGTCGTCACGGCCGCGATCGATGCGGCGAGTGCGCTGGAAGAACTCGCCGCGGCGCAGGACATCATCGACGTCGACGCGCACAACCTTCAGCTCGTGCAGATTTCGGAAGCGGCGGGGAAGTCTGCCGGCACCGACGTGCTCGCCGCGGAAGGGCAACTGGCGAGCGACCGTGCGCTCTTGCCCCCGTTGCGTCAGCAACTCGACGTTGCGCGCCACCAGCTCGCGGTGCTCGTGGGGCGCTACCCGGCCGACTGGTCGCCGCCGGAGTTCCGCTTCGCGAGCATGACGCTGCCGACCGAGTTGCCGCTCACGCTGCCGTCCGAACTGGTACGCGCGCGCCCCGACATTCTCGCGGCCGAAGCGCAACTGCACGCTGCGAGTGCAGCCGTCGGCGTCGCGACCGCGGCGTTGTATCCGAGCCTCACACTCAGCAGTTCGTGGACGACTACCTCGGGCACCAGCGGCGATCTGTTCAGCGCGAACAGCGACGTATGGTCGATTGCCGCTGGTCTCACCGCGCCGCTCTTTCACGGCGGCACGTTGCGCGCGGAGCAGCGCGCCGCTGTCGACACGTTGGCGGCTACGCTTGCCCAGTATCGACAGACCGTACTGCAGGCGTTCGGCCAGGTTGCCGACGCATTGAACGCGTTGCAGCACGATGCGGAAGCGGTGGAAGCGCAACAGGCGGCGCTGGAGTCGTCGCGCGCATCGCTCGAACTGACCCAGCAGAGCTACGAGGCGGGGCAGGCGAGCTTCCTGCAGATCCTCGTGACGCAGCGGATCTATCTACAGGCCCGCCTCGGCATCGCGCGCGCCGAGAGCCAGCGCTATCTCGACACGGCGCTGCTGTTCCTGGTGCTCGGCGGCGACGTGCTCAGCGCGCCGGAAGCCCGCTGAGCGTCGTGGAAAGGGACGGCCGGTGCCCGGCCCGGCCATCATTTATTCTCCAACACCGGGTGCCTGGCACTGCGCGTCACTTATTCGCCGGTGGATCAGATGTGGTACGTCAGGCCTGCGGTGATCAGGTGCATGTCGTCGAGCTTGTTCGCGTCGTACGTCTCGACTTCCGCGCGCAGCGCCAGCTTGCCGAGTTCGTACGCCGCGCCGCCGCCGTAAGCGAGCTCGGTGTTGCTCTCGTCTTCGGAGCGGCGCGCGTCGAGCGCCTCGCTGTGCGCTTTGAAACGGATGTCCGATTCGACCGCGCCGACTTTCGCGAACAGCTCGATCGGACCCACCGGTAACGAACCGACGACGAACTCCTCCCATCCCGTCGCATCGACCTTGCCGTCGACGCGGCCGAACGTGGGCAGGTTCGCGTGGTCGGACGGGCTGCCGAAGTCGACGTAGCCGCCTTCGAGCCCGAGCCACGGCGTCAGGTTGTAACCGATCGCCGCTTTGTACGCGGTTTCGTCTTTCGTCATGTGGAACGTGTCCACCTCACCTCCGCCGTCCCCGAACCGGGTCGACGCTTTCATAGTCGATTGCCCCATGGTTCCTTCGACGTAAGGCCCAGGCTCTGCCGCGTACGACATCGCGCTGGCGGAACACAAAACGGCCAGAACGGATCGGGTGAATTTTCGGTTGTTGATCATGTTTTCATCTCCTCGACAAACGTGGTTGTTCAACGAAGCGATGGATGAGACTCGGCCGCGTCCGCGAAATTCCGCGCGAACATCGTCTGCAACACAACAAACCATTTGTAGAACAGCCGCGCTAACGATTCAACACAGTCGCTGTCAGAATTCCGGAGTGACTGCGCGCAACTGAGGTCTCAGGTGACGGATCGTTCTGCGTAGTCGATGGAGGAAAACGGCCACCGGTCCGCCAGCCACCGCGAAACGGCTCGATGCAGCACGTCATCGAGCCGGGTTCGATCCGCGCGCACCCAGGAGGTGACGCGCGCGTCGAACTCCTCTGTACGGCCCGGATAGATGTAAACGCAGCCGATGACGTCGTTGGTATCGTCTAGCACCGTGTACGTGAAGCCGCGCCGCCCGGCGAAGTCGTCAGCGTGCCGCGCCAGATCGTCGCTGTTTTCGTCCAGGCTCATCTCGTGCGGCCACGGTGCGCCGACGAATCCGGGCGTGGCCTTGATGTGATCCATGCTGCCGGTCCAGGCCGCATAGTCGCGTTCGTTGTGCTGCACACCGAGCGGCTCGAGGCGGAACGACGCGTGAATCAACTGCTGCGGCACGTCGAAATCGTCGGGCACGAAGGTGTGTACATCGGACTGCGCCATAGGGTCTTTTCCGTCGAATGAGCTCGTGCAAGCATGCCAGCACTCTTGCCGAGCCGACAGGGAGCGGCCAGAATGCGCGCCCCTTTTTAGAGCCTTCGATCGTGAGCGCGTCGGCCGAAGAGTTCCGCACGCTGGTGCGCCTTGCGTTGCCGTTGATGGCAGCGCAACTGCTGCAGATGGCACAAGGCGTCATGGACACGATCATGGCAGGGCATCTGTCTGCGCCGGATCTGGCCGGAATCGCGCTCGGCCTGAACGTGCTGTGGCCGTCGCAGTTTCTCGTCAGCGGTTTCGTGCTGGCGGCGACACCGATCATCGCGCAACTGCGTGGGGCGGGCCGCGTTGCCGAAGTCGGCGAAATCGTGCGACAGGGTTTCTGGATCGTGCTGTTTGCCGCGTTGGTGCTGATGCTGTTCTGGAGCAACGTCGGCTTCGTGTACGACGGACTCGGGATCGAACCGCACACGAAAGCGATCGCCATTGGTTACATGCACGCGACCAGTTGGGGCGCGATTCCGCTGCTCGGTTACTTTCTGGTGCGCTATCTGTGCGAGGGCATGGGTCACACCAAGCCGGCGATGTACATGGCGCTCGCCGCGCTCGTGCTCAAGTGGCCGCTGAACTACGCATTCATGTACGGCCACTGGGGCATACCGCAGCTCGGCGGCGTTGGTTGCGGATGGGCGTCCGCCATCCTGTGGTGGGCGGAATTTTTCGGCATGCTGCTGGTCACGCGGATGCCGTTCGTGCGCGTCACCGGCTTGTTCGCGAAATTCTCCTGGCCGAAGTGGTCGGTGCTGCAACGCTTCTTCGTGATCGGCCTGCCGATCGGCGCCACGGGGTTTGCAGAGGTGTTCGCGTTCTCGCTGATGGGACTGCTGATCGGCCGATTGGGTCCGGAAACGCTCGCGTCGCACCAGATCGTCGGGAACCTCAACGGAATGACGTTCATGGTACCGTTGGCGTTGGGCATGGCGACGACGATCCGCGTCGGCTTCAACGTGGGCGCCAACGATTTCGATCGGGCGCGGTTGGCCGCGCTCGTGGCGCTGCGGACCGCGGCGCTCTTTGCGGTGGTGGTGGGCACGCTGCTGCTGCTCGGCCGATTCTTCGTGGTTGCGCTGTTCAGCACCGATCCGCAGGTGACGACGCTCGCCGCAACCGTGGTGATCTTCGTCGCGGCTTACCAGCTGGCGGACGATACGCAGGTGGTCGCGATCGGCGCACTGCGCGGCTACAAAGACACGCAGGTGCCGATGTGGATCGCGCTGTTCGGCTATTGGATCGTCGCAGTGCCGATCGCCTGCTGGCTCGGCTTCGGCTGGCTGTCGTGGAGACCACTCGGCATCTACGGCTTCTGGACCGGGATGACCGCGGGACTTGCGTTCGTTGCGGTCGCGGCCACGTATCGTCTCTGGCGAACCGCGGGCGATCCGCGCCTGATTGCTCGGCTTGCGTCTACTTGAGCGGTCACTGCGATATTGATCGGAGGCGGTGACGGGTGATCGGTGTTCCGGGTACGCTCGAGCCGTCCCTGGTCGCTCTAGCCGGGGCCATCCATGGCCCCGGATGCCACTCCACACCGATCACCCGTCACCGTTCCAACCATCACCGTTGTGACTTCGTTGGGGGATGAAGTCAACGGACGGTGCCTGGCACCGGTTCTTGACTTGGAGAACAGGCTGGCCGTGACTCACGGACTCCGGTACGGCTTGCGGTGCGCCGGCACGCCGATCTCTTCGGCGACCGCCGCGAGCGTATCGGGCGCGAAGCAGTAGCAGCGCACGCGCGCGATCTTGCCGTCGAACTCTTCGATGCGGTGGATCTCGTTCAGGCCGTCTACACCGTCGAAGGTGCGGAAGCCGAGCACGACGCGCTCGCCGTGATAGTCGTGCGTACGCCAGTGCGGGTGGGTGCCCATGACCATGACGCGCGCGAGTTCCGCGTACTCCGGTGGGAACACCATGTGTGCGTGACCGAAGAACGTCCTGCTGTCTTCGAAGGTGTCGCTGCGTGCGCCGCCGACGAGTTCGACGGACAGGTCGCTGGAGCAGATCGCCTGCATCGTCGCCATGTCCTGTGTCGACAGCGCGTGCAGAAAGCGATCGACGAGGGCCGGCGGCGGTACCGGCCCGATGTTCTCGTTGGCGCTTTCCACCTGCAGCTTTTCCCTTCCGCGGTGCAGCGCGGCTTTCACCGCGCCTTCGGTCATCTGCAGCAGTTCGGCCGAGTCCTTCGCGGAAAGATCGAGCACTTCACGCATCAACACGGCAGCGCGTTCGCGCGGGGGCAGCCGTTTCAGCAGCGCGTTTGCCGCTTGTCGAAGTTCCACATGCTGCTCTGCCGTGGTCGCACCGTCCTCATTACCCGCGACGCTCGACTGCCACTGTCGATGCAGCGCGAGTCGCCGTTGCTG
The DNA here is from genome assembly GCA_035494855.1 of Pseudomonadales bacterium. Lineage (GTDB taxonomy): Bacteria > Pseudomonadota > Gammaproteobacteria > Pseudomonadales > Azotimanducaceae > DATJGR01. The sequence goes on along the minus strand of DATJGR010000250.1, from coordinate 16,314 downwards.
GTCGATCCAGAGGTGAGTAGCCGTGCGGATGAAATACGCTTTCGGGTTCTCGAGATCGCGATCGATCTTGCCGAGCAGGCCGAACACGCGCAGCAGCGCGTCCTGCATCAGGTCCTCGCCGTCCCAGACGTTGCCGGTCAACCTGCAGCAGTAGCGGTGCAGGGCCGGCCGGAGTGGCGCGAGGGCGTCGAGATAGCGCCGCCACGGACCGCGTACGTCGGCTTGAACTGTGAAGGCGGAGTTGGAGTCGGAGTGCGTCATGTCTGTCACCTCGCGGGTTCTTTGACATTAACGATCGACGGGTTCGAAAGGATACGGCGCCGGTCGTTGCGCGACGACTGAAACGCCTATTGATTCAGACCGCGCCGCTTCAGTTCCCGCGGCAGGCGTTCTGCATCGGAGCTGAGCGGAGGTCCTTTCTCGTCATCGGGCAGCGTACCGGCCGTATCGGCCGCGAACTTCGCCGCGTCGAACGTGATCCATTTCACCGGCACCACTTCGAGGATGACGCGCACCGGCGAGTCGAGTCGCTGTTCGAACGCTTTCGCACCGGCTTCGTTCGTCGGATTCAGCTTGCATGCGAGCGCTTTGTAGAACCAATCCTTCGTCTGCTGGTCTTCGTGCACGATGCAACGGCCTTTGATCGTGATGGCGCCGGTGACACCGGACTTTGGTGCGGCCACTCCGCTCACGACAACCGAACAACGCGGTTCGCGACGCAATGCCGAGATGCGATGGCGGTGACCGCCTGCGGTGATCCAGACGCGGCCCTGATGCCAGACATACGCGTGAATCACGCCGACCGGCCAGCCGTCTTTCGTGCTCCAGTTCAGCGTGCATTCGCCGGCCTGCGTCAACAGCGAATCGATCTGCTTCTGGTCGAGCGGATAGATCGAAACGGTTTCGTGGTCCTGAACTGCGGTCACGGCGCACCCCGAGTGAGTCCTGGCGTACGGTCTCAATCGGCCGAAAAGGTGTCAACCCGCGGCGTCAGTCGTCGTCGTTCTTCCTGCGCCGCAACGTGCCGACGATTTCGAAGATGAGTCCCGACACAGGTGCGAAGCGCGTAACGCGAAAGATCAGGCCGGTCATCGACATCGGCCGCACCTGTCGCACTTCGCGCAATCGCGGCAGGAAACCGATCGCGACCGCAAGACGCATGAGGCCCGAGAGCAGGAACACGCCGTACAGAGCGCTGAGCCAACTGAACGTATTGCCGAACAGTGTGATCTCGTTGGGGAGATGCGTGCCGAGATAACCGCCGATCACCGCGCCGACGAACACGGCCAGCGCGGCGAGCACGTTGTGTGCGGCCATCAGCGTGGCGCGACGCTCCGGCGGTGTGAGGTCGAACACGAAGTTCGATGCGCTCAAGCTGAAGCCTGCCCACACGAGGCCGCTCACGCACTGCACGCCGAGCAGATAAAAGTAGTTGGTGGAGAACAGCCACAGCGTCGGCATGATCGGAATGATTGCGCCGGTGGTGATCAGGATCAGCCGGTTGCCGAACAGATCGCTCAAGCGGCCCCACCGGTTCAGCGTGAGGAATTGCAGCAGCACCGATGCGGCGGAGTTGATCATGAACTGCGCGTAGCTGAATTTCAGATCGCGCAGCATGTAGAGCGTGAAGAACGGCGATGCGATTCCCACGGCGAACTGCATGCTGGCGAAGAACAGCGAGAACGGCACGAGGTCGGTGGAACGGATCGCTCGCCACAGGTCGATGTGCCACGGTGACTCCAGCGAAGCCACGTGTCCCGGCGGATCGTGGATCTGCGCCAGGTGATAGGCGGACTGGAAGCGTGCGACGCACGCAATCGCGAATACCACCACGAAGCCCCAGTACGTCACGCCGATCGAGTCGAAGAATTCGAGAATGAGTCCGCCGGCGATCAGCGCGAGGAAACTCGCGACGCTCGCCAGTTGCGTGCGCAACGCGAAGAAACGGCCGCGGCGTGCCTCCGGAACGATGTCGCCCATCAGGCTGCTCCATTGAGGGGAGCCGAGGTTCGGGCCGGCGTAGTAGACGATGGACGAAATCAGCAACAGCAGCACCGCGTCGTCCGGAAACAGCAGCGGCAGCAGGGTCAGCGGCACCAGCGTGCTCGCCTGCACCAGCGCGCCGAACACGATGATCTGGCGACGGTGACCGGTGCGCCGGCCGAGCCAGGCGGAGACCAGTTGCATGAATGACGCGAGCAGCGGCGGCAGCGACGCGAGCAGACCGATCTGCGCGGTGGTCGCCTTCAGCAGAATCGCAAACGCCGAAAAATAACTTTCGGCAGAGCCGGTCATCACCGAGTAGGTGACGCCGTCGAAGATCGAATGCCGCAATGAGCGATCGACGACAGGGTCTTTGGAGAATTGTTGCGGGGGCAGCAGCTTCGAAAACAAATGCGGGTACCAGCGGGTGGGCCGCGGCAAAGGGGCGAGATTGTAGGGTAGTGTGCGACGTTCGTTAATCTATTTGCCGTGCAGAGGTCGCAACCGCGAGTCGGCGGAAGCGTCCTTCGAAGCCTGGCTCGGATTGAAACCTGCCCCGCCCGATCCGCCTGATTCAGCCCCTCACGCCGGTACGGATTGCATCGACGGGGCCACTTCCGCTAAATAGCCGATCGAGCAATCGGGGAAGAGTCGCATGGCTGCTGCAAAACTGAACGAACTGGCGCCCGTCACGAACGATGACGAGATCATCCGCAAGGCGTTGAAAGAGGCGCACATTCCGTCGTTGATAGCCGCGCTGGTGCACATCACCGGCGACATCGGTCTCATCCGCGGCGACATCCGTCCGACCAACGCGTTCTTCGGCGACGCGCAGGGCGGCATCACCGAAGCGCAACAGGAGAAGATCCGGGGCATCGCATACGATGCCTTACGGAAGTTTCGCGACAGCGGACACCGGCTTCCGAGCGCGCCGAGTGCGCACGTCCACGAAATGGTGAATTTCGTGATCGGTACCACGGTCGACAGCGACTACGAAGAATTCCTGACCGCCGAACTGTCGATGGACGACGGCGATCCATACGGCGTTCCGGAGCTTCAGAAGGTTCCGGCCGCGGCGCGCGCCAAGTTCAAGGTGCTGATCGTGGGCTCCGGCATGTCGGGGCTGCTCGCCGGCATCCGGCTGCAGGAAGCGGGCATTCCGTTCGAGATCGTCGAACGCCACGCAAACGTCGGCGGCACGTGGTATCAGAACACCTATCCGGGTTGCCGTGTGGACAGTCCGAACCACACTTACTCCTACAGCTTCCGGCCGAACGACTGGCCGCAGTTCTATTCGAAACAGGAAGTGTTGCGACAGTACTTCGACAAAACGGCCGACGACTACGGCCTGCGCAAGCACATCCGCTTCAACACCGAAGTGAAGACGTGCGTGTACGACGATGCGAAAGCGTTGTGGCACGTCACCGTCGAGCGCGGCGGCAAGCAGGAAACGCTGACCGCGAACGCGGTGATCAGCGCCGTGGGGCAGTTGAATCGCCCGAAGTGGCCCGACATTCCGGGGCAGGACAAGTTCAAGGGCATCGCGTTCCATTCCACCGAGTGGGAGCACGAGCACGACCTGAAGGGAAAACGAGTGCTGGTAATCGGCACCGGCGCCAGCGCATTCCAGTTCGCGCCGGAAGTGGCGAAGGAAGCGCAGGAAGTGGTGATTTTCCAGCGCACGCCGCCGTGGGTGAGCATGACGCCCGAGTACCACGACAACGTGCCCGACGGAAAACACTGGCTGCTGAACCACGTGCCGTACTACGCGAAGTGGTATCGCTTCGCGATGTTCTGGCGGATGGCCGAAGGCATTCTCGCGGCGGTAAAGAAAGATCCGGCATGGAACGACCAGAAGCTGTCGATCAGCGCCGAAAACGACGAACTGCGCAAGATGTTCACGCAGATTCTCGAAGAACTGTGCGGCGAAGACAAAGAACTGTTCGCGAAGGTCACGCCGCAATATCCGCCCGGCGGCAAGCGCATCCTGTTCGACAACGGCAATTGGATTCGCGCGCTGCGTCGCGACAACGTGAAACTGGTTACCGACAAGATCGCTGAAATCAACGAGACCGGCGTGAAGACCGCGAACGGCAAGCAATACGACGCCGACGTGCTGATTTACGGAACCGGTTTTCTCGCAAGCCGCTTCCTGTGGCCGATGCAGGTGAAAGGGAAAGGCGGCGTCGATCTGCAGACGCAATGGAACGGCGATCCGCGTGCGTACCTCGGCATTACGATCCCGAACTTCCCGAACCTGTTCTGCCTATACGGGCCGAACACGAACATCGTTGTGAACGGCAGCATCGTGTTCTTCTCCGAGTGCGAAGTGCGCTACGTGCTGAACTGCATCCGCACGCTGCTCGAGGAAGGTCACGCGGCGCTCGACTGCAAGAAGAGCGTGCACGACGAGTTCAACAAGATGATCGACGAGGGCAACCTCAACATGGCGTGGGGCGCGGCCAACGTGCCCACGTGGTACAAGAACGAGAAAGGCCGCGTCACGCAGAACTGGCCGTTCACGCTGGTCGAATTCTGGAACCAGACGCGGCGGGTGAATCCGGCCGACTACACGTTCATCGATGCGCGCGGCTGACGGCGCATGAGCCTGCTCGGGGCCAAGTGTGCGCGTTGTGGCGAGCGCACGCGCGGCAGCGTCGACGGACACCCGATGTGCGCGCCCTGTCGTGAGCGGACGCAGCTGATGCTGGTGGCGCAGAGCGAAACCACGCGTCGCTGTCCGGTCGACGGCGCCGAGCTGACGAAAGAGATCGCGCACATGCTGGTGATCGATCGCTGCCCGGCGTGTCGCGGCATCTGGCTCGACGCCGACGAGATGGAGCGCATCAATCAGGAAGTGGCGAACGAGGCCATGATGGCCGTCGTGCGCGGCAGCACGCCGGGCCTCTGAAACGCCCGGCCCGGATGGTTCACGCGAGCGGTCTGCCTTCCGCGAACACCAGTGCGTTGAAGCGTTGCCCCATGCGCGCATAGCCCGGTCCGTTCGGATGCAGATCGTCGGGCAGATCGGCCGCGTCTGCGGCACCGAACAGTTCGAGCCCGTCGAGGTAGTGCAGGTTCGCATCGCCGGCCTTGCGGCGGCCTTCCACCACGTCGCGGATGATCGCGCGCATCTGCTGCAGCGAGAGGCAGCCGGCACGAATCTCGTCGTGTCCGGGCAGCGTGACGAATTTCCCGCTCGCGTCCGGAATCGTCGGGCCGGGACGCTCCTCGGCGGACGGACAGAAAATCGGCGATGCGATCAGAAACGGCGCATTCGGTTTGCCTTCTCGGATGGTGTCGATGAAGCCGTGCAGGGCCGGCGCAAACGTGCGCTCTCTCAGCGAATCCATGTTCACCACGTTGATGCCGACCTTCAGGCTCAACACGTCGGCCGCCTCATCGCGCATCGTGCGGGCAACGAACTGATCGAGATGACAGTTGCCGCCGAGGCCGAGGTTCAACAGCTCGACGTTCGCGAGCCGCGCGGCCACGACCGGCCACGTTCCGGTGGGGCTCGATGCTTCCATGCAGTGGCTGATCGAACTGCCGTGATGCACCCAGCGCCGACGGGCGTGCGCAGCCGGCGCTTCGACCTTCGCGGCATCGTCCACGCGCAACGCGCGCACCTCGAGGATGGCGTTGGCGGGCAACCACAGTTCGCACTGCTTGACCCCCGACGGCAGATCGGTGAAAGCCACGGTGCCCGCGTCTCCGCGCACGCGCGTGGCCTTGCCACGATCGGCTAGATTGATCTTCAACCGATCGCCACACTCCGTGGCCACGCTTCTGACGTCGCTGCCGTCTATCACCAGATCGAACACCGCTGGCGCCGGCGGCTTCGAAATTTCGATGCGCGTCGGCAACACGTCGAGTTCGATGTGGCGCGCGGTCGTCGCAAATTCGAGCCGCACGCCTGACGGCATCGTCACCATGATCTCCATGAACAGCGGTACCTGCGGGCGCGTCCAGTTCGGCAAGCGCCGCGGCACGATGCCGGTGGGCCGTCGATCGACGTCGAGCGCGCCGCAGATGTGCACCGGACCGTTCTCTAAGGCGATGTTCTGCATGGCATTGGCGCGTGGCTATGGAGGCGGGGAGCTTAGCCAAGGCGTCGAACACTGGCCATCCGCGGCGGGAACATTTCTTCAAGCGCGTGGCGGCGATCGCGTGGCATCGTGCGCTTCTCCGTTCAACGTCGAGGAGCAGGTGATGCCGAACGAGTTGGGATACTTCACGTTGCCGGTGAAAGATCTGGCGAGGGCGAAGCGCTTCTATGGCGCCCTGTTCGGGTGGGAGATCGAGGAGGGCGGGCACGTTGCTAACACGAAGTTTCCGCTCGGTTTGAGCGCGAGCGGCCCAGCCGAGCTGCCGAACGCATACTTCCGCGTCGACGACATCGATGCGGCAGCCGCGCGCGTCGGACAACTCGGCGGCACCGTGCGTGGGCGCCACGTCTATCCATCCGGGCCGAACGCGGTGTGTGCCGATCCAGACGGAACGGTGTTCAGCCTGTGGCAGCCGGCACCGGGATTCGAATAGGCGGGTATGCAGCAGAAGGACGCGCCAACGCCGCTCAGGGCGGTCGTTGGCGCAACATGATTCGGTTCAGCCGCGAGTTCAGTCGAGCATCTGATACGCGGCGACGCGGAGGTCGTCGTTCATCGGCAGCAGCGAACCCAGGTACTGCGTCATGATGACGCCGGTCAGCTCTTCCTTCGGATCGACCCAGAAGTACGTCGATGCGGCGCCGGCCCAACCCAACTCGCCGTCGCCGGTGAGGCTCGAAGCCTGACCGATGTCCAGCATCACGCGCACGCCGAGCCCCCAACCGTAGCCGAGCATTGCGTTGGGTCCGATTGCGATCGGCAGTTGCGATGCCGGAAGGCGGTTGGCGCGCATGGCCTCGATCATCTTGCGCGACAGGATTGTCTTGCCATCCGGTGTCTTTCCATTCAACAACATACGAGCGAATCGTGTGTAATCGTCGAGGGTGGAGAACAGGCCGTGCCCGCCGCGACGGAACGTACCGGGGAGCGTCGACGGGTACATCTCTTCGACATCGGCCGGCGTCAGCTCCTGCGGCCGCGGCTTCAGCGGCGCGAGATCGGTGATGTCGGTGATGCCGAACATCGGCAACAGCCGGTTGCGCTTTTCGGCCGGTACGCAGTACGCCGTGTCGTTCATGCCCAGCGGATCGAAGATGTGTTCCTTCATCAGTTCGTCGATGCCGCGCCCGGCCGCTTTTTCGCAGACGTGCGCGAGCACGTCGGTAGCCACGCTGTAGCGCCATTGGCTGCCGGGTTGGAACGCGATCGGTTGTTCAGAAAGGCGGCGCATCATTTCGTCGAGCGATACGGTGCCGTCGCTGGAGATCTCGGCCTTCTGGTAGTACTGCGCGATCTGACAACCCGGTATGAACTCGTACGTGAAGCCTGCGCGGTGCGTGATCAGGTCTTCTACGGTGATCGGTCGTTGTGCCGGCGCAATCGAACCGTCGGCCCCGAGCACCGTCATCTGTGCGAAGCGCTTGTCGAACTGCGGCAGCATGTCGTACAGGCGCAGCTTGCCTTGTTCGATCAGGATCAGCGCCATCACCGAGGTGACCGGCTTCGTCATCGAATAGATGCGATACAGCGCGTTTTTCGGAATGGGTGTCTTCGCGGTGTCGGCATATCCGACCCGGCCGCGCGCGATGTCTTCGCCGCGGCGCTGTACCAGCCACTCGATGCCGGCGAACGTGTTGTTGTCGATGTAACGCTGCGCGGCCTGTTGAATGCGGGCGGAACGGGTCATCTGAGTACCTCGGTGCGATGGAGAAATCGGTTTACGCGTGGCCAGCGATGGCGTGCGGTTCGTACAGCGCTTCGAGCTGTTTGACGTCGTCCGCGGAGAGTTCGACGTCGACCGCGGCGATGGCGTCTTCGAGTTGCGGCAGTTTCGATGCGCCGATGATCGGCGCAACGACGCCGGGCTTGCCGAGCAGCCAGGCCAGTGCAGTCTGTGCCGGTTTCACGCCGAGTCGCGCGGCCGTATCGGCGTTGCGCTGCACGATGTCGAAGTCCGACTCACGGCGATACAGCATTCTGGTGAATTCGTCTGAGTTCGCGCGCGTGGTCGTTTTCAACGTTTCCTTGTCGCGCGCGAGATAGCCCCGGGCGAGCGGGCTCCACGGAATCAACCCGACTTTCTGATCGGCACACAGCGGATTCATTTCGCGCTCTTCTTCGCGATAGAGCAGGTTGTAGTGGTTCTGCATCGTGACGAAGCGCGCGGCGTGGCGTGCATCCTGCGTGAACAGATACTTCGCCATCTGCCAGGCGAACATGCTCGACGCACCGAGGTAGCGCACTTTGCCGGCGCGGACCAGGTCGTTCAGCGCGTCGATCGTTTCTTCGATCGGCGTATAGCCGTCGAAGCGGTGGATCTGATACAGGTCGATGAAGTCGGTGTTCAGACGCTTCAGCGAGGCGTCGCAGGATTCGATGACGTTCTTGCGCGACAACCCGAAGCGATTGCGCGCGCGGTTGTGGGTGCCGCCGTTGCACTTGGTGGCGATGACCACGTCGTGGCGGTCTACCCCGATCTCGCGCAGCGCGCGCCCCAACACTTCTTCCGAGGCGCCGTTCGAGTAAACATCCGCCGTGTCGAAGAAGTTGATGCCGGCTTCGATGGCGCGGGCGACGAACGGTTTCGCCTCGCCGTATTCGAGTACCCAGTCGCGCCACTGCTTGGAACCGTACGTCATCATGCCGAGGCAGATGCGCGACACGCTGACACCGGTGCCGCCGAGAATTGCGTATTTCATCGGGGAGTCCTCTTGCCGGTTACTGCTGCGGAGTGTGAAGCGTCAGGAATGATCGCACACGCGCGATGGTCTGTTCGATCACTTCCGGCTCCTTCCACCGCTCGACGAGTTCGGCGTTCGGCGCGAGCTCGACGATTTCGCGCGACGTAATCGACGGGTGATAGCGGTCGTTGCCGAGCAGCACCAGCATCGGCGTGTTGCACGAGCGGACGAAGTCGCGGCCGACGTTGAAGACGAAGTCGCCGCCGTACATCCGGTCGCGGAATGCGGTCCACGCTTCGGGGTCGACGTCGGGCCGCTGAGGTTTCAGTTCGTTCGCCCAACTGTCGAACATGTCGTAGAACGCCTGGCGGTTCTCGCCGTCGTAACCGATCGGCTGTTGCAGCACGGCCGCGGTTACGCGATTTGGCGCCGCCTGCATCACGCCGAGGCAGTACGGGCCGCCGATGCACCCGCCGAGCAGGTGCGCGCGTTCGATGCGCAGATGGTCCATCAAAGCGATGTGATCCCCGGCGTAACTGTGCCAGCCATTGCCGGTGTGGATCGGTGCGGTGGAGTGGCCGGCGTTGCGTTGATCCATTGCGATCACCCGGAATTGGTCTGCAAGCGCCTCGATCGGATTCCACGGCGAGCGCGCCCAGAACGAAATTGCCGAACGCATGCCGCCGGGTGCAAACAGCACCAGGGGGAAACCCTCGCCGTATTCTTCGTAGTAGAGGCGGGTGCCGCGTAGGTCTGCTATCGGCATTGTTCTCGTCCCAACGGCTGGGTAAAGGGGCGAGCGGCGATCAGCGATCGCCGCTGCCCGAACGCTCTTTACATCTTCGGCGGGACGAACGACAACGGTTCGTTGAACGCCTTGGTGTTGATCAACAGGCTGGTGGCGCGCATTTCGAACGTCTGCGCCTGTTCGAGCGCCTTGAAGTACGACGCCTCCTGCGCATTCACCTGCTCGGAGCACGCTTTCTTCGTTGCTGCCAGCGGACCGAACTTGATCGCCATGCCCGAGATGGTCGCGGTGCCGGTGAAGGTGTTGCAGCCGCCGCTGCCGGATACCTTTCCGTCGTTGGAAAACGACAACGTCGGCAGGTTCTCCGACAACGCGCCGTTCGGACCGAGTTGCAGCAGCTGCCAGTTGGTTCCCGCCAGCCCTTTGTGCTCCGCCGCGGTGGCACCGATGCCGACCAGGACGGTTACGACGAGCGCGGTGGCGAACCGTGTCATGGATACGTTCATGTGTCCCTCTCCCAGTTCATTGTTGGTGTCGGGCCACGAACGCGACCCGGAGGGAGATGCTAGCCGACATATCGCCGAAAAAGCAGGGTGGCCAAAAAAGAGAAACCCCGCCGAGGCGGGGTTTCATATCGGTTGGTAGCCTTGCCCGAACGTCTCCGGACGGTGTCCAGCCATCGACTCAACGAGTCATTTGTTTAACGACGCTTTGCTGCGTCGCCTCTGACGGAGTGACCGACTCCATCGGAGGATCGGGCGCGTAACCCCTGTGTACCCAGGGATCGTTGCCCTTGAGCCGCCTTTGCCGGGGCGACCCTGGCCTGGCAGGGCCTGGGCGGATTGCTCGGTCGTTTGGGACCCGTTTCCGGGTGGCTCGTGCCTCGCATCCGTGAGAAGCACGTTATCACGCGATGCATCGATGGGAAGTGAAATAACCGAACGATGCCGGTGGATAACCTTGGGATAACTCGGTGATTTCGCAGTGGATCACCGTTGCGCATGCTGTGGACAAGTCCGTAACTACATTGAGTCCATGCCGAAAAACGCCACATGCGCGCGGCTCATCTCGACGCGGCTGACGTTCCTCATGGCCACATCGAACCGCGCGTGATGCCGTCGCCAGCCGGGCCTGCGCCGTTCGTCGAACGCGGCGATGGCTGCGATGGCTGCGACGCGCGACCGTTTTGATCGCGCTTCTGTGGTTGCGCCATTGTGCGAGTGTTGGGCTCGCCTTGCCGGGCCGGTGCCGCTGTGCGCGGTTGCTGGACCACCTGGCGCGGCGCCACCCGAGGCGCCGGTGCGACCCGTGGCGCGCGCACGTTGGGTTGGGCCGGTGGAGTCGTCTGGCGCGCCGCGTCGCGTTCCTGCTGCTTCTGCGCCTGCCGCTCCTGTCGCTGCTGCCGTTCCAGGTGCGGCCTGCCCGGCTGCCGATCCGGTTGATCGTGAGACGCCTGTGGGGTCGCGACCGGCGCCGGCGCACGCGGGTTCGGCGCAGTCGAACTGCGCGGCGGACGGTCCGCGTGCGACGGCGCGTCGCGATGCGTTGAATGGGTGGGATTCGTGGGCATCATGGCGACCCCGCGGGATTGCGTTCCCGTGTCGTCGCGCGTATCGGTGTCTGCCGGTGCGAATGCCTCGTCATCGTTCGACCGCGGCCGCGCGACGCGATTCGATCGGCCCCCGATGTTGCTGCCCGACCACTGTCGGGTCGCTCCGGGTCGCGTGGCGACATCGACGCGCGGCAAAGCCTGTTGCGGCGTAACGGCCGACGCGGCGTCATCGTCTGCCGACGGCAACACGCGCTGCTTCGTCACCGGCTGATAACGGGTTGCGACCGCCTGACGATCGAGGTGAGGCGTGGGGGCGCGCGCTGTGGGACGCGCGCCGAGCCGGCTTTCGGGATGCGGATCGATCGCCGGTGCGCGGCCCTGGCCGCGCCAGCGTTGCAGGTCGTCTGCGTCGACGTCTACGCGCTGGCCGTGGGTACGGCGGGCCGACACGAACGCATCGTGATCGATTACCGTAACCGCATGGGGCGCACCTCGGTTGCGGTAGTTGAAGGTCTGGTTGCGGCCGTTGTACGCATTCGACAAGGCCATGTTGTCCATCGAGTTCCACGCATTCACGCTGTGGAAATAGCGCCACGAGCTGCGCCGCGCCGGAATGTAGATTTCGCGCGGGCCGAGCGGGAACCAGCCCACCTCGCGGAACTCAACGCCGAAGCTCGGTGGACCGACCCACGCCACGAGCGCCGGCGCATACGAGGCGTGGATGTGGCGCGGCCCCGGAATCCAGCACCAGCGTTGTCGCAGGTAGCTCCAGCGGCCGTAGTGGAACGGCGCGTAGCCCCACGGCGCATCGTCGACCCAGGTCCAGCCCCACGGCGTCACCCAGATCCAACGTCCGTAGCGATATGGGGCCCAGTCGGTGAACACGTACGACGTGCTCGGCTGCCAGACGTTGCCGTATTCGGGGTCGCTGCTCCAGGTGCCGTAGGAATCGAGATCCTGATAACCGACCGTACCCGGCGGCACGTAGTTCGCGGCCACCGAATGCTCTGCGCTCGCTTCGCGCTCGTACGCCCACATTTCGAACTCTGTTCGGCGCCCACCCTGTGTCATCACCGAACTCAGCTCGTCGCTGCCGGTGAAGATGCCCTGCTCGTTCGCGCCGACGATATAGCCGTGCTGGCCCGAATCCGGACCGGTCACTTCGGCTTCGCCGCTGTAGGTCTTCACCGCCGTGCGATCCCCGTCAGCTTCTGTATCGAGGGCATACTCGCCCGGCTGGCGCAGCATCACGGTCGCGTTAGGCGTTTCGATCTGCACGGTTTCGTTCGCTGCGAGCGAATGCACATGCACCGCGATCGCGCCGTCGGTGAGGCGCATCAGCAACGTGTCGTCGTCGAGCGTGACGAACGCGAGCCCGGTGTATTCGTCGAGGTGAACGGTGGACGTGCCCATCTGAACTTCGGCGCGCCCGCCGCCATCGACCCACATGCGATCTCCGGTGGTGATCGGACGATTCAACAACGCGTCGGCCCAGTCGTCGCTATCGGCCGGCGCGAGCGACACGCTGCCGTTGATGAAGCTCAAGCGCGCGACGCGATCGGGTGGATCGATTTCGTCTTCGGCACGCGCTACACCGCCGCACAGCAACAGGCTGAGCAGGATCCAGAGCGGTCGGCCGAATCGTGCGTTACGCATCGTCATCGGTGTCAGTGAGCCTGTGCTCGATGATTGACCTGCTGCGCTGAACGCTACCTGAATGCATTGTGGCCCGCCTAGAATGCGAATCCGCGGACACTACGTGGAGCACATGATGAGCCGACCGGGCATCGTGATCGATGGCGACGGACACATCTGCGAACCCGAGTGCGTGTGGAAGGACTACACGCGCGCGGCGTTTCGCGACCGCGTTCTGCAGGTGAAGACCGAAGACGGTCACAGCTACGTTTCCATCGAAGGCGCTACTCGCGGTATTGGGGGCGGTGCAGGCCCGGCACAAGCCTGCATTCCAGGCGGCATGGCACCGGGCAATCAGCTCACGTGGGCCGACATTCTGCCGGGCAGCTGGGATCCGAACGCGCGCTTGAACGTGCTGGACGAAGAGGGCATCGATCAGGCTCTGTTCTTCCCGTCGATCCACCTGCTATGGGGTGACATCAACGATCCGGAAGTGGCCGCGGAAACCTGCCGCGCGTACAACAACTGGATGAGTGACTTCTGTAAAGTGGCCCCCAACCGCTTGTTTGGCATGGGAATCATCCCGCTGCAGAGCATCGATCTCGCGGTGCGGGAGGCGAAGCGCCTGGCATCGCTCGGCCTGCGCGGACTGATCATCCGGCCGGAGCGGTTCAACGATCTCGCGCTGTTCGATGCCGCCTGCGACCCGCTGTGGGAGGTCGCCGTCGGCGACGGACTCGCCGTTGGCGTCCATGGCAGCTTCGGTTCGCGGATGAAGAGCTTTGCCACCGGCCGCTACCACGGCAACGTCTTCTACGATCACATGATCGCGCACCCGTTCGGGCAGATGGCAGTGGTGATGGACATGATCGCCGGGGGCGTGCTCGATCGCTTCCCGAAGCTGCGCGTAGGCTTTTTCGAAAGCGGATTAGGCTGGATTCCGTATTGGCTCGACCGGCTCGACGAACACTTCGAAGTGATGGGCCATCACGCGCCGTGGCTGAAACGGGCGCCGAGCGTGATCTTCCGTGAGCAGTGTTTTGTTTCGATGGAAGCGGACGAAGCGACCGGCCTGAAGTGGATCATCGAGAAAGATCTGCTGCGCTGCATTCTGTGGGGATCGGACTATCCGCATTTCGATTCGACCTATCCGGGCGCATACACCGCCGCTCAAGCGACGTTCGAATCGGCCGGATCACATGTCGCCCACAAAGTAGTACTGGATAACCCGCGTCGCTTCATGGGGTTCGCGTGAACCGTGAGGTATGATCCCGCCTCCCAGTGCGCCGATAACGCACCATTAATCAACCGACTACGAAGGAAATCTGCGGTGGCCAAGATCAGATTCATCGAACACAACGGAAAGCAGCATGAGGTGGACGCCTCCAACGGCATGTCGGTGATGAACGCGGCCATCGACAACCTGGTGCCCGGCATCGATGCGGACTGCGGCGGCGAATGCTCGTGCGCAACGTGTCACGTGATCGTCGACGAGAAATGGATGAAGGTGGTCGGGCAGCCGAGCGATCAGGAAGAGTCGATGCTCGACATGAACCCGGAGCGCGACAAGAACTCGCGCCTGTCGTGCCAGATCAAAGTGCGCGACGAACTCGACGGCCTCGTCGTGCGGCTGCCGCAATTCCAGATCTGACGAAGTGAAGTAGTGAAGTAAAGGACGCAGGCCATGAGCGAAGCAGTCGATATCCGCACTTCCAACGATGCGTCTTCCGTTCCTCTGGACAAGATCGAGATCGCGAATCCGGACCGCTTCCGCGACAACACGATCTGGCCGTATTTCGAACGGTTGCGCAAAGAAGATCCGGTGCACTACACCGCAGAAAGCGTGCACGGGCCGTTCTGGTCCATCACCACGTTCGAAGACATCATGTTCGTGGACACACACCACGATCTGTTCTCGTCCGAAGGCGGCATCACGATCGACGACGAAGACGTCGAGTTCGAACTGCCGATGTTCATCGCGATGGACCCTCCGAAACACGACCTGCAGCGCAAGACCGTCAGCGGCGTGGTGGCGCCGCCGAACCTTGCGAAGATGGAAAGCACCATCCGGGAACGCGCCAGCCTCATTCTCGATTCGCTGCCGAAGAACGAGACGTTCAACTGGGTCGACAAGGTGTCGATCGAACTGACGACGCAGATGCTCGCCACGTTGTTCGACTTTCCGTGGGAAGACCGCCGCAAACTGACGTACTGGAGCGACCTGATCACCGCCGACGAAACGTCCGGCATGTACGGTTCGGAAGACGAACGTCGCGCGGAACTGTTGAAGTGCCTCGAGTACTTCACGGTGCTTTGGAACCAGCGCGTGAACACCACCGGCGGCAGCGACCTGATCTCGATGCTGGCGCACGGCGAGGCGACGCGGAACATGCCGCCGATGGAATATCTCGGCAACCTGATTCTGCTGATCGTCGGCGGCAACGACACCACGCGCAATTCGATCAGCGGCGGCGTCATCGCGCTGAATCAGAACCCTGACCAGTACGACAAGCTGCGCAAAGATCCGTCGCTGATTCCGAACATGGTCTCCGAGATCATTCGCTGGCAAACACCGCTCGCGCACATGCGCCGCATCGCGACGCAGGACGTCGAACTGCGCGGCAAGAAGATCCGCAAAGGCGACAAGGTGGTGATGTGGTACGTCTCCGGCAATCGTGACGAAACGGCAATTCCGAACCCGGATGCATTCATCATCGATCGGCCGAAGGCGCGGCAGCATCTGTCGTTCGGGTTCGGCATTCACCGGTGTATGGGGAACCGGCTCGCGGAGATGCAACTGCGCGTGGTGTGGGAAGAGATTCTGAAGCGCTTCCACACTGTGGAACTGGTTGGGGAACCGGTTAGGGTGCGGTCGAATTTCGTTAAGGGGTATTCGGACGTGCCGGTTCGGGTGCACGCGCGGTAAGCGCAATCGAATGCGTCGAGACAGAGGTCGTCGAACGGGCGACCTCGATCGATTTGCCGCTTGGGCAGCCATGACAATACCAAGCCATGTATGAATCGCGGCGCGAGCCGCTACTCTCCAGAACGGACTTCATTCGGCGGGTCGTCAATCATCTTGCGGCAGCATTTGGTCTGCTTGCCGTCTCTCTGCTCGTGGGAATCGCTGGTTACGCATATTTCGAAAAGTTGCCGTGGGTCGACGCGTTCCTGAACTCGGCCATGCTGCTGGGTGGCATGGGGCCGGTCGACCCGCCGTGCACGGTCGAGGGTAAGGTGTTCGCGGGTTTGTACGCGCTCTACGCTGGGCTGGTGTTCATCATCACTGCTGCGCTCGTCGTTACGCCGGTCATTCATCGGCTGATCCATCGCTTCCACTGGGACGGGAAGGTTTAGCGACAGATTTCCTGGTGCATCATCTCTGCTACTGGTCGACGGTGAGGCAGGCGGCGTAGCATCCCTCAGTCAATCAACGTCACCGTGGAAGGAGAGAGCCATGCAAACGTTTGATCTGGTCATCCGGGGCGGCACGATCGTCGACGGCAAGCGCAACCCGCGTTTCACCGGCGATGTCGCGATCAAAGACGGCACCGTCGTCTCGATGGGCAAGAAAATCACCGGTTCATCCCAACGCACGATCGAGGC
>DATJGR010000249.1:0-7822 GCA_035494855.1 Pseudomonadales bacterium | reverse complement strand
TTTGCTGACCGCGCCATGGGTCAAAGATTAGGGCGATGGTCCGAATGCCGCAGCCCGACAGACGCCCGACCCGAGGTGCGAGATCTCGCACAGCGTGCGCTGATCGCGCCTCGATGCACTTGTTCAGCGCCATCGTTTGATTAGGGCGATGTTGCGTCGTGGGCAGCGGATCGACAGCCGTCCGGGAACGCACTGCCGTGCACCTGCTCGAACACGCGCGAAACGGCGTTCAATTCCTCGCCATCACCCGATCCCCAACCCTCTTTCCCTAATCAAACCTGTCTTCACTCACGCCAATCTCACACGCGAAGCCCACGGACATCCTCCCTTTTCAAACGCCGCTCAGACCAACCTCACACGCACATCCCGAGCTCCGTCTTCCCTATCGCCCGATCCTGCGAGGCCTCGCAAGGAGGTCCGTCCTCAACGACGCGGCGCAAACAACGCCGCCGACAAGCCCCTCTCCCTCAGATCGCTCGGAATGTCCTGCCCGCGAATCAACGCGGCGCTCAAACGTCCCATGGTCGGCGAGGTCTGAATCCCGAATCCGCCCTGACCCACCAGCCAGAAGAAGCCCGGTGCCGCGTCGTCGAAACCGACCACCGGCAGACTGTCGGGCAGAAACGATCGCAATCCGGCCCAGCGATGCTCGATCCGATCCACCGCGATTGTTGTGGCCCCTTCGAAGCGTTCGATCGCGACGGCGACGTCGATCTCCTCGGGCTGCGCGTCGCACGGCGCGCTCGGGGCCTGATCGGCCGGCGACAGCAGCAGCCTTCCCGCATCGGGCTTGAAGTAGAACTCGCTCTCTATTTCGTGAACCATCGGCCAGCGAGTGACATCCGCGGTGCCGCATCTGATCAGCATGGCGGTGCGGCGCTTGGGCACCAGACCCACGCGAGCAACCCCCGCCAGTTCGGCCACCTCGTCGCCCCACGCTCCCGCAGCGTTCACGACCGCATCGCACACATACCGCCGTCCGCCGGCCTCGAGCGTCCACTTCCCATTCATTCGACCTAACGACTCGACCCGGCTGCGCGTGATGACCGCACCGCCGCGCGCCTTCAAGACGCGACGGAAACCGTTCAGCAGGCCGTGTGCGTCGATGTCCATCACGTTCGGGTCCGCCACCGCGCGTGACACCGTCTCGTGCCGCAGAATCGGGACCCGTTCGCGCACGCCAGCAGCCGGTATCTCGACCAGACCGGGACAGAACGGACGCCATCGTTGCAGATACGCGTCCACCAGATGCGACTTGGATTCGCGCGCGATCATCACGTCGGCGCGCGGTGTGACGAGCGGCGCATCGGCGAATCCCGCCGGCGGATTCTCGAAAAACGCGCGGCTCGACGACGTCAGCGTGAAGATCGTGCCATTGACATAGGGTTCGATGTACGCAGCCGCGGAACGACCCGAACTGTGGTAACCGGGCGCGTCTTCCGCTTCGAGCACGGTGACGTCGCAATGCTGCGCGAGTTCGGCCGCGCACGACATGCCCGCCATGCCGGCGCCGATCACCACCACGTTCAATCGAGCCATGCGGTTTCCGTGTGGATCATTGCGTGTGGACCATTGGAGGAAGCGATGAATTATGATGACCGCCACTTCTCCAGGCCACCGCAGAGGACACGATGAGCGAACTGGTATTGCGTGAAGACGACAACGGCCTCTGCGTCCTGACGCTGAACCGACCCGACACGCTGAACGCACTGAGCCCGAAACTGTTCGTCGAACTGCGCGCGCACATCGACGCACTCGCCAAACAGACCGAGACCATCGGCTGCGTGATTCTGTGCGGCAAGGGCCGCTCGTTTTCGGCCGGCAACGATCTGAAGGCCATTCAATCGGGCGAAGTGGCGCCGAGCCGGCATTTCCAGGCGGAAACGCTCGAAGCAATCGAGCACCTCCCGCAACCGGTGATCGCCGCGGTGCAGGGTCACTGCTACACCGGCTCGCTCGAGCTCGCGCTGGCGTGCGACTTCATCATCGCGGCCGAGAACGCGCGGTTCGCCGATACGCACGGCAAGTGGGCGATGTCGCCGACGTGGGGAATGAGTCAGCGTCTGCCGCGGCGCGTCGGCGTCGGCCGCGCCAAGGAACTCATGTTCAGCGGGCGCACCGTCTCCGGACAGGAGGCGCTGAACATCGGCCTGGCCGTAGCCTGCGTGCCCGACGGCGAACTGATGCAGACCGCCACGGCAATGGCGCGCAGGTTTCTGGAGAACTCGTGGTTCACGTTGCGCGCCGACAAGATGCTGGTGAATCGTGGCCTCGACTACACGCTCTCGGAAGGTCTTCAGTTCGAACGCGCGAACAGCCCCGGTCGCGGCCCCGATCTCGAAGAACGCCTGAAGGCGTTCAGCAAAGGCGGTTGACGAATCGCACGGCGGCGTCGGCGAGTTCGTCGAATACCGAGTCGCTGCGCGCACGACTGCGCTTCAGCACTTTGTAGCTGTGATCGGCGGTGTCGAGCCACACCAGTTCGGCGCGCGCACCCAGCCGCTCGATCACGCTTTCGAGCAGCTCGCGTTCCGCGAGCGCGTCGCGGGTTCCGGACAGAAACAGCATCGGCGCCACGATCGAATCGAGGTGGTCTGCTCGGCCAATCGCGGGTTGCCCGGACGGATGCAACGGGAACGAGCAGAACACGAGTCCGCGCACGTCACCGAGATCGCGATCGAGCACCGCGTGCGAAGCCATGCGGCCCCCGAACGAGTGGCCGCCGAGGAACAACGGCAGCTGCCGTTTGAGGTCCCGCGCCTGCGCAACGGCGGCGGCAACGGTTGCGGTAGATACCGCGCGCGAATCGACGCGCTGTTTCGCGTCTTCCATGAACGGAAAGTTGAACCGCAGCACCGCAACGCCCCGACGGGCGAGCTCAGTCGCGATGGAGGTCATGCTCGCGTGTCGCATGTTCGCGCCGGCGCCATGGCCGAACACGAGCACTGCAACGGCATCCGTTGCATCGTTCAGAATCCACGACACTTCGCCCGACGCGACCCGAAAACGCCCCGTCACGTCCGAAGTCGTCACGGCAGCCTCAGTTCACCTGGCGATCGCGCCCTTCCCAGAACGGCTTGCGTAGTTCGCGCTTCAGTACTTTGCCCGACGGATTGCGCGGCAGTTCGGGAATGAAGTCGACCGTTTTCGGTAGCTTGAACCCGGCGATGCGCGTGCGCGCGAAGCCGATCAGTTCGTCCGGCGTCGCCTTCTGGCCCGGCTTCAAGACCACCACGGCTTTCACTGCTTCACCCCAACGATCGTCCGGGACACCGATCACCGCGACATCGGCCACCGCGGGGTGACCGAACAGCGCGCTCTCCACTTCCGCCGGGTAGATGTTCTCACCGCCCGATACGATCATGTCTTTGACGCGATCGTGCACGTAGACGTACCCGTCTTCGTCGAGGTAACCCGCGTCGCCGGTGTGCACGTAGCCGGCGATCAACGTCTTCGCGGTAGCGTCCGGCAGGTTCCAGTAGCCGAGCATGTTGGCTTTGGATTTGATGCAGATTTCGCCGACGATGCGCGGCGGCACCGGCTTGCCCGCTTCGTCGACCACTTTCAATTCGACGCCCGGATAAGGCTTGCCGGCCGAGCGCATCCGGTCGTTACCGCCCATCGCGTGATCCTGCGGCGGCAGATAGGTTGCGGCGCCCGTCGTCTCGGTCATGCCGTACAGCTGAACGAAGCCGCACTTGAAAACTTCCACGGCCTGCCGCAGCAGATCCAACGGAATCGGTGAGGCGCCATACATGATGTATTTGATGTTGCTGAAGTCCGTGTGCTGCGCCTTCGGATGCTGCACTACCATGCGAATCGCCGACGGAACCAGGAACATCTTCGAAATGCCGCGCGTCTCGATCAGCTCCAACGTCGTCCCCGGATCGAACTCCGATACCACGATGTTCATCGCGCCGGAGCGAAGACCCCACACGCCGTAACCGACACCGCCGATGTGGAAACTCGGCATCGCGACCAGGCTGACGTCGCGGTCGCTCCAGTCGTTCCACTCCATGTCGTCGTTGGGTGGCAACCGTTGCAGGTCGAAGAAACAGCGGTGCTGCAGCTGCACGCCTTTCGGGTGACCCGTGGTACCGCTGGTGTACATCTGGATCGCGACGTCGTCCGGAGACACCGACACCGCAGGGTCGCCGGCGCTCTGGTCGTCGCGCCACCGCGAGAAATCGGCCCACTCGCGGTGCCCCGGGCGCATCGAGATGATCCGCTTCACGTGCTTCAACTCGCCCTTGATCTGTTCGACCAGGCCGTAGAAGTCGGGCCCCACGCACAGCACTTCGGCTCGGCTGTCGTTGAGGATGTACGCCACTTCGGGTGGCGCGAGTCGCCAGTTGATGCCGACCGAAACCGCGCCTGCCTTCGCGGCGCCGAACACGAGCTGATAGAACAGGTCCGAGTTCTTGTCGAGGAAACCAACGCGGCTGCCGGCCCGTAACTCTTCTGCAAGCAGGCCGTTCGCCACCCGGTTCGTCTGCGCGTCGAACTCACCGTAAGTGGTCGAGCGATCTTCGTACTGAAACGCGACTTTGTCCGGTCGTTCGCTCGCGTGGAAGCGGGTCAGCTCGGCCAGCGTACGGATGTCGTTGACGTGCGCCATTGCAGTTCGTCCCGCCTACCCGGGCAGCTCGGCGGCCGACTTGATGATCTTGCCCACCAGGCCGTAAGCCAGCGATTCCTCGGGACTCATCCAGTAGTCGCGGTCGGTGTCCTGCGAGACGCGCTCCAGCGTTTGCCCGGTCTGCTGCGCGATCGTCTGGTTGATGCGCTCGCGCGTCTTGATGATCTCGCGCGCCTGAATCGCAATGTCGGTGGCGTCGCCGCCGAAGCCGCCGGACGGCTGGTGAATCAGGAAACGCGTGTTCGGCAGCGCGTAGCGGTTCTCCTTCGCCGGTGCCAGATAGATGTGCGTGGCGATCGAGCCGACCCAACCTGTGCCGACCGTGCGCACCACCGGCTTGATGAAGCGGATGATGTCGTAAATGGTGTCGCCCGATTCGACGTGGCCGCCGGGCGAACCGATGAAGATCGTGATCGGTGCGTCGCCCTCGAACGACAGCGCGAGCAGTTTTTCGGCGGTACGTTGCGCGACCTCTTTGTTGATCTCGCCGAAGATCGTCACCGTGCGATGCTTCAGCAGAGTGTTCTCGAGGAAATTGAACTGCTTCGCGGCTTCGGCAGCTGCCTCTTCGCCGTTCATGCGATGACGGGACGAATTCATGATCGCCTGCTCCTGAATCTGTGGAATGCCCGCCATGGTACTCGAAACTCCCATAATCCGGGTTAAGCTTCCGCGCTGATCATTCCAGGAACATCCTCATGCCGCTTCACCCCGAATACGACGCGATGCTGAAGCAACTGGCGGCGACGCCCGGTCCCGCGATCAACGAGATGCCGGTGTCCGACGCTCGCGCGATGTATCGGATGATGCGCCCGGCCGCGCCGGACCTGGCGGTGGCGAAAGTGCAGGACAAGTCGATTCCAGGGCCGGCCGGCGCGATCCCGACTCGCATCTACACGCCGAGCGGAAGCGGGCCGTTCCCGATCTTCGTCTACTTCCATGGCGGCGGTTGGGTGATCGGTGATCTCGAGACGGCCGATGCGATCGCGCGCGAGTTCTGCCAGCGCGTCGGCTGCGTCGTCGTGTCGGTGGATTATCGGCTCGCGCCGGAACATCGGTTTCCGGCCGCGGTCCACGACAGCTACGCGGCAACGAAATGGGCCTCGGAGAACGCCGAATCGTTCAACGGAGAACCCAACAAGCTCGCGGTCGGCGGCGAAAGCGCCGGCGGCAACCTCGCGGCGGTGGTCAGTCAACTGGCGCGCGACCGGAACGGTCCCGCGATCGTCTATCAGCTGCTCGCGTATCCGGTGACCGGCGCCGATTTCACTACGCCGTCGTATCGCGCCAACGCCGAAGGTTATCTTCTCACGCGGGCCGGCATGCAGTGGTTCTGGGACACGTATCTGCCGAACGCGTCGGAGCGGTCCAACCCGATGGCGACGCCGTTGAACGCGAAGAACTTCGCGAAGCTGCCGAGCGCGCTGATCATGACCGCCGAGTTCGATCCACTGCGCGACGAAGGCGAGGCCTACGCGAACAGATTGAAGTCGGCGGGTGTGGTCGTGGAATACGTGCGATTCGACGGGCTGATACACGACTTTCTCGCGATGAGCCGGCAACTCTCGGCCGTGAAGCCGGCGATGGACAAGGCGGTTGCCGGCTTGCGCAATGTCTTCGGCCGCTGAATTCGAGTTGCGGATCGACGCCAATCTCGCGCAGCGCGCGCAGGCGATGCTTGGCGTATCGGGCGCAACGTTCACGCCGATGGTGGCTGGGGTGTCGTCCGAACTGTGGCGCATCGACGCCGGAGACAAGACGTATTGCCTCAAACGCGCGCTGCCGCGGCTCAACGTGGCGAAGGAATGGCTTGCGCCGGTGCGGCGCAATGCTGAGGAAGTCCGTTGGTTGCGTTTTGCAGCAACCGTCGCGCCGCGCCAGGTACCCGCGGTCGTCGCCGACGACGCGCAAGCAGGCATCGCGATACTGAGCTGGTTCGATCCCGCTCGGTGGACGAACTGGAAACAGCAGTTGATGCAGGGACTGGTGCGTCCCGCGGTGGGCACCGAGATGGGCGAGTTGCTCGCCGCGTTGCATCGGCGCAGCGCCGGGCAGCCGGAACTCGCACAGTCGTTCGACAACATGGATCTGCTGTCGGCGCTGCGCCTCGAGCCGTTCTTCGTCGCCGCGATGGATGCGAATCCCGAAGTCGCGCATCGGTTGCGCGAAGCGGTCGACCATCTGACCACGTACCGCACCGCGCTGATTCACGGCGACGTCAGCCCGAAGAACGTTCTGATCCACATCTCGCGGCCGCCGGTGCTGCTCGACGCAGAGTGCGCCTGTTGGGCCGATCCGGCCTTCGACGTGGCGTTTCTGTGCGCGCACCTGTTCCTCAAGTCGGCGCACGTGTCGCGCTATCGCGGATGGTTCTACGAGACGGTGCGGCGGCTGATCGCCGCGTACGAGGATGCTGCGCCCGAGCCGGTCAACGACCGTTTGTTACTGCTGGTGCCGGCACTGCTGATCGCGCGTGTGGACGGCAAGTCGCCGGCCGACTATCTGAACGAAAAAGTGCGCACCAAAGTTCGCGCGACCGCAGTGCGTCTGTTGCTCGACCCGCCGCCGTCGATCGCGGACTTCATCGAAGACTGGCGCCTCACGTTCTTCCCGTAGCGATCCCGTGACCACCGTCTCCAGTGCGACAGCGCGCGCCATCTACGACTCCCGCGGTCGGCCCACCGTTGAAGTCGAACTGCGCGCGGGCGATGTCGTCGGGCGCGGCGTGGCGCCGGCGGGCGCGTCGACCGGAGCAAACGAAGCGCGCGAACGACGCGACGCGGACGGACGCGGTGTTGCAGACGCATGCGCTGCGTTTGCACGCGAAATCGCTCCCGCGCTGGTCGGCTGCGATTGTCGCGATCAGGCCAAGATCGACCGCATGCTGGTCGAACTCGATGCCAGCCCGCAGCATTCGCGCCTCGGCGGTAACACCTTGATCGCAACGTCGCTGGCCGTACTGCAAACGGCGGCAGAAGCAGCGAGCGAACCGTTGTGGCGCTACCTCGCTTCATCAAACGATCTGGCAATGCCGCTGCCGGAGATACAGATCTTCGGCGGGGGCGCCCATGCGCAGGGGCGGATCGACCTGCAGGACATCATGGCGTTGCCGGTCGGCGCGCCGGACTGGCCGACGGCGCTCGACTGGTGCGCGCGCGTGTATCGGGCCGCAGGATCGCTGTT
>DATJGR010000248.1:0-4948 GCA_035494855.1 Pseudomonadales bacterium | reverse complement strand
ACGCTGTGAGCTACATTGCGCTGATCACGGTGCTCTCGCGCTGGCGCCCGCCGCACAACACACAGGCGCTGCCACGAGAAACGCTCGGCATCGCGGTTGCCGCGGGAATTCGCTACGTTGCGATGTCGCCCGCCATTCGCGCCGTTCTCCTTCGAAGTGCGTTCTTCTGCATCGGTGCAAGCGCGGTCATGGCTTTGATGCCGCTCGTAGCGAAGGTGCTGATCGCGGGCGGACCGCTCACCTACGGTTTGCTGCTGGGCGCATTCGGCGTCGGCGCAGTCGGCGGCGCGTTCGCGACAGCTCGACTGCGCAAGGTGCTGTCGACGGAAGCGATCGTCCGCTACGGCAGCATCGGTTTCGCCGTGGCCGCCGCCGGGGCTGCGCTCAGTCCCTATCTGCTCGTCACGATGGCGGTGCTGATGCTCGCGGGCGCGGGCTGGGTGCTGACGCTATCAACGTTCAACGTGGCGGTGCAGATGGCGGCGCCGCGCTGGGTCGTTGCACGCGCCCTCTCGCTCTATCAGATGTCTGCGTTCGGCGGACTGGCAGGCGGCAGCTGGCTCTGGGGCAACGTTGCAGAGAGCCAGGGTGTCAAGGAGGCACTACTGCTGGCCACGATTGTTCTCGTGGGTTCCGCGGTGTTCGGCTTGTGGCAACGCCTCGCGCAGTCGGAGGAAGTGAACCTCGATCCGCTGCGGTCGTGGACCGCACCCGCCACCGCCGTGCCAGTTCAACCGCGCAGCGGTCCGGTGGTGGTTACCGTCGAGTACATCATTCGGCCGGAAGACGTGATGGAGTTCCTTGCCGCGATGGCTGAGCGCCGTCGCATCCGGAGACGCGACGGCGCGCTCGGTTGGCGACTACTGCGCGACCTTGCCGACCCACAGCTGTGGATCGAACGCTACGAAACGCCGACCTGGCTCGACTACATTCGCCTCAATAATCGGCTGACTCACGACGACGCGATCATTCCTGCGCGCCTGCGCGCTCTGCATCGCGGGTCGGACGGCCCGCGCGTTCGTCGCATGATCGAGCGCCAGACCGGATCGCTCCCCGTGGGAAATACACCCGATTCGGAGGAGTTGGCCGAGCCGCTGACCGATCCGACGCGGGCTTCGTAAGCGTTCGGAGGTCGGCTCGTCGCTATTCGCTCGGAACGGAAACCGTCCGATTCAAGACACTGAGTGCGACGGACTGACGAGCTGGCTTGAAACTTTGGGATGCCACGCGTTGCGGGCCGGCAGCGGGCGCCACCACCTCGCGCGTCGGAACGTTGTCTTGACCTGTAGCTAACGAGACCGCGCACGCAACGAAAATTACCAAGGCCAGCAGCGCACGACTGCGATTCGGGCTTTCCATTTCCCCCCACCCCTCGTGGTTTCCATCCTGGACGCACGCCGAACCATTTCAGATCGCGCCCCTTAGGTCAAGCGTCTGCAATACCTGGCGCGTGAGCGTACGCCGCAAAGCATGCGAGATCTGGTCACTTCCGATGGTTGAACCGAAATCCGTACCGGCGACAGCCCGCAGTGCGAAACGGAATGTACAAACCAAATCGCTGGAGGTATCCGGCGTAACCGATCCGTCGTCTCCCCTTGCGTGTCAGCGTGCGCATCGATGAAACGTTCGTCATCTCGACGAAAGACAGACCCACGTCGTGCCCTTCCTTTGCAAGATGTCGATCGACCGTCTTCGCGACCGCTTCGTTGATGCGGAACCCACGGTACTCCGGCAACGTGAGAGCCTTGTATCGATAGACCAACCCAGGATTCCACACCACCTCCCAATCGGCGTTGTGCGGAACGGGGCCGCGAAGCGCGCGCCAGGTATAACTCACAAGCTGGCGGGCGACGAAAGCGCCAGCACATACGTCGCCACGCGCCAACGCCGCATCGACCGAGTCGCCACGCAAGTCCAATCCGGCGCCGTCGACGTACCTACGTATTTCAGGCGCGCCCAGGAGTCGGATTTCGACCTCTGGCGGTAGCTGCGGCATCTCGCCGGCTGAATCAGACGAACCCGTTTGAACAGCGCAGACATACAAACCGAAGACGCGTCTCATCCCATTCATGAGCTTGATGAACAACAGCTCCCGGTAAGAGGAAGGGCCGCCACCGGATGCGGTTGGCAGTTGCATTTCCTGGGTCGACGTCAATATCTCGTTCCGTGTCGCAGTGGCGCAGAGGATAGCGCGGCACGTCGCCAGCCGCTCCGTTGGCGCCGATCCACGGGAAGCTACGACTTCAGGAACGCCAGCAGGTCCTCGTTGATCTGATCTTTCATCGTGGTGCACAGCCCGTGCGACGCACCTTTGTAGACCTTCAATGTCGCGCCCTTCACGATCTTCGACGACAGCAGCGCCGAGTCCGCTATCGGCACGATCTGGTCGTCGTCGCCGTGCATGATCAGCGTCGGCACGTCGATCTTCTTCAGGTCTTCGGTGAGATCGGTTTCCGAGAACGCCTTTATGCAGAAGTACGACGCGGGGAATCCGGCCATCATGCCCTGCAGCCAGAACGACTCGCGCACACCTTCGGAGATCTTCGCGCCGGGACGGTTGTAGCCGTAGAACGGCAACGTCAAGTCCTTGAAGAACTGCGAACGGTCGGCCTGCACGCCGGCGCGGATCTGATCGAATACTTCGATCGGCAATCCACCGGGATTCTTCTCCGACTTCACCATCACCGGCGGGATCGCACCGATCAACACCGCTCGCGCCACCCGCGAAGTGCCGTGCCGCCCGATGTAACGCGCCACTTCCCCGCCACCGGTGGAGTGACCCACATGAACCACGTTCTTCAGATCGAGCTTCTGCACGAGTTCAGCCAGATCGTCGGCGTAAGTGTCGAGATCGTTGCCGAGCCACGGCTGGCTCGACCGGCCGTGCCCACGTCGGTCGTGCGCGATGCAGCGAAAGCCGCGCTGGGCGAGATAGAACATCTGGTCTTCGAAGGCATCCGCCGACAGCGGCCAACCGTGGCTGAATACCACGGGTTGTCCGCTGCCCCAGTCGTTGTAGTAGAGGGTCGTGCCGTCTTTCGTCGTGATCGTACTCATGCTTCGGTCCTCGCAGAGGTTCGGGATGTCGGCGCAGGTTGCGCGTGCCGCCGCGATCGGGACTGACCCGATGATGCGTTTGGAACGCGCGTGATGTTTCAATAGCAGAGCCGTTTCAAAGCATATGCGCGTGCGCCGCCTTCGACACGCCCGAAAGACCGAACGCAAACAATGATCTCTCTGATTCTGGTGATGGTGTGCGCGATTGCCGCGGGATGGCTCGCCAATCGCGTCCAGGTGCCTTACCCGATCGTGCTGGTGCTCGCAGGAATCGGCCTCGGGTTCCCGTACGACTGGCCGGGACTCGACATCGAGCCCGACCTCGTGCTCGCGATCGTTCTGCCGGCGGTCTTGTATCCCGCGGCGCTCGATACATCCTGGCGTGATTTCCGTGCG
This sequence comes from Pseudomonadales bacterium, assembly GCA_035494855.1. Classification (GTDB taxonomy): domain Bacteria; phylum Pseudomonadota; class Gammaproteobacteria; order Pseudomonadales; family Azotimanducaceae; genus DATJGR01. The sequence continues at coordinate 1,495 of DATJGR010000248.1, read as the reverse complement.
AACCTTCGTCCGATCCTGCTGCTGGCGATCGGCCTCGTGGCGACCACGACGCTCGCCGTGGGCATCGCATTCAAGTGGCTCGTGCCGCAAACACCGTGGGCCGTCGCCTTCGCGTTGGGTGCGATCGTGTCGCCACCCGATGCCGTGGCGGCAACGGCCGTGCTGCGTCGATTCCGGCTGCCGCGCTGGCTCGTCACGCTGCTGGAAGGCGAGAGTCTGGTGAACGATGCCACCGGACTGGTGCTGTACCGGTTTGCGGTGGCGGCCGCGCTGACCGGTGCGTTTTCAGGATGGGCACTCGTCGGCGAGTTCGGTCTGATCGCGCTCGGCGGACTCGGGGTCGGCATCGCAATGGGTTGGATCACCTCGCAGCTGCAGGTGCGCCTGCGCGATCCGATGCTCGAGCTCGCGATGTCGTTGACGGCGCCGTTTGCAACCTACTGGGTCTGCGAAACAGCGCAGGTCTCCGGCGTGCTGGGCGTGGTGGCGGTCGGACTCTTCCGCGCGCGCTGGGGGCATGAACACCTGTCGGCGGTCGCGCGCCTCAACATCCGCACCTTCTGGCGCGCGGTGGTGTTCCTGGTCAACTGCCTCGTGTTCGTACTGATCGGCATCCGCTTGCCAGTGATCGGCACAGAGCTGTTGGGCCAGCAGACATTTTCTCTAGTCCACGTAATGGGCCTGATCGCCGTGTTGAGCGTCGTTGCAATCGCCGTGCGATTTTTGTGGATCTTCACCGCGACCTACGGCGTCCGGGTGCTGATACCGTCGCTGCGTCAACGCGACCCGGCGTCTGCCCGCGCGTCGACGCTGGTGAGCTGGTGCGGCATGCGCGGCGTCGTCTCACTGGCTGCAGCGTTGGCCCTGCCCGCAATGCTGCCGGGCGGTGAGCCCTTCCCACAACGCGACCTGGTGATTCTGCTGACGTTCGGCATCGTGTTCGTCACGCTCGTGGGCCAAGGGCTGACGCTGCCGCTGCTGATACGTTCGCTGCGCCTCGAGACCGACACCGGCGCCGACACCGAATCGGAACTCGCGCGCGACGCGATGCGCCGCGCGGCGGTTCAGGCGGTGAACAGGTTGGTCGCCGAGCATGGCATACCCGCGCATGAAGCCGTTGCGGTGCGACGATTCTTCAACAGCGGATCGCAACGCGCTGGGGGCGTGCTGTCGCGCGACAGCGAGGCGCGCCTGTGGTTGGGCGCCGCCACCGCTCAGCGCGAGGCGCTGATCAAGCTGTGGCGCAACGCCGAAATCGGCGACGACGTGCTCATTCGCCTGGAACGCGAAATCGATCTCGCCGAAGCGCGCCTCTCGCAAGAAGACTGATGCGTCGCCAATCGTTCAAGCGCAGCTTCGGTGAAACGCCGTTCTCGTTCATCGCGCGGCGTCGCATGTTGCGGGCTCAGGAACTGACGTTGACCACCGACGAGCGGTTATCGCAGATCGCGCCGGCGTGCGGCCGTTGCGATCAATCGAATTTCACGCGCGTGTT
>DATJGR010000247.1:0-18704 GCA_035494855.1 Pseudomonadales bacterium | reverse complement strand
CGTGCTGCTCAATCACCGGCACCACACCGCGCAGCGGCGCAGACCCAAGCGCTTAACCGTTCACCGCCCAGCTCAACCCGATCCGGCCAGTTCAGGCCGCTGGTTCGATGGCTGGCGCACGACCACTGCACCACCGAACCTCACCGATGTCCGCGAAGTAGCGAGTGCACGAACCTGGCTCATGCGGACCGGCTGGCGCCGGCACGGGCTCATCGATCCCGCGGAGATTCCCTAGAGACCAAAGGTCCTCGGGAGTCGCGCGAACGGCGGTAACACCGTGCATATTCGACCACTACCTACGCACCGGTCCGCCGACGCGCTCGAACGCTTCCTTGCGCTTGCTGGCGAGCGGATGCATCACGCCGGCGCCGCGTGGCCACACACCGGGTTCGCACTTGATGTAACGGCATAAGCGCTGCGCGTGTGGCGAGAGATCGGCCCATAACTCGTGCGGCATCGATTGCATGAACTTGAACGTGTGAAACCACGGCGCGACGTATTCGATGTTCGGCATCGGCCGCACGTCGCGGCTGAGGTTCGGTGTGCCGCCGTGCCATGCGCGCGTGTCGCGAAAAACGCCGGCGCCGGCCGGCGCGCCAACCAGCGTCGACAGCCGCATCCATTCGGGCTCGTCTTCGGGAGAAGGTGGCAATGATTGCGACGCATGCGTGCCCGGAATCTGCCGGATCGGTCCGTTCTCCCAGGTCAGTTCCGACATCAGGAAGTTGATGGTGACGAGCGGCGGTGTGCGTTCCACCACGAGTCGCTGCGTGGCGAGATCGAGTTCGTCGGAACCCGGTCGCTTGCGCAACTCGATGCCGAGCGCGGCCGCCTGCTGCAGGCGCTCCGGTGGCATCGTCAGAGGATCTTTGAAATCCCAATGCAGATGCTGGTATTCGATCGCGCCCGGCAGGCAGAAGTCGCCGCCGCCTCCGCGCACGAGATAGTCCGCCGTGCCGAAAATCTCGGTGAGGATCGGCGTGGTGGTCGGCAGATCGATCATCGATGTCCACACCGGGTCGTGCATCAGGTGACGCGACGCGGAGCAGGTGCCGTAGCTGTAGCGATGGGGAAGGCGGCTCGTCTCCGTCATGTATCTGCGGCCGTCGCGCCCGGGAATCGACAGGATTTCGTCGATGACGCGCGCGCAGCCGGTCTGAAACCGCTGCAGCTGTTGGGTGTTCAGCAGGTCGCGCACCACAACGAAACCGTCCCGATGGAAGATGCGCGCCGCACGCGCTACGTCGTCCGGCGCGACGATCTCGAGACCAGGGATGCCGTTGTGCTTGCGAAGATGATCGCGCAACGCGACCACGTCGGGATCGTCGTATGCACGGCGCTTCGGCGCCCGCGGGTCCGCTACGCCGAATCCGGGGTTCGATTGCGACGGATTGCCGTCTTCGTCAACGGTTTCGTTGGGGGGCGTGCGTTCGTCCCAGCCGGCGCCGATTTGCGCTAGCACCACCACGCTCACACCAGCGTTACACGCGCAAACTTGCGTTTGCCGACCTGCACGACATACGTGCCGGCGGGGAGCTTCAGGCCGCGATCGGACACCGCACTGCCGTCTACCTTCACGCCATTGCCTTCGATCAGCCGGAACGCTTCGCTCGTAGAACTCGTCAGATTGGCTTGTTTCAGCACGTTACTGATCGCCAGCGGTGCACCGTGCAACGTCACCGCGTCGATCACGTCCGGTACACCGCCGCGCGCGCGCAGATTGAAATCGCGCTCGGCCGCTTCCGCCGCGGCGCCGCCGTGAAAGCGCGCTGTGATCTCCTTCGCCAGCAGCACTTTCGCTTCTTTCGGATTGCGTCCGCCTTCCACTTCGCGTTTCAGCGCGGCAATCTCCGCCTCCGCCTTGAAGCTCAGCAGCGCGAAATACTTCCACATCATCGGATCACTGATCGACAGCACTTTCGCGAACATGTCGTTCGGCGGTTCGGTGATGCCGATGTAGTTGCCTTTGCTCTTCGACATCTTCTCCACGCCGTCGAGCCCTTCGAGCAACGGCATCGTCAGGATGCACTGCGGTTCCTGGTTGTATTCGCCCTGCAGCGTGCGGCCCATCAGCAGATTGAATTTCTGGTCGGTGCCGCCGAGTTCGATGTCGCACTGGAGCGCCACCGAGTCGTAACCCTGCACCAGCGGATACAGAAACTCGTGCACGCTGATCGGCGTGCCGGCTTTGAAGCGGTCGCTGAAGTCGTTGCGCTCCATCATCCGCGCCACGGTGTACCGCGACGCGAGCTGAATCATGCCGCGCGCGCCGAGCGCATCGCACCACTCGGAGTTGTAGCGGATTTCGGTTTTATGCTCGTCGAGCACCAGCTTCGCCTGATCGAAGTACGTTTTCGCATTCACTTCGATCTCTTCGCGGCTGAGGGGCGGCCGCGTCGTGTTGCGCCCCGACGGATCGCCGATCATCGACGTGAAGTCGCCGACCAGAAAGATGACCGTGTGGCCGAGGTCCTGCAGCTGGCGCAGCTTGTTCAGCACCACGGTGTGGCCGAGGTGCAGGTCCGGCGCGGTCGGATCGAGGCCGAGCTTGATGCGCAGCGGCACGCCGGTCTTTTCCGACCGCGCCAGCTTCGCCAGCCAGTCGGCTTCCGGTATCAGTTCGTCGCAGCCGCGTTTCGTCACCGCCATCGCGTGCCGGACGCGGTCGGTGACGGGATACAGCGCCGCGGATGTTTCCTTGGGTTGCGACATGACGAGCGATGTTAGTGCCTGACGGCTTCCGCGTCAGCGCCTCCGGGTCCACCCGGTGCGAAAGTAACGGACCGTGCCTGCCACCACTGTTCATTCATTCGGCCACGGCGGGTGCCTGGCAGCGTGCGTTGACTTGTTCAAGAATGCGGCACGTTCGCCGCCTCACCACATTCGTCACGGAGCACTCATGGACTACCGCAAACTCGGCCGTACCGGTCTGATGATCAGCCCGATCGCACTCGGCTCGGCGAACTTCTCGTGGCTGACGAACGAAGCCGACAGTTTCGAGATCCTCGATCGCGCATTCGATCTCGGCGTCAACTTCATCGATACCTCCGACAACTACAACGCCGGGCAGACCGAGGCGCTGCTCGGTCGCTGGTTCGCGCAGGGCGGTGGGCGGCGCGAAAAGACGGTGCTCGCGAGCAAGTGCTACTCGCCGCCGATGGAGTGGGGCGCGAAAGACCTGGCAAAGCGGACAGGCTCGTGGGTCGGTCCGAACCAGCGCGGCTTGTCTGCCAAGCACATCCGCGAAGCATGTGAAGCGAGCCTGAAACGCCTGCAGACCGACTACGTCGACGTCTACCAGATGCACCACGTCGACCGGAACACGCCGTGGGAGGAAATCTGGCAGGCGATGGAACTGCTGGTGCAGCAAGGCAAGGTGTTGTACGTCGGCAGCTCGAACTTCGCCGGCTGGCACATCGCGCAGGCGCAGGAGCTGGCGCGCTCGCGCCACTTCCTCGGACTCGTTTCGGAGCAGAGCATCTACAACCTGCTGCGGCGAACGGTCGAGCTCGAGGTGATTCCGGCCTGCCGCGCATACGGCATGGCATTCATTCCTTACAGCCCGCTCGGCGGCGGCCTGCTCGGCGGCAAGCCGGGCGACAACGATCGCGGTCGCCGCGCCCTTCTACCGCAAACTGCGGCGATCGAAGCGTTCCAGGACTTCTGCAGATCGATCGACCGCAATCCGGGCGACGTCGCGCTGGCATGGGTGGCGCAGCAACCCGGCGTTACCGCCCCGATCGTTGGACCGCGCACCCTTGCGCAGTTCGAAGCCAGCCTCTCAGCCGTTGCAACCAGGCTGGACGACGCTTCCCTCGCGAAATTGAACGAGCTGTTTCCCGGACCCGGTGGCGCCGCGCCCGAGGCATACGCCTGGTAACGCACGCGTTACCTGATTGCGATCGGGTTGATCACCGCCTGCACTGCGCCGACGAATTTCGGCTGTCCCAGCACGAACAGGAACTCGGTAGCGCCGTCCGCCGCGAGGGCCCGCGTGTCCATGTTCTCGAGGATGTATACGCCGTTCTTCGCGAGCAGTTCGACGTGAACGGGGAAGCCCTGCTTCGGATCTTCGTGCGGCAGCACCTCGACGGCCCAGTTGTCGGCGCCCACGGCAACCACCCCGAGTGACGCGAGATACGCCGCACCGTCGACGCCGAGACCCGGTTCTCCCGCCATGAAACGCGTCTTGTCGGTGTCGGCGACGTCGAGCCAACCGGTGTGCAGCAGCACCACGTCGCCTTTTTCGATCGATACCTTCGCCGCATTGGCCGCCGCCTGGATCTGCGTGCGGTTGAACGCCGTACCCGCCTCCGGTTTCTTCCCGACCAGCTTCACCATGTCGAGCAATACACCCCGGCTGACGAGCGGCGGAATGGTGTTGGTGCCGAGCTTCTTGAGTCCCGTAACCGCGACGAAATCTTCGGCTTTGTTGCCGTTGTAGTAGACATTCTCGATGCCCATGTGGCCGAGACCATCGAGTTGACTCCCGATGCCCATCCAGGTCAGCAGCAGATCGTCGTTGCCGGTTGCGTGATTCGAACCGATCAGTCCGGCCGCGCCGGGCGCCGGCTGTAGCACCGTGATGGAGTAGCGCCGCGGCGGGTACGCTGGTGAGTCCGGTCCCGTTTGCACACCCAGCGAGTAGGTCTTGCCAGTTTTGACCAGGCGCGCAGCGGCCAGCACTTTCTCGGCAGAGAGATTGTTCGCGGCGCCCAGCGTGTCGGTGGCGCCGTAGCGCGACGGGTACCAGTCGGCCGCCGAGGCGTTAGTGGCCAACGCCGTACACACGGCGATGTATGCAAGATTCCGTCTGCTCATCGTTGCTCCTGCCCTCACTATGTTCTCCCCTTTGCACGTGCGACATGTGCAGTTCTCTTCGCGCCACGATTATGCGTCAGTCATACGGGTCACTGTCCATGCACGCGGCAGGCATTACCGGTTCGCGCGGGACCAACAACCCAGTAAGGGGGAAAACGCTTCGCAATCGCGGTCAGGTCATCCGCAAGCCGGATCATTCGATCGCACGCGGCCTCCGCAACAATGCGCTGGTAGCCGTCAATCAGGAGCACGCCAATGGAATTCGCAACGACGACTGATCTGGTCGACGCGCTGCAAGCGCGGCGTGTGTCTGCGGTCGAGCTATTGAAGCAGAGCATCGCCCGGATCGAGAAGCACGACGGGGCGATCAACGCGGTCGTCGTGCGCGACTTCGAACGCGCGCAGACAATGGCGGCGCGCGCAGACGCGCAACTCGCCCAGGGTGACCGGCGGCCGCTGCTCGGCGTACCGATGACCGTCAAGGAAGCGATCAACGTCGCCGGACTGCCGACCACGTGGGGAATTCCGGGGACTCAATCGATCGAAGTGCGTGAGAGCGCCGTTGCGGTGCAGCGCCTCGATCGCGCCGGCGCGGTGATCATCGGCAAAACCAACGTCGCGACGCAGCTCGGCGACTGGCAGACGTTCAATGCGGTCTATGGCACGACGAACAATCCGTGGGATACCACGCGCACGCCCGGCGGCTCGTCCGGCGGCGGTGCCGCCGCGCTCGCCGCCGGATTCGTGTCGTTGGAACTCGGTTCCGATCTGAACGGGTCGTTGCGGATTCCGGCGCATTGCTGCGGTGTGTTCGCGCACAAGCCGACGTTCGGGCTCGTGCCCACGCGCGGCTTCGCACCGCCCGGCGTGCCGGTGCTGTCTGTGAACGAAGACGTCGACTTCGCCGTGCTCGGGCCGATGGCGCGCAGCGCGGCCGATCTCGCGCGTGCCCTCGACGTCATCGCCGGACCGGACGACGCGGACGCGATTGCATACACGCTTTCGTTGCCGCCTGCGCGGCACGCGAAGCTGCGCGACTTTCGAGTGCTCGTGCTCGACGAGCACCCGCTGGTGGCGCTCTCCGGTGACGTGCGAGCGGTGCTGCAGCACGTCGCGACCGATCTCGAACGCGCCGGCTGCCGAGTCGCGCGCGGCAGCGATCGGTTGCCGGATCTCGAGACGACCGCGCGCGCCTTCGTACACCTGTTGATGGCGTTCTTCGGCGCCGACATGCCCGACGCCGACTACGAAGGTGTCAAAGCGGCCGTCGCGCACCTGCCGCCCACCGACCCCGCAACTGCCGAACTGCGCGGCCTCGTATCGAGCCATCGCGACTGGATCAGCATGAACCGCGCGCGGATTGGCATCGCCGATCAATGGCGACGACTTTTCCGCGAGTGGGACGTGGTGCTGTGTCCGGTCCTGCCCACGCCGGCGTTCGCGCACGACCACAGCCCCATCGACCGTCGCACGATCGACGTCGACGGCGCACGCGTGCCGTACAAACTGCAACCAATATGGATGAGCGTTGCTTCGTTCGCGGGACTGCCGGCTACCGCGATGCCCGCGGGTCGCGACAGAGCGGGGCTGCCGATCGGTATACAGGCGATCGGCCCGTATCTCGAGGACCGCACCACGATCGCCTTTGCGCAACTGTTCGAACGCGAGTTCGGCCGCTTCGTCGCGCCGCCCGGATTCGCCGTCTGATCCAGATGCGTTACGCTTGCTCCGCCTTTCCTGCGGAGCCCGAGCCCGATGTCGCGAACAGCGCGCCTGCTGCTGGTCGTTGTCTGTCTGATCGCGGACGGAACATTCGGCGCTGAACCGACAGCCAGCGAGCGCGCATATCGCAACGGCGTAATCTTCACCGCAGACGGGAAACACGGTATCGCCGAGGCGATCGCAATACGCGACGGCAAGATCGTCTACGTCGGCTCCGACGAAGGTCTCGGTGAATGGGCCGGCCCCTCTACCGAAATGGTGGACCTGCGCGGCGGCTTTCTGATGCCCGGCATCGTCGACGGCCACATGCATCCGCTGCAGGCCGGTACGCAGTTGCTGAAGTGCGGGCTCGACTACGCATCGCTGACCGTTGCCGAGTTTCAGGCGCGCGTTCAGAAGTGTCTCGACGCATCGGCCGAGGACGAGCCGGACGAATGGCTCGAAGTGGTCAACTGGTTTCAGGAAAGCATGCGTCCCGCCGGCGTCACGACCAGCCGCGCGACGCTCGACGCCCTGAAGACGCAGCGGCCGATCATCGTCCGCTCGTCGTTCGGCCATACGATGCTGGCAAATACGCGCGCACTGCAGCGCGCGAACATCAACGCCGACACGAAAGACCCCATCGGCGGCAAGATCTGGCGCGACACATCCGGCGATCCGACCGGCGTGCTCGAAGACGCGGCGTTCGCGGTATTCGATTCGCTGCTTCCGAAACCGACTGCTGCGGACAACGTCGCCGCAGCCGAAGCCGCGCTGAAGGCGATGCGCGAGCAGGGGATCACGACCGTCCTCGACGCGGTCGCGTCGGATGAGGATCTGGCAGCGTTCGCAACAGTGCGCAAAACCGGTTCGTTGACGGCCCGCGCGCATTTCGCACCGCGCATCGAGCCCTCCGAAGCGGCCAATCCTGTCGGCGCGGTGGCCCGCGTTGCCGCCGCTGCCAAACAGTACGACGAAGGCGCGATCGCCCGCGCGCCCGGCATCACGGTGCGCAACGCGAAGCTGTTCCTCGACGGGGTGATCGCGGCGCCGGCGCTGACCGGCGCGATGCTGGAGCCGTATCGGACCAATGCGGGCACTGAGGCACAGCCGAACTGGGTGGCGGGCACCAGCCGCGGACCGGCGGTGTACTTCATGCGGCCGCAACTCGCGACACTGCTGGTTGAGCTCGGCAAAGCCGGCATCGACCCGCACATGCACGCCGACGGCGATGCAGCGGTGCGCGCGGCGCTCGATGGCGCCGAAGCGTTGCGTCGCGCGCTGCCGCACGCCGACATCCGGCCGGCGATCGCACACGACGAGATCGTCGATCCGAGCGACTATCCGCGGTTTCGCGAACTCGACGTCACGCCGGTGCTGTCGTTCCAATGGGGCAAACCAGCCGGCGATACGCTCGGGCTGGTGAACTACTTCGGCCCGGAGCGAATGCAGCGCCTCGAACCGGCCGGCGTGCTTGCCGCCGCCGGCGCGCGCATCGCGTTCGGCAGCGACTGGCCGGTGGATCCGCTCAACGAGTGGTTCGCGCTGAAAGTAGGCGTCACGCGAACGAACACACCGGACACTCCGCCCGATTATCGCGGACGGCTCGGCGACGACCCAGGACTGTCGCGGCAAGCGGTGCTCGAAGCAGCGACGATCAACGCCGCATACGAACTGCATCAGGACGCCGCCACCGGCTCGCTCGAAGTCGGCAAGTTCGCCGACCTCATCCTGCTCGACCGCAACCCGCTGACAATACCCGCGGAGGACATTGCGAACGTTCGCGTGCTCGAAACGGTTGTCGGCGGGGTGAGCGTCTACCGCGCCGATCACTAGCGCGTTCATTTTCCCAGCTGTGATGCGTCGTCCAACGACTCCCTGGAAACCGACGCCTCGGACCCGTCAGCACCCGACACAACAACAAGTGGAGGACGATGCCAGGCACCGTCCGTCGCTCGTTGCGTTGCTACGGCCTGAACTGCAATGGCCGCGACACGAGGCCCGCCGGTTGACGCACGATGCGATACGCGTTCTCGACCCATTCGCACACGAGCTTCCGCGTGTCGCGCGGATCGATCATCTCTTCGATCTGGAAGCGGTTGAGCGGCCCGACCGGTCCGCGCGCGCTCTCGATGCGCGCGTTGATCTCGGCACGCAACGCGACGGGGTCGGCCGCTTCCGCGAGCTGGCGTTTGTACGCCGCTTCGATGCCGCCCTCCGGCGGAATGCCGCCTACGTCGGCGGCCGGCCACGCGACGCGCACCGATGCGCGCGCCAGCGGCGTCGCAAAGTTGTTGCCGGCCACGCCGAAGCTGCGCCGCATCAGCACCGAGAAGATCGGCACGTTCACCTGCGCGAACGCCACCATCCATTCGCCGCCTTTGCGGATCGTACCGGCGATCTCGTGCTCGAGCCCCACGGCGAAGCCCGGATTGTCGATGAGGCTCAACACCGGGACGTGGAACAGATCGCACAGATCGAGGTGGCGCTTCAGTTTGTCGCAACCGTCCGCCGTCAATGCGCCACCGTTGACGTGACGGCTGTCGCTCGCGATGACGCCGAGCGGATGGCCGTTGAATCTGACGAAGCCGACGATCTGGTCGGTGCCCCACAACGAGCCGATTTCGAAGAACGAATCCGCGTCGGCCATCAGCCGTATCGCGCGTCGCATGTCGAACGTCGTCGTGCGCTTGCGCGGAATCAGCGTGAACAGTTCGTCGTCGCGCCGATCCGGCGGATCGGCCGGATCCGGCGCGAGCACCGGCGGCGCTTCGTAAACGCTCGACGGCAGATACGACAGAAAACGCTTCGTCATCGCCGCCGCTTCCTGCTCGGACTCGGCGAGGTTGTCGACCGATCCGTTCGTGCAGTGGATGTGCCAGCCGCCGAGGTCTTCTTTCGTGATGTCGTAGCCCATCGCGTGGCTCACCACGGGCGGGCCGGCCACGAACAGTTGCGCGATGTCGCGCACCATCACCGAAAAGTGGCCGAGCACCGCCTTCGCCGCGCCGATGCCGACGACGCTGCCGAGCAGCATGTTCACTACCGGCACGGTGCACAGCTGCTGCGCGTACATTTCGCTGCCGAGATGACCCGGCAGAAACGAGCCACCACCACCCGTTACGCGCGGGCGGCCCGCCTTGATCGCGCCGCTGCTCTCCTTCGCACCGCTCTCGCCGGACTTCTGCTGTTGCGGCACCATGGCTGCAACGCTGCCTCCGCCGGACGATCCATCCAACAACCTCACCGAGGGGATGCGCAGTTCGATCGACAGCCGGTCTAGATGGCCGCTCTTCGCGCCGATCGCGCCGTCGGCATGACCGCCGCGCGACGTGAAATCGTCGGCGCAAACGATGCTCGCGCGGCCATCGATCTTGCCCCAACCGCCGACGTGATTCGCCGGCGTGAAGTCCGCAACGGCGCCATCGTCGTCGTACGACGCGAATCCCGCGAGGCTGCCGACTTCGCGGAACGTTCCCTCATCGAGCAGCAACGCGATGCGTTCGCGACACGTCAGCTTGCCGCGGCTGCGCTGCCGCACCACGCCTGGATCGCGCGAATCACTCGCGAAGCGCGCGTGCGCTATCGACTGCAACGCTGCCACCTCCGCGAGTACCGGCGCCCACGTCCGATCGCCACTCAGACGCGTCTGAGCGATGGTGCCGTTGGTCTCCGCCGGCGCGATGACGGCGATCACCTGTCCCACTGCAACCGTGTCGCCGGCGCTCAGGTGCTGCACCTGCGTGACCGTGCCGGAACACGGCGCCGTCACCGCGGTTTCCATCTTCATGGCGGTGACGATCGCGAGCGTCTCGCCGGCGGATACCACGGCGCCTTGCGCAACGCTGATCTCGAGAACGGTTCCTGCCATCGGCGATTCGACGCCCTGCTGACCTTGCTCCACCGTCAGTTGCGGCACGGTGGGCTCGTTGGGGGTCGCTTTGGCGCCTCCGCCTCCCAGCGCCGCGGCCTGGCGGTCGAGCAGCGACGTCATCGCTCCGTTCGCAGATGCTGCATCACGCGCCTGCAGCAGCGCCGGCACTTCGGCGAGCAGCGTGGTGCGCGCGTCGCCTGCGCGGAACGTCGGATCCGACAGAATCGCGCGCAGTTGCGCCACGTTCGTAGGCACTCCACCGATGTGGAATTCCGCGAGCGCGCGCAGGCTGCGATCCACCGCCGATTCGAACGTGCCGGTCGAGTTCGACTGGCCGATGAGCTTCGCGAGCAACGGGTCGAACTGCGGCGGCGGCGCGTAGCCGAGATAACCGCATGCATCGACGCGCACGCCGGGTCCTGACGGTTCCTTGTACGCAGTCAGCGTACCGACGCCCTGCGCGACGATCCGCGATTGCACGGCAAAGCCACGCGGCAGCCCCACCGCGCGCTGATCGGCGAGCCCCAACGACGCCAGTGAGGCGCCAGCTGCAATGCGGAACTGCGCTTCCACCAGATCGATCCCGGCCACCTGCTCGGTGATCGTGTGTTCCACCTGAATGCGCGGATTGCATTCGATGAAGAAGAACTCGCCACGTTCCGGCGAAACCAGGAACTCGACCGTTCCGGCGTTCACGTAGTGTGCCGCCCGGACGAGCTTCACCGCCGCGGACAGAATGGCGTCGCGCAACGCAGCGTCCAGACCCGGAGCCGGCGCTACCTCGATCACCTTCTGGTTGCGCAACTGCACCGAGCAGTCGCGTTCGTGCAGGTGCACCACGTTGCCGGCCGCGTCCGCGAGAATCTGCACCTCGATGTGCCGCGGCCGTGCGACCAGTTTCTCGACGAACACCGCGCGATCGCCGAACGCCGCCTCGGCCTCGCTCTGGCAGCGCGCCAGTGCCTCGGGCATCTCGTCGGCGCTCGCAACCGCCCGCATGCCGCGCCCGCCGCCGCCCGCCGCGGCTTTCAGCATCACCGGATAGCCGAGATCGCGCGCCACCGCGATCGCTTCGTCCCCGGAATGCAACGATGCGGCGCTTCCCGGTATCACCGGAATACTCAGCGACTGCGCAAGAGCGCGCGCTTTGAGTTTGTCGCCGAACAGCTCGATGGCATCGTGAGCAGGACCGATGAATGCGAGTCCGGCGGCCCTGCATGCTGCCGCGAAAGGGGCATTTTCGGCGAGGAAACCGTAACCGGGATGCACGCAGTCGCAGCCGGCCGCCAGCGCCGCTGCGACGACGGCGTCTACGTCGAGGTAAGCGCGCACGCCGTCGCCGGCGAGCTCGCGCGATGCGTCGGCAACGCGCGTGTGCAGCGACAGCGCGTCCACCGCCGCATACACGGCAACCGACTCCACGCCGAGCGCGGCTGCCGCGCGCGCAATGCGAATTGCAATTTCGCCGCGATTGGCGATCAGAACCCGTTTGAACACCTTAGTTTCCCCGTTAGGCGAGCTTCAACGACTTCAACGCCGGTAGAACCTGACTCGCGATACTGAAGTGGCCAAGCGCCGGTACCACTTGCAGCTTCGCGCCGGGCACGATCGCCGCGGTGTGGCGGGCGTGCTGCGCTGGAACGATGTTGTCGGCTTCGCCGTGCAGCACCACCACCGGACAACGAACCTTCGCCACGTCGAAGCTCCCCCAACCGACGCCGTCGGCGATGCGATCGTCCGCATAACCCTGCACGCCGAACGTGAACATCTCACGGGTCGCCTCCAGCATGCCGGCGAGCCACGCCGGGTCCTGCAGCAACGCGAGGTCCGCTGCCGGCAACGCGGGTGCTTCGGCCGCCTGCGTCAGCATCTTCGAACCGTCTTCTCCAAGCGCCTCGATCGCCACCGCCATCGCGGCGGCACGATCATTTGCGGCCCAGATGCCGGCCACCTGCGGCGCGGTCATCAGCGCTTTGCCCTCGCGCCATCGCATGTCGCTCAGCGCGCAGCAGGCAATCACGGCGCGGACCCGTTCCGGCGCGAGCGCCGCCAGTGCGAGCGCATACGCGCCGCCCGTCGACAGACCCACCGCCGTGAAACGGTCGATTCCGACCGCGTTCGCCACCGCAAGCGCGTCGGGCACCCAGTCGGCGATGCTGCGGCCGGGGTGGGGTGTCGAGCGGCCATAGCCGGGGCGATCGATGCCGATCAGCCGAAAGCCGGCAACCGCGGCGGTCGGCGCAAACGCCGCCGGTTCGAGCCGGCTGCCGGGCCCGCCGTGACACCACAGCACCGGCGCACCGCCGGCTGGACCATAGTCCGTGAATCCGGCGTCGCGGCCGTCGCCGAGCCTCACGGTGCGCGTCTTCGACATGCGATCTCGTCCGTCAGTGGTTATTCTGTGCGCCATCTTGGCCGCTGGCCGCGCGAACGAAAAGAGGTAACCGCATGGAGCCGTCGTCGCTACTGCAGGAGGTCGCCGACCGCATCGCGTTGATGGACGTGATGCTGAAGTACGCGAAAGGCGTGGACGAACGCGACATGGCGCTGTATCGCTCGGTATTCGCCGACGACGTACGAATCGTCGGCTTCGCCCGCGACGAAATCAGCGGCGCCGGTGCATGGATGACGTTCGTCGAGAAAGCCCTCGCGCAATACGGCGCGACGCAGCACATGCTCGGCCCGCAACTCGCGGCGGTGAACGGTGACACGGCGCACTGCCGCACCGACGTGCAGGCGCTCCACTATATGAAGGACAAACCGGACACCACACTGACGCTCTGGGCCACCTACGAGAGCGACATGCAACGGCTGAACGGCGAGTGGAAGATCGTCCGTCACCGACTGGTTCCGCGCGGCACCCGCGTGCAATCCCCCTAGGCAGATCGACCGGCATGGCAAACAAGGACACGTTTACTTCCGACGAATGGACACTGCTGCGCATCGCGCCGTCGTTCGTTTCGGTAGGAATCTCCGCCGTGGATCCGTCCGGACTCTTTTCGTCCATCCGCGAAGTGCTTGCCGGCGCGAACCGCACGATGGCGACGCTGAACGCGAACAATCGTCTCGAACTGTTCTCGGCACTCGCGGCGGATCGCAGCATTCCGGGCGTGCCGGACGTCCATGCATTGCTGGGTAACGGCAGCCACGAACAGCAGATGCAGAATTTCAAGCGCGCCGCGCTCGACCGGGTGAAAGCGGCGACCGGGGTGGTCGCGCTGAAGGCCACGCCCGCCGAAACCGACGCCTATCGCAGGATGCTGATCGCCGTGGCCGAAGACGCGGCCAACGCCGCGAAAGAAGGCGGCTTCCTTGGATTCGGCGGCGTGCGCGTGAGCGAGAAAGAACGCGCCTTCATAGACGAGGTCAGCAAAGCCGCCGGCGTCGGCTGACGCTGCCGACACGAGCAGGAGTTCACTATGCGACTGGGAACGATGCTGTCGATGCCAGGCGATCCCTGCGGCACACACGCGCTGGTCGAGCGCGCGGTGGCGGCCGAGGCCGCCGGATTCGCGTCCGTGTGGTTGCCGCAGGTCAACACGATCGACGCACTGATGTCGCTCGCGCTCGCCGGTCGCGACACCCGCACGATCGAGCTCGGCACCGCGGTAGTGCCGACGTATCCGCGGCATCCGATGGCGCTCGCGGCGCAAGCGCTCACGGTGCAGGATGCAACGCGCAACCGGCTCGCGCTCGGCATCGGTCTCAGCCACCGCTTCTTCATCGAAGACAACCTCGGTCTCGATTATTCGAAGCCGATCCCGCACATGCGCGACTACCTGACGATTCTGAACGGTCTGCTTCAGGGCGAGCACGTGCAGCACGGCGGCACCGAATACACCGTGAACACGCAGGTATCCGTCGCCGGCACGAGAAAACCGCCGGTGATCGTCGCCGCGCTCGGACCCGCGATGCTGCGCCTTTGCGGGCGCCTCGCGGACGGCACGCTGACGTGGATGGGGGGAATCGATTATCTGCGAGACGTCGCAGTGCCGACGATGACCGCGGCGGCGGCCGCTGTGAAGCGCGCCGCACCGCGTTTCGTCGCAATGGTGCCGACGCTGCTGTCCGCGGACGCCGGCAGAGGTCGAGACGCGATCAATACCGCGTTCGCGATGTACGGCCAGATTCCGTCATACCGTGCGACGCTCGACCGTGGCGGCGCGTCGGCTCCGGCCGACGTCGCCGTGTTCGGTTCCGCCCACGACATCGAAGCGGGGTTGCGCGCCTACGCCGAAGTCGGCGTTACCGACTACGTCGCGGTCATTCCGCGCGATGCGCCGGGAACAGAGGCGACGATGCGGCTGCTGTCGGACCTGACGCGCACGCTGAATCGCTGAACCGCAGTCAGTCGAACACGCCGCGCGGGCTCCGCGCCATCAGAGAATAGTCAGGGCCGGAGTGCTGCCATCCATATGGCTGCTTGCCGCCGAGCAGCACGCCGAAGCGTTCGTCGTTGGCGTGCCGCTTCAACACATCGGCCGGCACCGCGTCGCCATGCCGCTCCTGCGTTTGCACGAACTGGCGGTTGAAGTACACCGCCAGGTTCATGCGCACACCGGGCAGTTCGCGCCGGAACGAGCCGTGCCAGGTGTTGCCGTGCCACACCACCGCGTCGCCGGGTGAGAGGTCCATCGGCACCACGCCCGGAGGGTCGCCCCATTTCACGTCGGCAAGCGAATCGCCGCTGCGCAAGCGTTCCGCCAGTTCCGCACCCGTGAGCCCCTCCGCTCTGAAATTCTCGTAGGCGGTCGGTTGACGCATCAGTCGGTGGCTGCCCGGGACCATCGCCAGTGCACCGGCTTCGCGGCTGTACGGCGTGAGTGCGTAGTTGACGTTGGCCACCAGCGACGTCGCCGAGAACGGCGGCGGAATGCCGTTGCCGTTGTCGGAGTGGAGCATCAGCGGCGAACCGCCCGGTCCGCGGAAGTGACAACCCAGGCTCGACAGCAGGCAACTCTCACCAAGCAGATAGGTGATCAGTGCCAGCGGCTTGGGCTCCATCAGGATCTCTTCGAAGATCTCGTCGTCGTACAACAGATACGGAATGTACTGCATGCCGGTGAACGCAGCGCCCGACTCCGCGTCGACGTCGACCTCGCGCGACGTCGTCCGTTCCACCCGCGCGACGATGGCGCGCTTCGCGCGTTCGATCTGCCCCTTCGACAGCACGTTGGGAAGCGTCGTGTAACCCTGCGCTTCGAGTTCACGCAGGTTGTCGTTGAGCCCAAGCGTCTGAATTTTTTCGAGAATGCGCTGCAACGGCTGCTGCATGAGTTCAAACCTCCAGATGGGTGTGCATGAACGCGATCGCGGCGCGGATGATCTCGCGCGAGCGGTCGTCGTCGTTCAGCGCGTCGAAACCGTGCTTGCCTTGCGGATGATTCATGAGCGTGAGCGGGGCATTTGCCGCGAGCGCGGCCGCCGAGAACTGGTCGATGACCGCGTTCAGCGGCGCCACGTCGAGACCCGCGCGCGCAACGAAGATCGGCGGCACCGTGGCGCCGGGTTCACCGTAAAACGCGGCGGGCGAATATTGCCGCAGGAATTCCGGCGGGCCTTCGTCCGTATGCAGCGGCGAATGCCGGATGTCGAGAAACGCATAGAACGCGAGCATGCACCGCACGAACTCGGTATCCGGCCCGAGACCGGCACCGAGCAGCGGACCTCCGGCAGAGAATCCCAACAGACACACCCGGTCGCGATCGACGTGCAATGCCTCGGCATTGTCGCGGGCGTGGGCAATGGCGGCGCGCACGTCCGCGCCGGCCTGCACGAGATTCGCTTTCGGAAAACCGAGACGGTGGTTGAACGTGATGCCGACGAAACCGCTGGCTGCAAGCAAGCGACCCCACGTCTGGAACAGCGGCCAGTCTTTGGCGAGCACGCCGGGCGCGACGCCGCCATGCACGAGTAGTACGACCGGCCTACGCTCGGAGCGTGAAAGCCCCGGCGGCTCGTATGCATCGAGCAGCAGACTGCTATCTGTGTCGGGGCGATAGCGCCGATTGCTGTGCACCTGCACCTCGTCCATGCCGGGCACTGAATAAACGATGGGTGTGGTCAACGTGGATCCTCGTCGTGTCCACACTTTAAGGCCTCGAACGCAGCGGTCCAATCCCGGCGCTGCGTTGCTGTCGCTATCCGGGGTCTCCGTCGCTTACTCGACCACGCCGACGGCGTCGACAAACGTCGATCGATCCGTCGTCTAACCGGCGCTTTTCCGACCGACGGTGCAGCAGATGGACAATGAGCGTGGGGCCGACGACCAGGCACAACATCGCCGCCAGCAGAATGAAATGTTCGGAGTTCACGAGGAGGCGCCTCGGGCCGGCGCGGGTAGCAGGGAGGCGGCATCCTAGTCAGCCGCGCGCTCGAATACCTGTCGTTGAAGGCCAATCTGCGGTCGCGGTGGGCCACTCAAACGCGCACGCCGATTCCGCCGATCTGCAGCACCACCACCGCGACCATCGCGGTGAGACAGTTCAGGTGATCGCGATAGATCGCTCTCGCGAGTTGCGTCTGCAACGCCGGCGGGTCCTGCGCGCCGCCAAGCCTGACGGCATTGCGAACGGTGCGCGCCGCGGCGAGCCCGATCGCACCCGCCGCGAATGCCAACGAAGCCGCGCTGATCAACCGCGGCGTGTCACCGGTTACGACCTCTGCAAGCAACACCGCCAGCGTTGCCAGCATCACGAGGCTGATCAGCCGGTTCATCGGCGTCGCTTCGGTGGTGACGCGTCGGTAGTACGCGGCGATCGACGCGAGCACGCGTTCCGGCAGCACGTCGCCGCCGTATCTGCGCGTCTGCACGTCGAACATCAGGTCGAACCACAACACGGCCGTCAGGAAACCCGCACCGGTCGCCGCACACGCGTTCAGCACGGCGGCTCGAACGTTCGGCACTGCGTGCAGACGGTCTCTCTCAACCACTGGAAGTACTCGGAAGTATCCAGTTCCGGCCGCTGGTTGATCCAGCCGATCACCGCCATGCCGCGGATCAGCAGGAACATCGGTATCAGCGCGAGCGCTTCGTTCGAGATGTCGCGCGTCGATCGATAGCCGCGCACGAAGGCCCGCTCGATCGTCGCGAATTCGCCGCGCGTCTGCGAGTGAAACAACGCAACGGCCGCGTCGTACTGATGCCAGCCGAACCCCGAATCATCGAAGTCGATGACCGTGAGCCGATCACCGTTCACCAGCAGATTGCCCGGGTGCAGGTCCGCATGAATCACGCTGAACGTGCGTGCATCGCGGCCGAAGCGATCAAGCGCCCCGCGGATGCTCGCGCGCGTTTCGAGCAGCAGCGATCGCTCCGCATGCGACAGACCCGGGTGTTCCCAGAAGCGACCCCAGAACGGCGCTTCGCCCATCAGACCGTCGGTGTCGAGCGCGTGGCGCCTGAAACCCGTAGGCGTCTTCCAACCGCTCGCCTGATCGTGCATGGCCGCGGCGATGACGCCGAGCTGTTCGAAATAGCGCTCCACTTCGCCAACACTTTCGCTCTGCCGCAACACTTCGGCGAGCACTCTGCCTTCGGTCCAGCGCGACACGCCGGCGTAGCGGCTTTCACCGGTGGCCGCGACCGATACGCCGACGTAGTCGCGGCCATCGCACGCATTCAACGGCGGCGGCACCGCAATGCCTGCGTCGGCGAGCGCGCGGATCCACGTGCGTTCCGACACCAGCTCGTCCAGCGAGTGATAACCGGGTCTGTGCAGACGCAGCACGTAAGCCGCGCCGTCTGTCGCATCGTGAACACGGAAAGTCACGTTCTCCGATACCGAAACGAGTTCGAGCCCGGTGGCGTCGATCGGAAACGCTCGCAGCGCGTCGCGCGCGGCCGGCGCATACGCTTCTGACGCTGCCGCCTTATCCATCGATTTCGCCGAGTGTTGCGTCGAACGCGGTGAGAAATTCGTCGGCGTGGTTCTGCTTGAACACGAGCGGGGGGCGGATCTTCACGACGTTGCCGAATATGCCGGCGTTGCTCGTGAGGAAGCCCTTGTCCTTGAGCCGGTTGACGACATCCACCGCGCGTTCGCGATCCGGCGCTTTACCGTCGCGGTCCTTCACCATCTCGATGCCGATGAAAAGCCCTTCGCCGCGCACATCGCCGATCGCGGCGCAGCGCGGCTTGCGTTCGCCCAGCGAGCGCTTCAGCGCAGCGCCTACCGCAGCGGCATTCTCGCGCAGCCGGTCGCGTTCGATGATGTCGAGCACCGTCATGCCGACGGCGGCCTGCAGCGGACTCGAAGCGAACGTGTTGAAGTAGTGCGTGGCGGCGCGGAACTTGTCCACCAGCGCT